>CAZJVI010000001.1:0-53184 GCA_964549385.1 uncultured Gammaproteobacteria bacterium
TATCAGACGCAAGAGTCAGCGATGAATAGCCAGTCCCAAAAACTGGACTGCTCAAGAAAGCAAGCCAATCTCGTGGCCATTCTGCCTGGAAACGAGTTGTTAGAGAAACATCAAGCGCGTACGCCTTACTTAACAAAAAGCTTCCTGAAACAGATGAAATATTTTCCTGAAGTGACTGCAACTCTGCATTAGTGATAACTTGGGATTCAGCACTGGATGAACTCGTGTTAAACGCATTCTGAGAACTCCCTACCGTTACTGTCCCCGGCGGTGGAGACTGCGGCTGTGTATTGGCCTGATTCTGTTGGGATTTTTTAATAATATTTTGTATTTCCTTCTGAGAACTTCCTGGTTGTACCTGGACAATTTGAACTTGCTGGATAGTTTTGGCGAATCGTTGAAGTGTCGTGGTACTAAATACAAACAAAACTCCGATACTTATGATAAGAACAGGAATAATCCAAAATTTCTTTTTCCAAATAACGAGCATCGACATCACGCCAAGTAAATAAGCAATATATGCCGTTCG
The DNA here is from genome assembly GCA_964549385.1 of uncultured Gammaproteobacteria bacterium. Lineage (GTDB taxonomy): Bacteria > Patescibacteriota > Microgenomatia > Levybacterales > UBA12049 > JACDET01. Next base: position 530 of record CAZJVI010000001.1, read on the forward strand.
TGAAGAAGTAAAATTAAGAAGTTCTAATGAAAAAATGACAAGTAGAGCAAGAAGAATTCTAATTTTTAAACGCTTCACCATAATGAATAACGCGATAAAAAGCGGAATGAAAAGGACAAGATAGGATGATAAATCATAATTACCACCAAATGTCGATGCTATTCTTGAAAGAGGATCAAGACATAACGGAATACCCTTGGCAAATTGTTCATTACCGGTCAAAAATGCTGGAAAACAGAATTGATATTTGTCAAAAAACGTCGGAAAAAGCGTCCATAAATCTTCATAAAATTTCTGGCCAAAACCATAAAGTGTTACAAATGCCAACGAGATACCCAGTGATGTGAGATAAAATATTACATCCTTTTGCTTCCTCACCGATGAATACGCAGCAAAAAAGAGAATCATGTATTCGATACGCCTGAAGTACTCCAAAGCTGCAACAAGTGGGAAAAAATTAGGGATATGAGAAGCAAGAAAAATAAGACAATAAATAAGCGTGATAAGCCCAATTATCCAATACGCAATTAATGAATATCCTTCAGGTCGGGGAAGCGAAACTTTTTTTCTCAATAATTGAACAAACCAGATTGCCGTAACAAGAAGAATGACAAAATCTTCCAACCTGATATAAACCCATACATGTGAAATCCCAATACTTGGGAGTTTGGGATAGAGCGGGATAAAAAGGATTGCAAAAGCAATACTCCAACGAAGTATATTATCATCAAGAAAAGCAAGAAACTTCTTCATTATACAATTATTAAAGTATACTCAAAATCGATAAAAAATAACAACAACGAAATAATAGGTACTAGGTGATAGGTTTTAGCTAATAGAAAATAAGAATTATCTATAACCTAGTACCTAAAACCTAATACCTTCATCTATTATCTAAACCACGCGGCTCTCCCTAACCGATAATGCGGATCTTTATTACTTCGCTCACCAATCACCTTTGCAGGAACTCCTCCAACAATTGCAAAAGATTCAACATTTTTGGTAACAACAGCACCTGCAGCAACAACTGCTCCTTTACCAATTGTCACACCTGGAAGAATAATAACGCGTGGACCCAAAAAAACATAATCTTCGATAACAACATCTCCGCTTGAAGCATGAAAATCATCGCTTGCGATGTCATGCTCGCAGTTATAAATCATCACTTCTGATGCCATATCAACATGATCACCGATCTTGAGTTTGGCTCTTCCGTCCAAAACTGCACCCTCACCGATTATAGTATCCTTACCAATTATGATATTCGAAGGATTATAAAATCGCGCTCCCATATGAAGTGTTGAACCCGCTCCAATCTTCATTCCAGCGATACGATAAAAAAATCTCCTTACATAATGCGAAGGAAAATGACCAATAAGATGCAATAAAGCAATAATAAACTCTAAACTAATTGTACGTATTCTATTCATAATCTTCTTAGTCATCATATTGTTAATGGTTAACGAATTACACGTTAACTTTTTCCCGCAACCTGTTGTAAAACCTCCAATGTCTCCTTCGCTGCTTTTTCCCAACTGAATTTTTTCACTTGTTTTTTCCCTTTTTCAACAAGCTCTTCACGTAATTTTTTATCGTTAATCAATTTATTCATCTTTTCAGCGATATCGTTAACATTTTCTGGATCAACATACATAGCTGCATCTCCACCCGCTTCTGGCAGACTGGAGATATTGCTTGTTATTACTGGACAACCCCTTTGCATTGCCTCAAGTACAGGCAATCCGAAACCTTCATAAAGACTTGGAAGAACATAACACAAGGCATGTTTGTAAAATATATCCAATTCATCATCATGGATATTTTCCAAAAACTTTACTCGATCTTCAACACCAAATTTCTCTGGTGCGGCAAGTATTTCTTCATATTGCCAGCCTTTTTTACCAATAATTATGAGCTCTAAATCCTTAATCTCAAAATCCTCTTCTCTGATTCCTAATTTTGAAAATGCTTCAATTAATCTTACGATATTTTTTCGAGGCTGCAAAGTACCTACAAAGAGGATAAAATTGGCTGAAATATGATATTTATTTTGTAACTGATTCATACCATAGACATGGGGTTCCAATGAAAAAATATTTTTTATCCCCGGATAAGTCGTAATAACCTTATCCTTTGAGACAGTATATGCTTTGATTATATCATCTCTGCTTGCATCACTAATAGTCAAGACTTTCTTTGCATTCTTAACTGAATACGCTGTCCAATTACGAAGCTGATATAAATCTGATGCATTGAACATCTCAGGGAATCGTTCATACGCAACATCCATAATTGAGACAACGGTTGGCATCGGAGAAAAGCGCGGTGCATAATGAGTCATGCTAAAAAATACATCAGGTCGAGGATTATGGAGATATAAATCAAGCGGCAGACGCCACTGCGTCCACAATTTCCCAGGTTTCAAAACGCGGTACTCCCAAAATTTATTTGCTTTTGGCAAACTTGTAAGCGGCTTGTCTTTGAGATAAATAACGAACTTTATATTTTTATCCCGCAAAGAAGTATCAGATGCAAATTGCAATAATAGTTGATACGCATATTCGCTAATACCTACTCTTTTTTCTACATTGGCTTCATTGCCATCGATTCCTATTATCATAATTTTAAACTAAACTCCTGGATAAATTACTTCTAATTGTTTTTCGTTTATTCCTAAAATCTCACTTGCATCCTTCTTTGTTGCTTCAGAAATACACAGTATCATATCCGATTCTTTTTTTACCCATGCCAATTTTCGCTTTTGTGTGGCAACAATTTTATCAGCTGTTTCTTGCGGATATTTATAAACAATCAAATCATAAAGAATTGTCATTTTTTTCGCTCTTTTGGTAGGCGGTTCGGTCCAATCTGAGGTAATAAAAACATCCACATCCCCTATCAAATTCTCAATCGGCATAATATGCAATTTATTCCATAACAAATCCAAAATCGTTGGGGGAAATTTGTATTGTTTAATTGTTACATTGGAATTTGATTGAAAATTGAAAATTGAAAATTGAAAATTTCTCCTCAAAGAAGAATAAAACAATATGTATTCGTTCTCTTTATCTAAAGTAATCAAACTGGAAACCAAACTCTTTAAATAATTCGCGACACCAGTCTTTTCGTACGCAAGTTGAGAAATATCAATCCCGATTTTCATAAAATAATCCTCATTTATTGTAGCATAAAGCTCTTCTTGTCATTGTTTTGAAGGATCGCTTGTATACTTGAGCGGAAAATTACGAGGGCTGTTTGCCTCACCTGGAGATGAATAAGAAAGATTGATCATAAGATCCGCAAGAAATCCGGTAAAGAAAACTTGAAAGCCACTAATCACTAACAAAACTCCTCCGAAAAGAATTGGACGGCGGTAAATTTGCTGCCCCAAAAATGTATGAATATATGTCAAATAAAGCAAAATGATGAAACCAACAAGCAAAAATAACCCACCAATTACGCCAAAGAAATGAAGCGGACGAGTACGATATTTTGTAAGGAAAAACATCGTAAATAGATCAGGCAAATTCTTCCATACTTTTGAAAATCCATATTTTGATTCACCAAAATGTCTCGCTTCATGCTCCACAACTACTTCGTCAACATTATACCCTTCCTGATATAGAAGAAGTGGAATGAACCGATATAAACCACCGTAAATATTGAGATTTTCTACAGCTTCCTTTCTAAAGAGTTTGAATCCGCAATCAATATCATGCAATTTCAAACCGAATAGTTTTCCAATAACATAGTTAAAAAATTTAGAAATAAAGACCATTTTTTGTTTGTCTTTCCGGTCTTTTCTCCAACCACAAACAACATCTGCACCTTCTTTATGTTTATCAAGAAATTTCTTAATTTCTGACGGCTTGTCCTGCAAATCTGCATCCATTGTGATAACTATGTCACCCTTTACGTGAGCAAATCCATACGCAAGAGCATCAGCTTTTCCACGGTGACGCTTAAAAGAAAAAACTCTGATGTGTTTGTTTTTTTGAACAAATGTTTTAAGAACGGTAAGCGTGTTATCAGTGGAGCCGTCGTCAATAAAAACAATTTCGTAGTCTTTGGAAGCAGTCGGAAGATACTTCATCATTTCGTCATAAAACGTCTGAATTCCCTCTCCTTCATTTTTTGCAGGCACAATAACACTCACCATAATGATGTAATTGTATCATTTTTTACGCTTAATCCAAAATATATAGAAAAATTCTTTTGAATATTATTTTTTTGCGATAATTAAACACGTTGAGATAAAACCTTCAAAAGATACATAAAAGGGTATACGGTAGTTAAGATGTTTATTCACTCGCCATATATAAGGGAAAAAAGACATAGGATATAATGTTACTTTTTTGAAGCCATTTAACAAAAATAAATGTCTCCAATTTTCAGGATGTAACACAGATAAATGCGTTTTATCAGCTACAATATTTTTATAATATGGGTATGGTGATGTCCCACAAAAAATACCATCTTTTTTTAGTAAGTTATAAATTTTGTCAATACTGGCTAAAGGATTTTCTAAATGTTCTAGCACTTCAAAAGCAAAAATTTTATTATATTTTTCCTCTGTAGAAAATTCTTCTAAAAAAATGGAATGAAATATTTTTTTTCTAAAAAATGCATTTGCAAATTTCATCGCTTGGTTGTCGGGTTCTAATCCAATATAATCAATATCTTTCCCTTTTAAAAAAGCGTAAAATCCTCCAACGCCAGACCCGATTTCTAAAACTTTTTCATCTTTTTCAATAGCAATCTGTTTGTTAATAAAATTCCATTGAGCTGTAAACCATTTTTGATAATTCTCAATATCTTTTACACTGAAAGTACTTTTATAATGATTTTTGAAATATTCGTTATATTGGTTTTTCATAATTTATTAAATCAATAACCGTTTAATAGACTTAGATTAGAAATAAAATAATTGATGCAAACAAAAATCCAGCAGCATACATAATTAACCGCTCTGCCGTAAAAAATATCCAAAAAGCAAATAAAGGTATTGAAAGAATCAAACATAGTAATCCAGCATATACTAAAAATTTTGGATTCTTTTTTATAAATAAAAAAACAATTATTAATAAAAAAATAATATCTTGTGGTTTTAATAAATGAAACATAATTATAAAAAAATAATTAAACTAATCACGATAACCGCTGTAATAATACTTATTATCATTCCTCTATTAACCCACGTTTGCGGTTCATAAGAAAGTGTCATTGAGTAATTGCCATTTTTTGGTAATATAAAACTATTATAACGACCATCAAACTTTTGTGAAGAAAGAATAGTATTGCCTAACTGGGCTTTCCAGAAAGAATCATAGTTTTCTGAGAATACCACTCGTTGATTTTTCTTTCCATTTTTGATTGTTACCATATATTTTGTTTGTTCAATTTCGTTATCGTGAATAACAATATGAGTATCAGGACTCCAGAAATGAGACTTAGTATGTAATACTTCAAAAACTTTATTCTTACCATAATTCTTAACTTGTTTTAACCAACCTATTTTTTCTAAAGAAGTAACATACGATGTATATTGTTTTTTGTCAAATTTTCTATCAGTAAGATAAATTGTTCCATCGGTGTCATCAGGAACAACAATATATTTGATAGAAGAATCCTCAAGAACTCTTTTTACAGATGGTTGTGAAATAGCTTTTATTATACTTTTTGGTGAATAAACTTGGAGAAAATCATTTGCCGAAAGTGCAGGATGATTAAGTGAATACATACCATATTTTTGTCGGACAGGTAGCCACAGAGTTCTGAAATAAGAATTTTGAGAGGAAAGAAAAGAATTAAGTTTTTTATAATCTGAGGATACTGGCTGAGAAATAAATGTTCCGGTAAGTTGTCCCAGAACTGCCTGATGAATTGTACATAACCAAAAAAGAATAAAAACAATTCCAACAATATATGCTCCATAATTCTTTAATACTTGATACTTAATACTTGATACTCTTTTCGATATTTGGAACAAACTATAAGGGATAAGGATACTGTAAGAAACAATAGCTAACATATAAAACTTTGTCGGATCACGGAACATGACAAAACCAGGGATATGTCCAAACATCCAAAGATATATTCCACCAAAAGGATCATTGGCACCTTTTGACAGAAAAGCACCAAGTAAGGCAAGCAGCGCAAAATATATAATATATAAACTTTCTTTCTTTTCTTTTTTAATAAACAAAAGTGACATAAAAGCAATAATCGGCAATACAATAAATTCTGGACGCATGAAAGATACTTCACCAAAAATATTTTGCGGCCAATATGGATGAAGAAGCGATATACTATCTTCGAATTTTGCAAAACTGAAATACTGAACTGACTTGACAGAAGTAATAATTGCGCCAAACTGCGCAACAGGATTTTGATGTAATACAATAATTGGCACTATCCAAAAGGCGTGAATGAAACCCGTTATACAAAGTGGAATAACAAAAGCATAAATAATGAATGGCGTAAGAAAACGCGCATTTTTTCTTGAAATCGTTACCCCTATTTTTAACAGTGCATATATTCCGATTGCAAAAAGAGTTACGTACGCGAAGCGTAAATCGAAAATTGCCTGAAGCGCAAAAAGTAATCCACAAAGTAGAACTTTTTTGACAATTTCCTTACTCGTAAGTAATCCTTTTAAACGATTCAGATCCAAACTATCAATTAATGTTATAAAATTCACAAGCACAATCGGCATCATTACATATGCCATCCCTACACCGGCTATTTGTCCGCCGCCTAACATCATTAATGTATAGGTATTAAAAAGAAAAATAAATGTAGAAAGAAAACCAAATTTTTTAATTGATACAATTTTTATAAGGAAAAAATGCGAAACAAAAGCTAAGATAAAAAAAGGTATCCACCAAAAAATTCTTTCAATAATAACACCATTCCAATTAACTATACTTGCAGCAACACCCATCAAAAAATTATATGGAGCATAATTTAGTAACGCAGTAGCGTTTTGTCCAAAATCATAGGTACTAACCCACGAAGAAAATGAATTATGAGAAATGAACTGTAAATAAGTAGTTGTTAATAATGTATAGTCCCCACCAGAAATCAAGTGATTAGAAAAAATAAAAGGAAATATAATTAGAATTAAAATTATAACTAATAAAAAAGTTAGAAGGTATGTTTTATTTGTTAACGGATTCATTGTAATTATTTGTTTTTATCAAACTTTAATTCGAACAGCATTTTCAGGACTCCAAATAAGAAGAAAAAATATGCCCAATTTGCAGCGGAATTATAAGGAAGATATTGCGAATTAATACAATATAATATAACTGCAAAAATAAGAAGAATAATTGCAGAAATAAAAAATATATTTTGCAACTGTTTCACTTTTGCGGAGAAAAGATATAGCGCCAATCCTATAATTACCGCAAGGATTTCAATTTTTATTCCCGACAATAAAATATCAATAAAGACAACGCCATAAATAAAAATAAGAATTACTATTTCAGTTTTTTTTAGATTCATGAGATAACTTGTCCCTCCATTTATACTTTACTAAAACTATTAAAGCATAAACAAAAATTGCTGCATATGCTAAAACAGCCATTGTGGCTAAAATGCCACCAATTCCGTTTTGGACAAACTTTAAACGCAAAGTGACAGATACCGAGCCGTCGGAATTTTTGATATAAGCGGACTTAGGAAGATTAGAAATAATGACATCTTTATTAATACTCCATCCGTTTGCATAATTAAATATCTTTGTATGATTACTCTTAGGCAAGGGAATATTGTCTTGTGTGTATAATTTCCAATTCGGAAAATAAAGATTTAAAAAAACGAGTTCTTCATTTTGCTGCAAACGCTTTATATTGACAATATATTCTTGGTTTGAAATTTTTCTATATTGTATATCCTGCTGACTGCTATCCGGAACATTAAAGGCATTTTGGGTGAGATATATCGTATCATTTAAAAATCGAGGATTTATTTCATAAAGCGTATAACGTGACCCAAAATTTTTAATTTTTTTACCCAGAAAATATTTCTTATATTTACTATCCTGAAGATTACAAATATTAATAGTATCAACACATATATAGCTTTGTTTAATATCTTTGCTAACCGTATTATTAACAATAATATACCGGACATTATATTTTTGATAAATTCCTCCTAATTGTTCGTAATCTCCTTCACGCATGTCCTTTTTAATTTCACTCCCTATCCTTCCAAAGCTCATAAGACCTGAATAATCGTTTTTCCCTGATAGTAACAAAAGCGGACTCACTCCGCTATAAAAATGATTTTTTTGATTCTCGTCTTGTATTTGAGATATATTACCTGTATTAAGTGGAATCCAAAGATACCGTGAAGGATTTGATTGATTCCTTACATAACTAACCAAATTGATATAATCATGGTTGAAACCTGTTGTTGTTGTATATGTATTATGGGTTGTCCACACCGGCAAAGCATAAAATGCTCCGGTTAAAAAAGGAAACGCGTTTAGAAGAATAACAAAGAAAAAAAAGATTGTAACTACTCGCTTATATAGTATGTTTATTTTACTGGTAAGAAAGTAATTAAGACAAACAAGTAATAATAACGAGAAACTAAAGGCCATTGCATACCCAAACTTATCATACATATTCCGGAACATTACAAATCCTGGGAGATAGTTAGTTAAAAATACGAACAACTTTATGCCGGCATTTCCAATATTTACCGTAAATAAATAAAGTATTAGAAGAAATCCCAATGAGCATGTGATATATGCTTTTCTAAACTGATTGTTTTTTATCTTTACCCCTGTCCAAAGAATAAAAATAATAAAAACACTGTTAAAAATAACAAGTTTCAAATACCATGATGTAAATATTTGTAAATAGGGCCATCTGAAATTATTTTGTATGTCATAGTGATACAAATTTACTAATGGGAAAAATATTTTATTAATTTGCGATGTACCAGTAATACCTTGAGCATTTTGATTGCGGTATTGAGCAGATACAATCGAGTTATTCGTAGAAATATTACTATTCGATAGGGATGAACTCGATGCAGCAATAATCCAATATCCATTTAAAAGTAAAAGTAAAATTCCAAAAAGAATGTTCAAAATAATAAATTTTATTTTCTCTTTCCAAAATAGAAAAACAAGTACAGGTATAAAAGCTATAAAAGCCGCTGCAAACCATGGTAATGAAATTAGTACAAAAGAAAATACTGACCATATAATTGCACATAAACAAAGCAGATAGTATTTCTTTTCTTTTATTCCTTTAATATAGAGATACATACTTAACGGAAACATGCTTATAAGAAACTGCGCAATTAATAAAGAATTGAAAAGTGTATAAAAGTTGAAAATAGAAAATACATAAAATAAACTTGTTAAACTCCGTGCAATGAAATATTCAAACCGCTTCCCAGGAAAGATGTAATCTATAAGTACATAAAAGAATACGAGGCCTCCGATGATATTCAATACAAATAATGTCGCTTGAAGATTTAACGGCGCAAAAATTGCTTTTAAAACAATACTGAAAATTGCGAATTGAGCCATACTTGTTGTCGGTAATGAATTAATTACACTGCTGACTCCCCCATTCAATCCATTGCTCGCAACAAAATTTTGGAAATAAATTACAGGATAAAGAAAGTAAACTCGTGAATCATCACCTCCGAGAATATATGTTTTGTCTATTGCAGCAATAAGAAATGCTAAAAAAGCTATGACCCAAAAAATTTTATATACCCATTTTTTTATATATACAGTTTCTTTACTCTTTAAAAACCTCATAAAAAAATTTAAAAAGACCTGCAGTATACCAGCAAAAAGAAAAACCCAAACAAGACTTATTACTATCTCTGCAAATGTGTAGAAACCAGTAAAGAGGATGATCAAAAAAAGCACAAAAAAGAAAATAGGCACAACAAATAATAATTGCTCACCTATGCTCAAAAGTAATACACATAGCAAACAAAATCCTACCAGCCAACCGAGAGCGCCCGAAAAATTACTTTGGACCAAACTTGAATAAAAAAAGAAACAGAATAAAAAGAGAGGTATGATATTTTTTAATATTTTTTCCTGTCCTATCTCCGATATAGAAATCTTTAAAACTTTTCTAAATTTCGCTATGATTTTTTGTGGATTAATAAAAAATATCCCAAGTATTAACGAAAAAAATATCGTTGCCCATGAAATTGATTCAAAATATTTGTTGACAAGAAAAGTGACAAACATTTTTTTATTATGCAAAAGAACACTTCTCGGATATGAGTATTTTGTCGTAATATTTTTAGAGCTAAGAAAAACGCTTGCCGACTTCGTAGATTTTGAGGGTTCAATAACTACTTGATATTGTTTATTTTTAGAATTGGCAATAATAGGAAAGCCAACGGGATAGAGTGGCAATAACTGGATACCAGTAGTAGTATATCTTCCCTGATAATACCAATTTGCTGCACCTTTTTCTTTAAGTTTAATTTGTACATTTCCATTATGACCCACCGTGAGTGGCAAACTTATACTTCCCAAATAATTGTCACTTACTGCAAAATTAAAAGAATAATCATGACGGTTTGTTGAAGTAATAACAGCAGTAGTATTTGTGGCAAGGGTTGTAAAACCATTATGTTTTATATCAATAAGTACTAAAGACGTTTGTATAAATATAAAAGCTGCAGCAATTATCAGAAGAAATTTTAACACAGCGTATATAGTAACTTTTACCGGTGGCCGATTTATCATGAGTTGTGTCTATCGATTGAATTGTATCATATTACCGGCTTATTAGGTTTTATAAAAAAATAGAGAATATAACAACAAGAGATCAAAAAAGTAATGCCGCTTAAAGCATAAGCAAAAAATGAATATCTTTGAATAGCAAAATATAATCGCAGTGTAATATTAATACTACCGTCTGGATTTGCGCTGTAATAGCCCTCACCAGATTGTGTTTTGATTTTTTCAGGATCTATATTCCAACCATTTGCGTATCCAAATACTACGTTATCATTCGCCGCATACTCTTGTTCTGAGCCGTTTTGAGACGTAAGACTAAGTTTCCAATCCTGATAATAGGGATCAAGAAATATAAGTTTTTCGGTCTTTTTTAAATGAGTAATTGAAATGTCATATGAGTAACTAGTAAGTCTTTTATAACTAAGATTACTAAACTCTTTCGGAAACGTTGAAAAACTTTCTGTTAAATACAACTTATTATTTTCAAATCTTGGATTAATAGAATAAAGAGAATATCTGCTGCCAAAATCTTTTATTTTTCTCCCAAGAATAATTTTCTGAAATGAGTTTCCCTGATCATTTAGAAGCTTCAGACTATCTCCACCATAATAAAATGATTGCAAATATGGAGGTGGTAATTGATGATCTACGATAATATATTTAGTATTTCTTTGCTGCAATATTTTTCCAACTTGCATGTATTTACCCTGATCAAGTAAAGTAAAAAGTCTATCCCCTAAGAAAAGATCTGTTGAGGTGATAAAACTAAATCCTCCTGCATAATCTGACATATTTGCTAGTTCTCTAAGAGGTGACAACCCTGAATAAAAGTGTCCAGGATACTTACCATCTTCTACACTAGTGTATGTTGGTGCGTTAAGAGGAATCCATGCCACCCTCGACGCGTTGTCAAGACTAGGGAGATATGAGACCATCTTCATAAAATCAGAATTAAATTCTCCAGAGAATGTAGTAAGTGGATTTATTTGTTTTTTCAAAAAAAGAGCATTTGATACTGATGTGAATAAAAGTATTATGGCAAGTAAAATTATCAAACCAGTTGAGATCCATTTTAGTCGAATAAATCTAAAAATAATTTGCAAACTGATGGACAAGGCAAATGCATACATAAAAGCAAGAGGAAGAGCAAATTTATCAAACATATTTCGAAACATAGTAAAAAACGGAATATGATTACCAAAAAAAAGAAAAACATTTGTACCGTAAAGACCAATATTTGGAGAAAAGAAAAACCAAGAAAGAAGGAAAGAAAATAATACGACAAAATATACAATTGTTTTTTCTTCCTTATTCCGCAATGTGATTAAACCAGCTGCAATAATACACGCAAAAAAAATGCTTTGGGGTAATAATATAAGAGAAATATCATTAGCAAAATTTGAATCCATTTGTATAAAAGGAATATTTAGCGGTGTAAATAACCCTGCAACTCCAGTAATAATACGGATATTATCTTTGATGAAATTTGTCGAAGAATAATACTGAAATATACTTTGTAATCCCACTGGATGAATGTATGGATAAATAAAATGAAAAATCCAGTAAAAATTAAGAAGAAAAAATAAAGCAATGAAAACACAAGAGTAGATGAAAAAGATTTTTTTCTGAAGAAGAAATTCATACAGAAAAAGCGGTAATAAAACGAGTATGATTCCTGCCCACCACGGGAGAGTATTGATCGTACTACTAAATAGTGAGAAAACGATTACGCTTAACAGAACGAAAACAACTTTTTTTTGTTTTACACCTTTAAAAAAAAGATAAAGAGTCCATGGCAGAACCGATATCAAATAAATCGACAACAACTGATTTGTATACATCGTTTTTACGAGATAAATCGATGTCACATAAAATATACTACCAATTATATTGGCACTAAATTCTTTTGTATTTTTAGGCCGTATCCATAAATTTATCAGTGTATAAAATCCTAAAAAGCCAAGAGATAAATTAAGACCGTACAGTAACAGTTGAGTACTAACATAAGGTATAAATTTAAAAATCCAAAAAATGAAAAACATGGGAGCAATATACGCGACAGATGTATAACCTGTCATAGCTCCAGCAAGTGTGTTATCAGAAATTATGTTGAACGCATAATTCTTAAGAAATTGAAATGGAAAAACGTAATAAAGCCTTGTATCATCCCCTCCAACAAGATAGGTATTGCCCCAAATGGCAAATGGGATAAAAAGTAATAATAAACATATAATAAAAAGAATTAGTGATTTATTTTTCATCAGACTTTATAAGAACATATGTTATTGTTTCCTGGCTCATTTTTTTCATTAACGGATACAAAGGATAAAAAAGATATTTAATTGGTAAATGGTTAATTGACCAAAATAAATCAAGAGGAAATTCGAATGTTTGAGAGAATTGTTTTTTTATGTCCAACCCATTACGAATACTTAATTCCTCCATCCCCTTCTTGCCATAAAGAATGATATGACGAGGCGCATCAAGATGAAACCATTTTTCTTTTGCATACTTGAATCCGAGAGAATCTGCATTTGGAGTTGCCATAATAAGTACTCCGTTTTTCTTTAATAATGTCTTAACTTTTTTTAATAGCTTATGTGGATCGGGAATATGTTCTATAACATGCCATAACGTTATAACATCAAATTTTTCTCCCGCAAAATTATGATTATAGATATCAGCATTGTATACTGTAAGATTTTTTTGTTTACAAATTGTGTATTCTTTTTTGTCTTTTTCGATACCAACGGCGTTGTACTTTTTATTGTCCAAACTTGCTAAGAAGTCCCCGGCCCCACATCCAATATCCAAGAGATGAATTTTACCTTTATGATTATCCACTAATTCTTCTATTACAGCTATCTTTTTTGTAACACCTTTCTTATTTAGAAATTTTTCAAGCTTATTTTTTATACTTGACTGTTCTGTTACTTCTGGAAATGTATAATACCGATGATAATAATTTTTTGTAAAAGCAACTCCTATAAGAAATACTGTCTGACAATTAGTGCAACGGCAATATGAAAATTTCTCTTTATGTTGCAAAAGAGTTTTTCCATGTTGGTTATATGTTTTTAGATATAAATTTACTTGATCTGAAAAACAAACTGGACAAATAACTTTCTGTTTCATTTTTTTAATTTCGTTTAAATAATAAATCAACTGCTACGATTTTATCATGTTCTTTAAATATTCTCCCAGTTTTAGAGAGAAGGATATTTGGTATAGAACGTCTCAATAAGCCAATACAGTCCCATATATTACCTGAAGACTGTCTTTTAACACTTGCCTCTAAAAGAATATATTTTGATTTTTTTATGGTATTTTTACTTGTTTCAAGTACGTTATACTCTGAACCTTCCGTATCAATCTTGAAAAGACCGATTTTTGCTATATGATTTTTTTTGACAAAAGAATCTAACCGCATGCCTTTTATTTTTTCATGTTCATCATCTTGAGTTAATTTATATTTCGACGCCATTAACGTCGTAACGGGAATAAAAAAGGTTTCATTTTTCTTTGTTGAAATCGCATAATTATAAATATTTTTGTCAGCATTTTTTGACAAAAGATCAAAACTTCTCTTGACCGGTTCAAAACTATAAATTTTACTCGCTCTAAGGTACTGTGAACAAAAAAAATTAAATTGGCCGATATTTGCGCCAATGTCAATAATGGTACTTTTCGATGATATATATTTTTTTAAAAAAGCGTTATCTACATAAAGACTTTGTAAATACGCAATTCCAAACTTATCGTCATAATAGTACCTTTTGCCAAAAATGGATGCATATGAAACACCTGCTGTAAACCCAAAAAAATAATTCTTAAATAGGACAATATATTTGGTTGAGATAAACTGTATCTTTTGCCATACAGCCAAATCTAAATTCATAAATTGTATATCCAAAACGAAAGATCTTATTATGTAATTCATAAATCTGAATATTTATCAAACTGAATGGTCAACAAATGATAATAATAACTTAGACGCGGATTTTTTAAACATATTTTCATATATTCACTATCTCTTTTTGCCCTTAGTTTTTGAATACGAGCGCGTTTTTTACGGGTTTGAGGAATACGCTGAATATTCCACATAAACGCTTTATAAAGACTCAGACTGTGTTTCCACTTGCCCTGAAAAAGCCAAATAACACTAAGTAAAATATTTAATGCAATAAATTTTGGAATTATTGTCACCAAAGAAGACTCTTCAAAATTTTTTAGAAAGGATAGAGTTTTATTTTTAAAATTATGAAACTGAACAAAATCATTGGGAAAAGTTAGCGTTGTAGCTCCTCCCTCATGAAAAACTTTTGCTGATGGATAATACCAACACTCATATCCAGAGAGCCAAGCACGATGACAAAAATCCGTTTCTTCATAATAGCACCAAAAATCATCATCAAAAAGCCCGATGCGTTTTACAACTGAGGCACGAACCACTACTGCAACAGCCTTAACAGTAAAAACAGGAAAAGGTTTGTTATAAATAGGCAAGGAAGCATTTTTACTATTCCCATAATGGTAAAGAAATGTTGTATCTGTCCAAAATCCCCCACAAGTATCGATAACATTGTGATCATTCATATGAACAATCTTTGATTGAAGAATTGCAAGTTTGGAATTTTCAGCAAATGCTTTAAGGCTTTTTTCCAAAAAATCTTTTTCAAGATACATGTCCGTGTTTACAATCAAAAAAAAGTCTCCTTTTGCGTATTTTGCTCCGAAGTTAGCGCCTCCAGAATAGCCTCGATTAGAGTTGCTTTTTCTAATAATTACTTTTGGGAATTTTTTTGCAACATATTCTACACTTCCATCTGTAGATGCATTATCTGTCAGTATAACTTCAATATTTTTGTGCGTCTGTGAGAGAATAGAAGTAATACACTTATCGAGCCATTTTTTTGCGTTATAATTAACAATAATTACTGAAACCAACATAAAATTATTTATTTTTCTTATTTTTGGAAGCAAATAGATATCCCATACCTCCAAATCCGAATTCGCATGTTTTTAAAAATAACATTCCTATACCAAGTACCGGATCTTTGAATAATTTTTTTGGCTGAGAAAAGAATAATGCATACCTTTTTGTTATACTCATCTGCTCTTTTATATGTAAATTATCCTGCAAATTTATATATTGCGAAATAAATTGTGCATAGTAAAATTTTTTTTCAATTGTTTTCAGTAAAGATAAGTTCCCTTCATTATGATACGCCATACTCTTAATTCTCCCAAGTTTGCCGTATTTTTCCAGCTGCTGTGAAAGATACCAATCTTCTCCGCTGATTAGACTTTCATTGTAACCTCCTACTTTCAAAAAAGCTTTCCTTTCAAAAAATCTGGTTGCTTCCATATATTCTACTCCTATATAAAAACTTCTCTCCAATTTTTTACACGCTGCCCAAAAACCTTCTCCAATTGATTCTTCCGGTATAATAAGTGATTTTATTTTAGGATTTTTTTCCACTTCTGAGACACATTCACTCACTACTGTTGATGAAAGTTCCATATCCGAATCCAAAAAAAAGAGATATTCCCCTTTTGCTTTTTTTGCACCAAAATTGCGTTGAGCACTTCGTTCGGGTCCTTTGGTAAAAACTTCTTTTGTATATTTCTTTGCTATTGTTACCGTTTTATCAGTGGAATGGTTGTCAATAATAATAAGTTGTATCTTTTTATATGTCTGTTTTTTTATACTTTCCAGACAATTCTTTAAAAACTTTTGTGAATTTTTGGTTGGAATAATAATTGAAACTAAGGGTGATTTCCTCATGACGCAATAGCATTATACACTTCTTTAGCGCGTTTATCCCATGAATACTTTTTATGAATAATTTCTTCGGCTTTATTGCCGATATCATTCGACAATTTTTTATTTTTAAGTAATTTTATAATATTTTCAGCAAATTGATCTATATCCCCAATTTCAGCTTTTACCATACCAACTGGATAATACGATTCATATGCTTTTAAATTAAAACCGACACATGGCAAACCAAATGCCATAATTTCAGCTGCGGCCATACCACCACTATCATAAAAAGCCGGATGAACTACAACTTTACTTTGACTAAATAGTTTATATTTTTCTTCTCCATCAAACATAAAACCTGTCAACATAATATTTTTCTCCAAACCAAATTCAACAATTTTTTGTTTAACTACTGGCATTAATGGTCCATCCCCGAGCATAATCAATTGTGCATTGCTCATCTTCTGCGTAACTTTTTTCCAAATCTCAATCATTTCTACAACACCTTTCTGAGGATGAAATCTTCCCTGAAAAATCGCATCATATTTTTTCGCAATTCGAGCAAACTTTTTTTTATAATAATCAATTTCATCAAGATTCACTGCTCCAATTAAAACAATAATCTTATTTTTTTTATTGTGTCTAGAAAAACGTTTTCGCTCATCTTCGTTATTGACAATGATATAGTCTGTAAATCGTCCTAGTAATGGTTTGATTGGCAATTGCGCAAGATAATATAACAAGGCTTTAAAACGGTATGTTTCTTTTCTATCTCCTTCTGCAAATCCGGCCAGAGGATTTGGTGCGGTTTGATACCATGTACCTACCCAGCAAACAGTAGGATAACGCAATTTTAGAAACAAACCTGGTAAAGAATCCATCCAGAATTCCGATGCAGAATAAATAATCGTTTGCTCTGGGTTATCAAGTGTCAATGATAACCCCTTATAGATGCCAAGAATAATTCGTGCAATATAGTGACCAAGGAAACTAAATGCATACCATTGATTCATTTTTGTTACATGAATATGCTTATCTGACAGTTCCTGTTTTTTTGTCATAGCCAAACCTTCTTCAGTTACATAGATATGTACATCGTTAGTTTTATTCCAGCGTTTGGCTAGTTCAATAAAAATCCGGTCACTCCCTGAAATTCCACTTCCAACAGCAGCATATGCGAAGAATAAAAAATGCGGTTTGTCTTTTGATGAAGATTTTTTCTTTATCATTATATTTGGAAACGGGATCTGTAATGCTGAACTACCACAATTATTATTTGACAGCTCTTACAAAAACGGAGACGCCTATTTCTTTTGACTGGTACATGTCATTCAGTTTATCTATGGCATTGACCAAACCAAATGCTACATCAAGAACCATCGGCCTCTTTGGATTTTTTTTGTACTTACTAACAGATGCCGCAGTTGTTGCGGACAATCTTCCCCCGTATAACGCACGCGCTACAAGATTGATAATGTAATGATTAAAAGGCAGCGACCAACAGGTAACCGCTCCGGCATCTTCCACTTGAAATTTCGCTTTTTTCATCACAGCTACGATATCACTTCTTTTGTAGAGTCTGATGTGCTGATTCCAAATGCCGGCCCAAAATCCTTTTTGGATATGTTTGCCTGTTGTCCTTTCAAGAATCCAATTTACCGGATCCCACAAAAATGGATAGTTAGCATCTGGTACAGTAAGACACAAAGTGCCGCCTGGTTTGAGAACGCGGTAAACTTCTTTAAGTCCTTTTACATCATTGGGCAAATGTTCTGCAACTTCAGACATAACAATTTTATCGAAGGTATTATCTTTGAATGGCAATTTTTTCATAAGGTCTGCTTGAACAAGTGGAATTGTTTTACGCAAATTCTTCCGTGCGTTTTTCAATCCATTTGGATCAAAATCTGTTCCTGTAAGATGAAGTTTTAATCCGAGATTATCAAGAAGATAAAGATAATATCCATCACCACAACCGACATCGAGAATTTTTTCTTTTTCCTGAGGATCAAGTCCCATGATAATTTTCTTCGCGCGCCTCTTCAACGCCATATCTCCAGTACTCACAAGGAGTTGATCCAATATTCTCTCAGCCTTTTTTTTCATTAGTTTCTATTTATAGTGGATTAAGGCTCTATATGCAAGAGCCAGTTAAGTTTATTTGATAATAAATAAGGGCGTCCTTTTTCTTCTCTATCTATGAATTTACAGATATGAGCTTACTGCTTTTAGATTGGTAGGATCAGCTGGATTCCCACCGCCGTAGAGATGCGCCAATCCAGTAGCACCTGTCATTTCATCCAAATAATACGTTGTTTTACTTGTTAAATTAATAAACTCGCTCTCAGAGGCAGATCCATAATCAGAAACGCTGTTGTTGCCAGTTGAGATTTCTTTTGTCATATCAGCGTCACTCTGACTGCTGCTAGATGTAGATAACGTAACAAAAGCCCAGTATCCCGCTGCTGTGCCGCTATCCCATCCGAAATCTGTTGAATATGACAGTTCCCAAATTCCGATAGGAACAGTTATCGAATCTCCACCTATGTTATACCATGTGTTTGCTGTAGGACTGCTTTCATAGGTAAATGGTGAATCAGAGACTTCAACTGACCACTTTGCTGGATCCAAAGGAAAACCCAGAGGTGCTTTTTCTGTTGAAAAATATATGTTGCTGATTGTGGAATTTGCAAGAGTATAATCAGTCCCCCCATAAAGTGTTATGGTTGTATTAGGAGAAGAAAAGGATACTCCGGTAATAAGAAAGTATTTTATTGTAGATGACTGCGTCAATTTAATCCTCATGCCAGGAGTATAAATACCAGTAAGATCACCTGAAGTTGTCGCTGTAAATGTCGGTGAATCTGCTGATGCATATGTCCAAGTGTTGCCATCTTGAACCCAGCCGTTGACAACTGATGTATAAGCGGACATAGGAGAGTTAGTAGTGGCATAAGGCAGAGGATAGTTTAAGACTTGCGAGACATCACCGCTATTGTCATGAAGAGTAACTGATGTAACTCCATAATCTAAGCTAGTCTGAGTACCTGGGGTCGTCTGATCTACGCATGTGCCCATTGTACAGCTACTGAAATTGCCCTGCCATAGGTTTATGCCGGGACCTCCGTTTTGCAGTATCGCTACATTACCATTATCGAAAGTTCCTGTATAATCAAACTTTAATATGCCGGTTGTTGGATCGAACGTGACATTTGATACGGTAAAGCTGCCAGAAGCATGAATACGATGATAAGAAGGTAAAATCCAGAGAGAAAGAATGATAACAGAAAATAATACAAATACTGTTTTTAAAATAAAAGGTTTTACGAAAAACTTATTGAAAGTTTCTACTTCCAATTTATGAAGGAAAAATGAATTGATTTTGTTTTTCATTTAACGAGCTCTAGCATTACTATTCCACAGTATCTATATACTGTCAATAGTACATTTTGCATCATTTTTACTCTATAAAAAATCTAGAAAATCATAAAATCTGTAGATAGCAGCATACTATAATATATAAATTTAAAAATGCAAAAGTAAACCTATGGTAAAACCTTATAATTAATATCAATCGTATTACTCCTTTTTATAACCAACAATCCATTTGCATATCGAATGTCTACAATAAAATATGATAAAATGAAACTGATGAAAAATTTTGGTACATATATTAGGAATTTAGGGAAACAAGTAGAAGATGAAGTAGAATTAACGGTCGAAAATTTTCTTCCTAAAAATGGTAACCTCACCTATCTTGATTGTGGATCATATGATGGATATAGAACAATGCAAAGAGCAAATGCAATTGGCACAAAAAAAGTTTTGGGGTTGGATGTATTAAAAGATGTTTCCAAAAAAGCTACAAAAAAAGGAGTTAAAGTAATATTTGGAGACTTAAATGAGAAATGGCCCATACCTAGCAATAGTGTTGACGTTATTACATCAACTGAGACGATTGAACATTTAATTAATGTTGATCTATTTCTTGAAGAAGCTCATAGAGTCCTCAAAAAAAATGGACTTTTTATTCTCTCAACTGACAATCTCGCCGCTTATCATAATATTTTCGCACTATTTAGAGGACTTCAGCCCTATACTGGTCCTTTTTTGTCTAGAAAATACCCAATCGGACATAGACCAAATGCAATCTTTTATGAAACTCTGAAGGATATGTATCCTCATTTAAATGTAATGACAACTAAATCCTTGGTACAATTATTGGAATATAATAAATTTAAGATCAAAGCGGTAACAGGTGCAGGTTTTTACCCATTTCCAATACCGATTGCAAGATTGCTAGTGAAGATCGACAAATACCATGCTTCTCATTGTATTGTTGTAGGACAAAAAATTTAATTTTTAATAATTACCAATATTTAAAGATATATCAACTGTATAACTTCCTTTTTTACTAACCAACCAACCGTTTGCATAGCCGTTGAGAAGATAATGATCATTCAAAACCTGATCCCCTATTTTTGCCGACCATAAGTCATTAAAATTATTTGCAAGAATCAACATAAATGGATTTTTGCTATTGGTTATTTTTATTTGATAACGTGTGTCTGATAATTTCTCAACAGTATACTTTGGTTTTTCTAAATGGATGTCAGGATAATTTAGTGTATTTTCAGAAGGGATAATTACGGCATCATTAGCAGGATCAAAACGAGCACTCGAAATAAGAGAAAATGTTTTATCTAAATTTGAAGCATCAAATAGCTTATCAGCAATATAAACTCTCCCGGGAACTAAATTATTATTTAATTTATAAACTTCTAACTCCCCGTTATTATATACATGCTTTACTCCTGACCAATTTTTTATATACGTCCGAGTATCGTCTACTTTTTCCTGATAGTAAGAAGTTATAATCTCATCTTTATGCAAAATAATATATTGCACATCCATAATTGCCAACAGATTTGAAAAATATTTACTTTCTCGAAAATAAACTGGATCACCTAGTTTTAAATAAAAATTATCCATAAAAGGGATAGAAACTACTCGAGATATTGAAGAATTATCAAATAAATATTCTGTTGGTTCTTCTCCATTATAATTCCACTCATAAGTAACTTCTGTTCCTCTTAAAAAAGGTAATTGGAAAAGTCTCGTATCAGTGCTGGCATGAGAATCAACATAGCCATTAACGTTTTGATAATAATCCGGTACCACTACGTGTTCGCTTGGAGAAAATAATCGGCCACTCCACATGGGCTTTAATAAATAACCGCAAAAAATAAGAAGGACTAAAATAATGAAAGAATATTTAAATTTTTTAAGCTTTTCTGCAATATATGTTACTCCGATTGAGAAAACCACAGCGTATGCTAGAACAAAAACAGAGCCAAATTTTTCATATGGATTTCTGAATATTTGTAATATAGGAATATATTTAAAAATAAAAGAATAAAATTCAACTCCAAAAGGAGGATTGGTCCCTTTACAGATAAACCATCCCAAAATAAGTAAAAGTAAAAAGAATAAATGTCCTTGAGCAACTTCTATTTTAATTTTCTTTTCTCTTAGTTTTTTTATGCTTACTATGACACCAATCAAAACAAGCAATAATGCCGCAATACTCATAGCATACACATGAGGAACAGAATAAAATTCAACAAATGGTCTTCCACTTTGCTGTCCGAATAAAAATAACTGTCTTAATAACCACAAAGCGCTATTGGGAAAATACTTACTAACTTCAAAAAGCGATTCATAATTTCCATTGAAATCAATATTTGTACTTGCGGTGATATTTTTTGTCTGCCAGATAGGAAATAACCACCACATATTTGTTAAAATCCATAAAACAAAAGAAATAAATGCAGACCGTATAAGTGTAAATTTATTGTTGTTTTTGAATATAACGATAAAAAAATAAACACCAGCACAAAACCACAGTGTGATGAGTGGAGAAATAATTACAAACATCTCAGAAAAGATCAAAGTAGTGAATAAAAAGAATAATAGATATTTTATTTTATTTGTTTTTAAATATAATACCCAAATCAATAAAAAAAGCGGCAAATATGACCACAAAAGTATCAAAGGATAAACAAAACGTGTAATAACTTGTGATAACGTATAAAGATTAAAAAGATAAAATAAAGCAGCAACAAAACCGATATTTCCATTTTTATCCTGCAAAATTTCCTTAACTAATTTGGGAACAGATAGAATTGGAGTAATAATAAGTCCAAAAAAAACGACAAACTGAACTTGCCAAGATACAAGACCGATTTTCTGTAACAATACAAGAAAAACAAATAGTGGAACCCTAGGAATATTTAAAACACCGCTCAAACCAAGACCTGTATCATAAAAATAAGAAGAATAATTTACAAGAGTTCTTGTAGTATCATAAAAAGGAATGCCTTCTTCTGCAGAAGCAAACATAGTATGATCTTTAAACCAAATTGCTACTACGATCAAACTAATGGCTATTAAGATATTTTTATATAGAAAATAATTATTTGTTATTAATGATCGATAATAGTTCCTAAAAAAATTTCTGTAGAGTTGCATCTTGTTTATACCTTTGTATTATAGTATAAATTGATTAGTAAAATCTTATGGCTAATTTCTACGACTTTTATTGGACAGAAAAGAAATCAGACAAGCTTAATGACTTTGATTATAAATGGCCGGTTCTCTCAAAAATTATCCCACAGAATCAAAAAATAAAGATACTAGATTACGGATGCGGAACAGGTAAGATATTTAAAGAACTTATGCAGATGAATCCCCAAAGTACAATTTCAGGGACAGATATTTCCGAATTTGCGCTTAAAAAAATTGAAAAAAGATTTCCTAAAAATCGTTTTTACCTCGTTTCAGACGGGACAAAAATACCATTAAAGAATTCAACCTTTGACTTCATCGCAGCGTTGGATGTAATAGAACATATTGTTCATACAGATCTAATTCTAGATGAATTTTATAGAATTCTTGCACCAAAGGGTAAATTACTTATTAGTACACCATATCATGGCGTAATTAAAAACTTGGTTTTGTCAGCAGTCGGATTTGAGAAAGTCTTTAACCCCTTTGGGCCACATATTCGCTTTTTTACTGAGGCTTCTCTTACAGAAGGCTTGGAAAGACACAAATTTAAAATTCTAAAAAAAGGTCATTATGGTAGGTTCTCCCCGTTATGGAGAGGCATGTATTTCCTAGTACAGAAATAAATAATTTTTATTTAACTATTAGTGATTGATATAGCGTGTAATGCTCCTTTGCAATAGTCGTCCAGTACCTTTTTTGTACAGATTTTTTCAAATGAGACTCTAGCGACTCATATAATTTCTTGTTCGTCATTAATATCTCCAATTGTTTTTCAAGAGATCTCGCTCCTTTTTTTTCGTATAATAAACCAAAATTATTTTCCGCAACTTCCTGACCCAGCGGCTTCACGTCTGCGACAAGAAGAGGTTTTTGGTATGCAAGTGCAAGTGACAAGGACCCACTGGTATTAAAAGAAACTATTGCAGGGATAAGGACAATTGCAGCGTTTCTGTAAAATTCATCAATTTCTGCATCTTTTACAAAACCTGTCATAAGAACTTTATCATCCAATTTATACTCATGAATCAAGTCTGTTATTTTATTCCAATAATATGCAAATTCAGGCTGGACATCACCCACAAGTGCCAAAAGCCAATTATTCAAGTGCTTCTTTTCAATAACGTGCTTATATGTTTCTAACAAATATTCATACCCCTTCCGTGGAGAAAAATGACCAAAAACGAGGATGATATCTTTTCCTTTTACAACTGGAAATTGTTTTATTATTTTATCTCTGTTTTTAATATTCAAATTTTTTATCTCTCGGATTCCATGATCTATGACGACAATTTTATTGTTGGCAATCGGCAAATAAGAAGAAAGGATCTCTTTTAACATCGGTGCATGAACAGTTACCCTATTTGAAAAAAGAAGAATTAATTTATAAACATAATGAAAAAAGCCAATGACCATATATTTGGATATAACATTTGGTTTTACATTAAAATTATCAAGAAATTCATTGTCAACTTGTTTGGGAGATACTATCCCATGCATTGTTACCACAACAGGATATTTTTTAAAACGTAATAGTAAAAGTAAAAAAGGAAATTGTAAGGCTGTAAGTAATCCCCCATATGTTTTAAATTCATGTTGAAGATGGATTACGTCAGGTTTGACTTTGTCTATATAATCAATAACATCAAAAAAACATTTCCACCCTGGCCGCCAGATTTCATTTACTTTTGGCAATTTATTATCCAATACTTTATCTCCTTTTCTGCCGCAAAGATATAACGTATCATTTCTTTTAAGGATCTTTTGGAAATAAACACTCAGATCTCTTGTATAGTTTGTATCTGGAACGAATACTGCAACAAAAACAATTTTCATAAGTTATTCTCTTCTATGTATTTCAAAACCCTACCGAATCCTTCTTTATTACTTATTAATGGTTTCCATCCCATACTTTTTATTTTTTTAACATTGCTGTACCTGCTTTTGACACCTACAGGTTTGTCTTTATGCGTTTTTATGCTGGGTTTGTGACCTGAAACATCAGAAAAAATTTGTATAACTTCCAAAAATGTTGTTAATTTGCCACTTCCGATATTTACCGCAGATCCATCCGAGATATTATCAAGTGCAACAAAAAATGCAGCGGTACAATCATCGATATGGACAAAATCTCTTCCTTGTTTTCCATCTCCCCATACTGATAATGGATTTTCACGCTTTACGAAACGTCTTGCAATAGCAGGAACAGGATATACAAGATCTTGATCTTCACCATACCCCGAAAAAGGCCGCACACATGCGACATGAACGCCATATTTTTTTGCCGCTATTCTACTCAAATATTCACCTGTTAATTTACTCCAACCATAGGTCAAATCAGGGATACCTACATAATCTTTAAAAGTTGAATGATGTTCCTTAAGAGCTGTTTTTTTCTTTGCATTTTGTAATACTGTGGGATAAGCAGCACTTGAACTTGTGTATAAAATACGCTTGTGCTTCTTGAGAAAACGTGATACCCAAAGGAAAAAATATGAATCAATTGCCAAATCCTTTGCAACAAGTAAAGGATCATTTTCTATTAATTCTCTTCCTCCGATGATTGATGCAAGATGAAAAACATCCGAAAAATCTGGTAGTAACGGCGATGAATTATTCATCTCGTGTGATAATACTTCCATCAAATCGGCATGAATAAAATACAAAGAGGATTTTTTATTTTTATATAACGTAATACCTTTTTTATATTGCTGCTTCTTAAAATCTTTGGGAAGCCATTTTTCTGGCATTTTACCAGTAAAAAGATTATCAATAATCCAAACTTCAGATTCTCTAGTAAGAAGTTTCTGGGTAAGATTCCTTCCAACAAATCCGCATCCACCCGTAATTAGATATGGTTTTTTCATATTATTAATTTGCAAACATTACTTGATATATATCTCGATAATGATATTTTTTATTTAATTTTATCGCATTCTGTGTATATTTATTATAGTTTTTGACAATTTTTCCAATAGCTGCCATTAAATCTTTTGCATCTCCATATTTTACTATCACTCCAGCATCTGTGCGTTCCAGTTCTTTCGAGAATTCAAATACGTTTGTGATTATTGTTGGTAAATTAAATTCTAAATATCTTTTTACTTTTCCAGGATCACCATATACTGATACATTGCTTTCATCTGGCACATACGGAGCTATCCCAAGAGTACAATTATATAATATTCTTTTGAATTCTTTTTCATCAACAAGTCCGTGGAAATTAATCGTGATAGGGCATTTTTTAGCACGGTTTTTGAAATATTTTTCATCTGGACCTGATCCAATTATCTCAAAAACGATTTCAGGGAATTTCTCCGATAATAGCATTCCTGCATCAAAAATAAAATCAAGTCCTTGGCTTTTTTTTAATACTCCAATAAAACCAACTTTAATTTTTTTTAAGCCTTTTTCTTTTTTTGGAAGAATCTGTCCTGTTCCTATCGGAACAAACGGAAATTTTGCTGATTTTGATATTAAACCGCTGATTTTATGAACTTTAAGTAACCGTTCGTTAAGAAATATAGTGTTATCTGATTTTACAGCAACTTTATCAAATTGCCAGTATAGCCATCTCATTGTGCGGATTATCAAATTTTTATGCTGTATCGGATAGTAATCCCAAACCCAAAAAACCGTTTTATTTACCAAGTGAAATTTTTCAAGAAGAATTCCAATAACAGCGGTAAATGCGTTAACACTAAAAAAGGTATCAACGTTGCCATATGTTTTTTTTATCATTACTATTTTTTTAACCATTTGCAAAGCATTAAGAAGAGATCTTATTGGGATAAATAAAAAAACCAAAGATGCGGGAACATTCATATAAAAAAGATATTCTTCCTGCTGCAATTTACCTTTTCTATATGTAGTAAATTTATTTTGACTTTTTTTGCCGAATGTATGGAAAGCAAGAGAAAATAAATAAACACTATCAAAATTCTCAAGTAGATAATCTAATATATGCCCTGAATTTTCATATGGAGAATAATTCACGTAGATAATAGATCTTTTATCCATATTTTTTTGTTTTTTTTACTTGTTGATCTACCCATTGATACGTTTTATTCAATCCTGCCTCCAGCGAAGTTTCTGGCTGCCAATTAAGTACTTTCTTTAAATTGGTGTTATCGGAATTTCTTCCACGTACTCCTTGGGGTCCTTCAACATGTTTTATCTTTATTTTTATCCCGGCGATATCCGCAACTAATTTTGCTAAATCGTTAATACTTATTAGTCTGTCTTGACCTATATTGAGTGGCTCAGAAAAATTTGATCTCATCAGACGATAAATACCTTCTACACAATCGTCTATATAGCAAAAAGACCGTGTCTGTTTTCCGTCTCCCCAAATATCAATTTCATAATTACCGGTAAGTTTTGCAACTGCTATTTTTCGACTGATAGCCGCAGGAGCTTTCTCGCGTCCACCTTCCCAACTTCCAAAAGGCCCATAAATATTATGAAACCGTGCAATACGCGTTTCTAATCCATAATCTTTTAAATGATGATGCAGCATAATTTCAGTGACAAGCTTCTCCCATCCATATGCATCTTGCGGTTGAGCTGGATACGCATCGCTTTCTTTTAACGAAACTTTTTTTGTCGTCTCCTGTCTATATTCAGGATATACACAAGCCGACGATGCAAAAAAATATCTTTTTACATTATTTTCTAAAGCCCCTTCCAATGTATGAGTATTAATTAGGATATTATTTTTTAATATATCTGCATTATGATAAGAAATATATCCCATTCCTCCCATATCGGCAGCAAGCGCATACACTTCATCAATTCCACCTGTCGCCCGCAGACTATTATCCAATCTTCTTAAGTCTAAAATTTTAAATTCATCGGCATATGTTTTTTCATACTCAGGATATTTGATATCCACTCCTCTTACCCAATAACCTTTTTTCTTTAAAAACTTAACTAAATTATGACCGATAAATCCACCTGCCCCTGTCACTAAAACTTTTTTTGTGTTTTTTTTATTTTTTGTATTCATTATTTATATTATAATATTCCTTCATCTTTTAACCACGCTGCTGTCAACTGAGTTCCTTTTTTGAAGGAAATATTTGATTTATATCTAATTTCTTTTTTTGCTCTTGAAACATCAAAATAGAAATTGGATGTCATTGCACGGACTCTTCCTGGATAGAATGGCAGACGAGTGCCGAATAATCTATTGGTAAAATCTGTTATATAAGCAATAGTATACCCACATATTTTTGGTACACGCATTTTGGTGGGTTTCTTACCTATACTTTCTGCTACATTTTTGACTACTTCATTTAATGTGGGCGCATTTTCTACTCCCATGATATATGTACCTTCCTTTAATTTACTTTTTTGTGCTTGTATTACACCTTTCACCAAATCATCAACGTAAATATAATCTAATTTATTTTTACCATTACCGATAAAGAAAAAATATCCTTTTTTCACTGCTTTGTAAAGAGGTAAAATATTTTTTTTATCTCCTGGTCCATAAACACTTGTCGGGCGGATAATACTATATGGTATACCATATTTCTCGTACGCTTTTTTAACTACTTTTTCACCTTCCCATTTTGATTCTCCATAGAAATCACCATAATTTTCTTTTGAATTTTCATTGAGTTTTTTCATATCACCAACATATGCTGGAAGTCCCAATACTGCAACACTTGAAAAGGATACAAATTTTTTAATATTATTTTTTTTGACAGCATCAAGAAGATTTTGAGTACCATCTACATTTATCTCAAAATAATCATCGTGCGTTTTCCCATCAAAACCTATTCGTGCCGCAAGATGATAAATGACATCGACATCTTTTACCGCTTTTTTGACTGCCGCTTTATCCCGTATATCTCCCCACAAAATATCAAAATCTTTTTTTGGTAAATTTTCTAACGATTCCCCTGGAAGAATAAATAAACGAAGATTTTTCAAAGGCACTCCATCTTTTAAAAGTTGGCTGACTAAATGACTGCCGATAAAACCTGAAGCTCCTGTTATTAAAATTTTTCCCATGCAATAAATGATTATATAAGAAGAACCGTCACAATTCTAGATATAACTTAATCTATCTAATAGTTCGTTTCTTTCTTTTAATTTTTTTCTTTTCTTCGCTTATAGACACGTATAACTTGTTTCCGATAGGCAATGCAAGATTTTCTATAAACCGATGTATAAGATATCCTCCGCCGATAATCAATACTAAAGATATAGCAAACATTACAGCAACTGACCTATTATATGCGTTAAAATAATTTTGCAGCTGCAAAAAGAGAAAACTTGAAAATGAACAAAGGACAACAACATGCAGTACATAAACAGAATAAGATATTCTTCCTAAAAATAAAAATATCTTCATAGATAAAAGCCTTTGAAATATTCGGGACATCAGCAAGCTCAGAATAATTAATGCGGCACCCAGTACATGATAAAGACCTAATGCAGTTAATATCTGATTTGTAGGAAGAAACGCGTAGATTGTATTATTTAGCAGTTCCGATGAAGCCCCTAATGGATAAGAACCCAGAAAGATTCCCAAACAAAACGCAATAAAGATAACAATTCTTCTATATAAAAATTTCGGTATTTTTTTATTAACAAAAATGTCACAAAGGAATACCCCTACAATGAAAAGATAAAGATATGATTGGCTTAAAAGAATAATTAATAAAAGATAAATATATATTCTCTTGCGCATCGTACCAAATAAAGCAAGTGTAGATACAGTAACCAGAGCACCTATAAAAAATAAGGGAATAACATATAAAGGCGTATCATACGTCCAAGGATAATTTAGAAAGAACATACCGAAAAATGATTGAGACAATGCGTCATATATATTAGGCGCAAATGTCCATATCGCTTTTAACCACCAATAAGACTTAGAAATAAATGAGACTTGCTCATTGAAGTTGAAATGATTTAGCAAAATGAAGTAGGCAAGCAAGTTGCAAAAGAGAATTGGAGGAAGCAACCGAAAATATCTAAGTACCGCCGATTTTTGTAGTTGATTGATATCATGTTTATGAAAATACTTAATACTTAAAACAAAACCACTAAGAATAACAAAAAGACATACTGCCAAACTTCCATTTAAAAGAATTGATAATGGTGTATTAAAAAAAATGAGTTCTATATGACTTTTTGTGTGAAATTCTTCTGGTGATTTCGAAAAAACAGCTGGATAAAAAGATAATGCATAATGATTAAAAACAACAAGTATTGCGGCAATACCACGGAGACCATCTAAATAGTCTATCCGTATTTTTTCTTCTTTTTTGTAGACTTTCTTTTTTTTCACATTCAATCGCTATACGTTGATAAAATTATATCAATATTTTTTTCGCTATATCGTTTGACTGCAAATGTTCTCGCGTTTTTACTTAATTTAGCAAGTAGCTGTTTATCTTTTTCCAAAGTCATAATTGCTTGCGCAATATTTTTAGGAGTTACTGTTATCAGTCTTCCGACTGTTTCATCCATCGCTTCAGGAATTGCACCCCTATTTGATCCAATAACGGGAATCCCGCAAGAAAGTGCTTCAAGAATTACTCTGCCGAATCCTTCATCATGTGTCGATGGAATAATAACGGCATCTGCAGCGTTATAATAGAGAGGCAATTTTTTATTATCAATTGCGCCAATGAAAATAATTTTTCCATCTCTTTTTTGTGCGGCTTTTTCTACTTCATCATGCATGGGTCCATCTCCTGCGATAACTATTTTTACCGCATTTGAAACATCTTTCCCCGCATTTATTAACTCTCGGACTCCCTTAATTTCAATCAACCTTCCTACAAATAAAATGATAAACGGATAGGCGAGATTTAATTCACGCTTTATTTTTTCTTTATCCATAGGACGGAAAAGATCCACATTTACCCAATAAATAAACCGTTTAACTTTTTCTGAAGGGACTCCTAATTTTTTAATTTCTTCGACAGATTGATCAGATAAACAAATAGTAACTGAAGCATTTGAAAAAATCCATTTTGCAAAATTATGATATAAACCACTTGCAGGGAAATGATAAAGATTATGAGTAGAAACGACAACTCTTTTACGAAAAATCTTTGCCCAAAAAACACCGATAAAACCAGCTACCAATCCATGAGCGTGAATTACGTCTGGATTGTTAATTACTAAACAAACTGGTGTTGCAAAAAATAATCCTGGAACAAGATAAAGAAACTCAATAATAGGACTTGTGACAAACTTATAAAAAAATCCAGGGATCCATGGAAGTCGGACAATCGTTATATTCTTTTTTTGCTTATCGAGAAATTTCCACGGTGCCTTTTTGACCAACGGACGGTATGTGAGGACAAAAACTGTATGTCTTTTTTTTGCCAAACCCTCAACCAAATCTGTTAAATGTGTCTCGACACCACCAACGTTGGGTGCAAAATGTACAGACAATTGAAGAATTTTCATAGATTTTTTATTCTTCCCACAAAAAAACCGAATCCACCACTTGTTAATTCAACAGCAAACATAACAAACATTGCACTACTCAATATAGGGTGACCAAGTAATTTTCTCCAATTTTTATAGAAGACAGGCCGTAAAAAATAAATAGTTTTTGCGCTTACCGGAGATATATTATGTTTCTTTAAATACCGGTGTGACGTTAATGCATAATAATATTTCTTTTTACCAAGCTGCAATAACGAGGGAACTCTTTCATAATGATAAATAACTGATGGTATCCTCGAGGTCTTGTATCCTTTTTTTATCACATTTTCAGGTAAATCCCAATCTTCAGGACCGGTTATCGATTCATCATATCCTCCAACCGACTCGAAAGCTTTACGCGAAAAAAATCGTGACGCATCAGTTGTGGTATCCCCAACTTCATTATAAAAAGACCGCTCATGAGCTTTCACTTTTTCCCAAAATAATTTTACCTTTGACTGTTCTGGAACCGTAACTGCACCAACTTCTTTATTCTGTGTAATCTTTTCTATGCACTCTTCAACAACGCGGGCAGACAATTCCATATCCGCATCAAGAAACATGAAGTAATCACCCTTTGCTTTTTTGGCACCAAAATTGCGCTGTGTACTCCGCTCGGGTCCTTTGGTAAATATGTGCTTTGTATATTTTTGGGCAATTTTTAGTGTTTTATCAGTTGAATTATTGTCAACAACAATAAGTTCAATACGCTTGTAGGTCTGTTTTTTAACACTCTTCAACAAGCGCTCAATAACCTCGGATTCATTTTTGCTAGTAATAATTATAGAAACTAACGGCTTTAACATTACTTAACATTATACTATACTATCTGGACAATTTGTATTACAATAGAACAGAATTTATATTGCCATGACAAGCAAAGCAAAAGCATTTGTTCTTTTTATTCTTCCAATTATTTTTGTCGCCTTCTTAGTTCTTTGGCCTAGTTTCAATTTACATTTAACCGGCGACGATTATTTAGGATTATGGCGATATAATTATTATCTCAGTGGAAGGACAACAATTCCCCATGATTGGATGGGTCTAAAAACTAATTGGAATAATATAAATTATTTTCTGACCGACTACGGCCCACAAGACACATTTACCGCAATTATTCATCATTTTTTTGGTTTTCAGCCGCAATATTATTATTTCTTTTCATTTATTTTGCGTATTCTTGCCGCTTGCTCTTTTTTCCCACTTATCTATCTTTTGACCAAAAATAAAATTGCCGCTTATTGTACATCGCTTTTTTTTGCAATTACAACCGCAGGCCTTCAAACAACTGATTGGTCTTTCAATATGCCTTCATACCTTGCGATATCGATTATGAATATGTTCTTTTTAACATATATTAAATCCAAACAAAAACATTCAGCACGCTTGTTTATCCTTTCTTTATTTATTTTATATTTCGCGGTTATAGCGCAACCAATTCGGATGACATTTTTGCCACTGTGCGCTGTAATTATTGAACTATTCTTTTTTATTCGAAATAAGATAACTATCAAATCTTTTTTTATATCACTTCTTAGAATAATATTATTTATCGGAGTGCTTCTTTTTATCTATTTCACAGGTTTTATAGGAGATAGTGTCGGTGCAGGCGAAACATTTTATTATCGAACTCATATCGGCTGGCATGTTCTTACGAGCAATCTTTCATATCTCCATCCTTACTTTTCTCAGGGACAATTTCAGATACTTGCGTACCCTATCGCTATGTTTGGCTCCTTAATTTTTCCAACTAATATCATTCCTTCAACGTATGAGATACTTACTCCTTCAAAAGCAATAATAAAACTTCTGATGCCGCTTTTTCTTTTATTTGCTCTTCTTGCAATTGCATTTTGGAAAAAGAAAAGAGTGAGACATATTCCATATGCTGTTTTCCCGATTACAATTGGTCTCACATGGAGTGTATTTGTTTACCTAACATTTGAAACAATTCTTGTAAAATCACAATTCACAACAATGTTGCTTGGAGGATATGCAATTATTTTGCTCTTCTCCATTTTTGTGAAACGCTTTCGTGATAAAACTATTGCGATTGGGATGCTCATCGGCATACTAATTACGTTTCTTTCTTTCATGCCAGCATGGGTAAGAACTCCCACTTTTATGTATGATTCAGCAGGCCGATACCTTATTCTGCCTGCATCAGGATTTAGCATACTTTTAGGTACACTTCTGGGAAGTGTGCGAAGTTATAATAACAAACGCATTATCGCCATTTTATTCGTTGCTCTTTTTGCTATTCAGGCGTTTACAACTTTTACTTATATTTATCATTTATCAACGGTCCGCAGTATTCAAATGACAGAAAGTATTAGGAAATCGATTCCTTACGAAAAAGATTTTAATGATCCCAATAAACCAATTGTATATTACTTTCAACCATCCAGTTCTGAAATATTACATCATTCACTACTTTTTGGTTTACCTGTCATCATGGGTTTTCAATATAATTTTTATAATATATGGCATTTTGTCTATACTGATAACTGGCAAGAGGTTGTTGATGCGTATCAGAATGGTTCATCACTGAAAAGATTTTCTATTCCTGTCAAAAAAGTCCCTCTTTCAGATATTTATTCATTCCAGCTTGATGGAGATCATCTTGTTAATACAACTGAGCAAACAAGAGAACAATTAAAAACAGTAAAATAGAATGAAACAAATTAAAAAAATAAAAAAAACAAAAATAAGTGACGTTATTCTTTCCGTTATCTGCGTTGTCCAAAACGATGAAGACATTATTCAAGAACGCATAAAAGAAATTAATTCGGCTCTCAAAAAATTATCAATTAATTATGAAATTTTGATCTTGGATAATAATTCACAGGATAAAACTATTGAAATTGTACGAAAAATGCAAAAAACAATACCGTTTATCCGCATTATCATTTTATCAAAAACGTATGATATGGAAATTACAACAACAGCTGGACTTGATAACTGCATCGGGGATTATGCAATACTTTTTAATCTTTATAGGGACCCACTAACGTTTTTTCTTGATATCACAAAAAAACTCTATGAAAATGTTGATATTATTATCGGCACAACAACAGAACAAGTTATTCCATATGGAGTTGGGAGCAGATTTTTTCTCTGGATATTAGAAAAAATATCCACACACAATTTTTCGTATAGGTCTAATTATTTACTCGCTGTAAGCAGAAAAGCAATCAATGCAATTATCAGGACACGCAGAAAAAGCAGAAATTTCAGTTATATCAATTCACTTATTGGTTTAAAAAAATACATATTATTATATACACCACAAGATAAATATTTGGATAGAATAAAATCAGAAAACTTCTTTACATTATTTATTAAAGTAACAGATATTATTATTTCTAATTCGTATAAGCCTATCCGCTTTCTAACATTCTTTGGGATAGCCGCAAGTTTTCTTTTTCTGCTTTATGTTATCGTTATTAGCATTATCTATTTTTTTATAAACAGATCCATTGCGCCGCAAGGATGGATAAGTCTCGCCTTTGTTATGGGTGCGATGTTCTTATTACTTTTTTCAATACTTACCCTTATCTCTGAATATCTAATAAGAACTCTTCATGAAACTCGCAATGAGCCTCTCTATTTTATTTCTGACGAAATTGATCAATCTGTTATTCTCTCTGAAGAAAATAAATTAAATATCGTATAATCTTATTATGAAAACAGCACTTATCGGATATACGGGATTTGTTGGAAGTAACATCGCAAAACAAAATAAATTTTCAGATTATTATAATTCTCAAAATATTGAAGGAATTAAAAATACATCTTACGATTTAATTATTAGTGCTGCTAACTCAAGCCTCATGTGGAAAGCAAATCTCGAACCCGAAAAAGATTGGGAAGATATAAAACGTTTTATCGATATTATTAAAACGGTTAATGCCAAACACTTTGTTCTTCTTTCAACAATTGAAGTGTATGATAATCCGATTGATGTTACTGAAGATTCAGTGATAAAAGAATCAGCATTAAAACCCTATGGTAAAAATCGTTTAAAACTTGAGAGATTTATAAAAAAACAATTCAAAAATCACACAATTATCCGTATGCCGAATCTATTTGGGGGAAATTTAAAAAAGAACTTTGTCTATGATTTAATTCATAATAATCATCTTGACTATACCCATAAAGATAATCAACAGCAGTGGTATTATTTAAAAAATATATGGAAAGATATCGAAACAGCAATCAAAAATGATCTAAAAACAGTAAATTTTTCGGTTGAACCAATAAGTTGTGAAGAACTTGCACGCTATACTCTTGGAATGGATTTTACAACAGTAACTAATACCCCGGCTCGAATATATAATATGCTTACTAAATATTCTCATTATTATCATTCTTCAACCGGATATCTTTATAATAAAAAAGAAACGCTAAAAAATCTAAAAACATTTATTCAAAAAGAAATTAAATCTTTATGAACATTGCTATTTCTAATATCGCCTGGGATTATAGTGAAGATGATGCTATCTCTAAGATTCTTCAAAACTACGCCATTAAAGGTATTGAGATTGCTCCAACAAAAATTTGGAATGATCCAATAAGAACAGATAAAATTGAAATTCTTTCTTATAAATCATATTGGAAAAATAAAGGAGTTGAAATTGTTGCAATGCAATCACTTCTCTTTGGTCATCCAGAATTAACAATTTTTGAAAGTAAAAAACAGAGAGAAAAGACAGTTATTTATCTTAAAAAAATTATTCACCTTGCCGCTCTTTTAGGAGTAAAAGCCATGGTATTTGGCTCACCGAAAAATAGAATAGCTGGAGATAAAAATCCGAAAGAAATATATGAAATTGCGTCAGAATTTTTCTCTCAAATTGGCGATTATGCCGAAAAATATGATATTCACTTTTGTATAGAAGAAAATCCGAAAGTCTATGGCACTGATTTTTTAACAACGATAGATGAAGTGTTAACCTTTATTCACAAACTAAATCACTCACACATAAATACTCATCTTGATACAGGAGCAATGAAATTAAATAAGGAAAATCCCGATCAAACAATTAAACAAGCAAAACCTTTTTACCATTTTCATATCAGTGAACCCAATTTATTTCCCGTACCATATGAAGTAAACCATAAGAATATCGCAAAAACACTCAAAAAAATAAATTACAAACGGTGGATCTCAATCGAGATGCGCTCAAAACAAAACGGTTCTAACCTGAAACATGTAGAAAAAACACTTGAATTTGTTACAAATACATATAGATAATGAAAAATAACTTACTCAAAACAAAAAATTGGCAGCTTCCAAAATTTGAAATTACCGAATTTCATAAAAAGAAAACTAACTATTGCATCTGCATTCCCGTTATTAATGAAGGAGAAAAAATAAAAAAACAACTGCAAAAAATGAAAAAATATGCTCACACTATTGATATTATAATTCTTGATGGAGGAAGTACTGATGGATCACTTACTAAAACATTTCTTAAAACTAATGGAGTTAGAACACTTTTGGTTAAAAAAACTCCTGGTAGACAAGGAACCCAACTCCGTATGGGATTCTCCTACGCACTAAAAGAAGGTTACGACGGAATTATTACCATTGATGGAAACGGAAAAGATGGTGTTGAAGCGATACCTTCATTTATCACTGCACTTACAGAAGGGTATGATTGTGTTGCTGGATCACGATTTACCAATGGCGGAAAAGCTATTAATACACCATTGAGCAGATATATAGGAATACGCTTAATAGGCTCACCTCTTTTAAGTCTTGCTGCTATGCATTGGTATACAGACGTAACCAACGGATTTATGGGATACAGTAAAAATTACTTACTCCATCCAAAAGTCCAACCATTGAGAAATATTTTTGTTGGTTATGAATTATTGTTTTATCTTGATATCAGAGCCTCACAACTTGACCTTTCTATAAAAGAAATTCCCGTTACTCGTAAATATCCAAAAAATAAAATTCCGACAAAAATTAAAGGGTGGAAAGGTAATCTGGATGTGATAAAAACGTTCTTTAAAGTAGCTGTAGGATTTTATAATCCAAACATACTGTAATCCTTTTGCTTTAAAATATGAGGGTTATGTTCTTTCTGCATCTCTCTGCATACATCATAAATGTTGTCAATTTTCCCTCCCATAACAATATGAAAATTTTTAAAACCATAATCTTTCCTATATAATATCGGACGACCATCATTACTTTCATTTTGCTGAAGAACTGTTTTAACTTGATATAGTGAATTTTTATACTGTAAATCCTTCAATGCAGAAATATAACGTATGGCATCCTTTTGCATATAGAGAAAGTTTGACTTCTCATTCTTAGGTAATTCGTTAGCCTCTAAATCATGAAACCACGTATAATGTGGCGTGTATCTCACATGATGGAAACTATGCATTTTTTTATCCGGAAAAGGCATGAGAGAAAAAAATGGACCATCCATAATTGTTATTCCTATTTTTTTAAACGGATCAGGCATCTCCACTAATGGCATTTCTGCATATTCATGTTTAAAAGGAAGCAAGGGGAGCTGAGAATTAAAAAGAAGTGTATTGATGTGAGAATATGAACAATTAATAATATTTTTTGCTGGTAAAGATGTATCATCTGAAAGAGTAAGATATAATGTATTCTTATATAATTCTACTTTTTTTGCAGTTGCGTTTGTGAGAACCGATACTTTTGCTTTTTGTAATTTTTCTTTAAGAATTTTTCGTATCTTTGCTGCATTGAATACTACCTCATCGACAAGAAATGAATCTTCAATAAGTTGTTCATTAAATAGTTTTTTAAATTTTGTTGGAAGCGGTTTGAGAGGCGATTCAATTTGTTTACAAAATTTTATAAATTGACAACTCGTAATTTTTGAGGTTGATCGTGCGATTGCATACATCATTGTGTTAGTATCATCAACAGCGGGTCTAAAATCATGAATAAATTGTCCGTAATTTCTATGTGATCTAAAACCTGTGAGAAAATTTCTAGGATAATGATAGCCATTATGCACCCGTGCTTGATTATGATAAGAAGCTTGTGTCATAATTTCTTTCTTTTGTTCAACAATGAGAATATTGTCATAATAATTCCGTAAAAGTAACGCAATCATACAACCATAGAACCCACCTCCAATTATTACAACATCAAATTTTTTGTATTTCATAATTACGATATTACTCTGTTCAGTACTTGTAAACTTTTTTTTGTTGCATTTTCCCATGTCAAACTTTTTGCGTATTTTATACAATCCTGTTGAAAAAGATGGTATTGGGAAGAATTTTGCAAAAGCAAATTTGCCTGTTTTGCCATTTCAGAAGGATTATTGCTAGATAACACAATTCCAGTTTTGCCGTTTTTCACTGAATCGCGAAGCCCTCCTACATTATATACAACTGCAGGTGTCCCTTGACTGGCTGCCTCTATGACTACAAGACCCCATCCTTCTTTTATAGATGCATGGAGTAAAATATGAGCACGTTTCATTAAAATTAACTTTTCTTGTTCACTTACTTTTCCGCAAAAAATAACAGCATCTTGTAAGTCATTTTCTCGCACAATATTTTTTAGTTTGTTTATATAGCTTTCTTGCCCTTCACCTACTATCCATAATTTTGATCGGGCATTTTTTTTGTAAATTTTATTGAACGCATAAAGAACATCTTCAATACCTTTCATTCTTACTAGACGGCTTATACATATAAATGTGGGATATTTTTCTTTTTTAATTGATGAAGGAAGAGATTCAATATAAATACCATTTGTAATCACATTAATATTTTTTATCCCTACTTTTTTCAAATCATTGGCAGTTGTGAGAGAAACAGTAATAAAAGGTATATTGATATAAATCTTGAAAGCACATGATTCTATAATTCTGCCGATTAAACTAAAAGGGAAAGGATACATATACTTCCATATTTCCCCTGCTACTTCATGAATAAAAGCAATCTTTTTCTCTTTTACAAATAACGGAGTAAAAAAAGGAATTCCATGAAATTCATCAATCACAACATCAAATTTTTCTTTTGAAAAAAAATAATAAAATAACGCTCCTATAAAAACAGTGAGAAAATTCCCAAATCGAATAACAGTAACTCCTTCAATTTTTTCTTTTTTCTTTGCATTTTTAAAAGATGAGGTAAACCAATATACATAATGACCATTTCTAACCCATGCCTTTGCATATTCCATTGTGACAGTTTCAGCACCTCCTGCCTTGGAATTTTTAGGGTCTCGCCAATTAAATATGAGTATTTTCATGTTGAAGCAATATGAAGAGCATGTTTTACTGCCATTTTTCTTTTTCCTTTACTGTTGGCTTTATAATATCTAATAATATACAAACGGTAATAAACTGCCAACGTATCCCAAATCATAAAAAAAATTGTTGACCATAATGTTTTTGAAGTAATACTTCCGCTTTTAAATGATATTTCAATAGGTGCCTCATATATCCTGGTGTACCCAAATGATTGTGAAACCGCAAGAATTTCAATATCAAATGCATACCGTTTAACTAATAATCGTGGCAATACATTTCGAATAACAGACCTCTTAAAAAATTTTAACCCCACCTGTGTATCCTTAACTTTAAATCCAAAAAGAATATGTGTTAAAGACCGATACCCCCAAGACAAAAGCGTTCTATATGCTGGATATTCAACTTTTGAAGCAGGATGAAGTTTTGATCCAACAATAACATCAGCATTGTACCAGACCATATGATTTAAGAGTATATTCATTCCAGCTGGATGGATATCCATGCCCGCATCAATAAAACCAATGACATCACCACGTGCATGAAGCATACCATAACGAATTGCATGCCCTTTCCCATGATTTTGAGAATAACCAACAACCTTTACTTTCTTTGATTGCAGTGAAGACGCTTTTTTATAGGTATGATCAAGCATACCATCAACAACAACAATAATTTCATATTGCAATCCTAAAGTGTCAAGAGTCGCTGCTATGCTTTTGATGTCTTTTCTAATTGTTTTCTCCTGTTTATAGGCGGGCATCACAACAGAAAGAAGTTTTATACCGAAACTATTTCTTCGTGGCATAGGGATAATATAGCAAAAATCCTATCACAAGTAAAAGGACCAATATAAACGATATCGCTATTATTTGTATAAATGATTGATGATAAAAAATAATCAAAATAATTTGCAAAATTGCTCCAATAAAAACAGGTAAATATATTTTAGTTTTTTTAATAGATAAATAAAAATTTACAAATAAATAAAGAACACAATAAAATGTCATATATAATGCAAATAATCCAACTAAAGGCGCTATTGTAAGATATGCAGATTTTTTAAGAAAAAATAATATTGAGAAGTTTGGAAAAAGAAAGTAAAACAATGTCAGA
The DNA here is from genome assembly GCA_964549385.1 of uncultured Gammaproteobacteria bacterium. Classification (GTDB taxonomy): domain Bacteria; phylum Patescibacteriota; class Microgenomatia; order Levybacterales; family UBA12049; genus JACDET01. The sequence continues at coordinate 41,436 of CAZJVI010000001.1, forward strand.
AGAAGTGATGGGAGAAGTACCAAACCTATAGCCAATTTAAATGTATTACCAAAATTTATCCCTTTTGCGTGTTTTTGAACAATCACTGGAAACATAACGGAACCGATTGGAGCCGTAACAAAAAAAATAACTCTTCCTACTAATGAAAGTCCTGCATATTGTCCAGCATGAACAGGATCAAAAAAATGTTTTACAAGAAGGATATCGGATGAAATAAACGATACTAAACTAAGTACTGTGAGAACGGACGGAACCCCATAACGAAAAATCTCTTTGGTTTTTATATCTGGCATTTTAGATTTACTAAAAAAAAGCGTACGCAGTGGTATAAAACTAATAAGAAATCCTCCGATTACCGAAAATACCAAAGCTCCCACAGCTCCAGTAACAGAATAACCAAGATAAACAAAAATTATACCAACAAGCAGTTTTATCACAGCGCTTGTAAAACTAACGATAACTTGAAAACCAAACGCTAACTTTGCCTGAATGAAAGAAAGATTTACTATTCCGATAAAAGATATCAATATAAAAATATCAGCAAAAATAAAAATTATCGGATTTGTAATATGAAAAAATTGTTCTATCTGAGAGAGACCTACAAGAAAAAGTAAAAAAATAAAAATTCCAACAGCAAAAAGAAATATAAAAAATTTGTTATAAAGACCTCGAAGAAGTAAAACATCATCATTTGCAAAATACTCTCCAGCAAAACGGACAATAACTGGATTTACCGCCGTAACGATAAGGGCTGGAAATGTTACAAGCGAGATAATACTTGCCAAAATACCATAGTCAGTTACCGAAAGAGCTCTGATCATAAAAATGGTAAAGAGAAAGTTAAAAAAATTTGCAAGAAGTCCACCAAGAACAACAATCGTACTTCCACGGATGAGAGGATGTTTTATTAATTTTTTTGCAGCTTGTTTCATTGCATTATTGGATTAAACTAAAAAAATTAGAGCTTATTACTTTACTTATAATTAAACAAACAGGCTAAGCTAAGGCTTTTTTATATGATTCAATCGTTTTCTCTGCCGTTTCTTTCCAGCTAAACTTTTTTGCTTGTTCAATTCCTTTTTGAGAAAGTTCTTTTTGTAGTTTTGTTGAGTTCAAAACTTTAGTAATAGCAGTTATTAAACTATCCGTGTTATAGCCGTCGAAATATTCTACAGCGGATCCTCCAACTTCCGGCATACAGCCTTCATGAGAGATAATCACAGGACAGCCTGATTGCATTGCTTCAACAATGGGCAATCCAAATCCTTCATAGACTGACGGGAAAACAAAAACAGACGCTAAATTATACAATGCAACTAAGTCTTCTGTTGGGACAAAACCAAGCATCATAACATTTTTATTTTGATTTCCTAATTGTTGCACTTCAATAAGATCTTTGTTCCAGATATTTTTCCTATCAAAATCTTGTGAGACGAGAGATTTACCAACTAAAACTAGAGGTACATCAATAGTTTTAATCGCCTGTAATAACCTTGGCAGATTTTTATTCCACGTCACATCTCCAACATAGAGAACAAATTCGTCCGGTAAATTATATTTCTCTTTTATACTCTTTAATCTTAAATCATTAATCTTTAATGTTGTAAACTCATCGGCGGCTGCCAAATATGCAACAGAAACTTTTTTATCGGGAACACCGATAATTTTTTCAATATCTTTCTTTGATGCTTTTGAATCGGTAAGGATGCCATCAACTTTTCGTAAATTGAAACGCTGTATCCGCCAATTTAAATTTCCTTTCAAACCTGCTGGAAAACGCGAGGGGAAAATAAGTGGCGTCAGATCATGAACGGTAACAATTGTTTTATGTTTTTTGTTAAACGGCAATGTGAGAAAAAAAGGATCAAAATAAGGATAGTGAACAACATCAACAGGTTGAAGAATTGGTTCACTTTGAGTAAAAAAATGATAATCATTTTCTGGATAATAATTAAGAAGTGCTCGTTTAAGATAGGTTAAATAAAAACCGGTTCCACGTATTTTGTGACCAGATTGTAAAGGAGAAACATCAATTGCAATTTTCATCTTTTGTGCCATTCCCAGGCGGTTTTGACAATTGTTTCTAAGTCAGAATATTTCGTTTCAAAACCAATTTCTTCTTTAATTTTTGACGCATCAGCAACGGTTTCAGCAACATCTCCCGCTCGTCGTTCTAAAACGTTAACAGGGAAATCTTTCCCCGAAATTTTTTTTACCATTTCAATAACTTCTTTATTGGTTGATCCTTTACCCGTCCCAACATTATAAATATATTCTCCATTTTCTTTCTCTAATTTTTTTATCATCAATACATGTGCTTCAACAAGATCAAGCACGTGAATATAATCACGAATACAGGTACCGTCACGAGTGTCATAATCATCACCATAAAGCTTAAATTCTGAATTATTAAGAGCCGCTTTAATAGCATTTGGGATTAAATGCGTTTCAGGATCATGATCTTCCCCCAACGAGCCATCAAGGGCTGCTCCTGAGGCATTAAAATAACGCAAGATAACGGAGCCGATGCCATGCACTGCATAATACCAATGCAAAATTTTTTCAACCATATATTTACTTTCTGCATAAGGATTTTCAGGATTTTTCACATGCGTCTCTGGAATTGGATTAATGGTAGGTTTGCCATAAACCGTCCCCGTTGAAGAAAAAATAAACTTCTTAACATTATGCTCTTTCATCGCGTCCAGAAGTGAAACTGTCGTAAACACATTGTCACGAAAATATAATCCTGGATGCTGCATTGATTCCCCCACTGCGATATATGCAGCAAAATGCATAACACAATCATATTGATGTTCAGAAAAAAGTTTGGAAATAAAATCAGACTCTCGCAGATCACCTTTGATAAATGTTGCTCGTGAATCAAGTGAAGATTCATGTCCACGCTCGAGATTATCTGCAACAATAACCTCGTGCCCGTCATCAAGAAGCCTTTTAACCATAAAACTTCCAATATACCCAGCTCCTCCAGTAACAAGTACTTTCATAGTATTATTTTAGCAGAAATTAGTCCCTAACACCTAGTACCTACCTCTATCGCCAGGACAAATCACATACCATTGTAGGATCTGAGGGATGCTTTACTCTTTTAGGGCCCAACTTGTATTTCTGAATCTTGATATCTTGAATCATTTTGGTGGCGATAGGTTTTTTCTTTATACTGACACTCGCTGTTTTCCAAAAAACAGGATCTGTATGAGAACTTGCCAAAGTTGGCTCGTAAATAAGATATGTCGCAGATTCTTTGGTACAAAGAGATCCCTGTCCCTTGTATTTTCCGCTTAAATCATCATAGCTCATTGCATATTTTATTGAATAGCCAAAAATATCTGGTGAATAAACATAATATCCAAAATCTTGATGTGTATCTTTATAAATATAATCAGCAACTTCTTTATTGACTATCCAAGATGAAGTATCTTTACCCGAAAGATCATTTTGCCAAACATTCACCGTGGTAATTCCATTCTTTATCATAAAAACCATAAGGATTGTAAAAGAAATAACAAATATACGTTTATCCAACTTCTGATATGCTGAGCCCAAAACTATTGATAAAATAGGATTAAAACCCCAGTAATAGTAATTCCAAACAGACCCTTTAAATAAAAATGTCACACACCAAAAGCCAATAAGATAAAGATAAACAAGTAAAACAAATGTCCGCTGTCCTGATTTTTTTGCTCTATACCATAGATAAAATATGAAGGCATTAAGAAGAACAAAAATGGTATTAACAACAGGAGTGTTAATACTGATAAGATTTACTGAATCAAGAAATCCATCTAGCCTATTATGAGCAACTTCGGGATAGGTTATTTGTACAAAATCTGAAGAATTATGATGAAAAATAAAATCATACAGTGCGCGGGTTTCAATAAAATTATGGCGTAATTCAAAAACGATATAAGTAGATAATGGGATAAAAGCAATAAACCATACTAATTGATATTTAATTTGTTTTCTTCGAATCAATATAATAAGAGAAAGTATAAAGGTAATGAATAACATTATTGAGCCAAAAGCAGGCTGAAATTGAAAAAGCAGTCCACAAATAAACGCTGACCAACATAAGTAACGAATTCGTTTTTTTTCAATAAATAGATATACAAAATAAAATAAAAACGGAGAAACAATGACAGGAGCAAAACTTTGCGTAAAACCTGGAGCAAGAAAAAGTATCGTATAAATAAATAATGTTACTGAAAAAATTGCTATTTCATTATTGAAGACCTTTTTTGTTATATAAAAAACTGCAGCAAGACCAAAAAGAGTAAGTAAGAGCCAAAAATATCCAACAACAATTGGATTACCATTACCAATAAGAAATGCGGGAAGATTTAAATAAAGCCAAATTGGGCCGAAAAATGTTCCAGGTATTCCTCCCGCACGAGGGCCAATAAGTGTAAGTTTATGATTCACGACTATATCTTGAATCAATAAAAAATCTCTTGCGATATCTGTGTGGAACAACAAATCTCCATGTAAAAGATGGAACGAAAAAAGATAAATACCATACGCTATGGATGCTATACACAGTACAAGAAAATATTTCATGAATGCAGTGAGATGAGATAGGCTCTCGGGAAGCGAAGAGCAGAAAAGAATGAGAAAACAAATCCCGGAAACCCATCCTTAAATCCTTTATGCCGACCATATGTTAACACAAACCACCAAACAGGCAAAACCAAAAGATACTGCAAAGGAGCATAAAATGTTTTGTTTTTTTTGGTTTCTTTTAATTCTGTCGCCAATAAATTGATATACCGCTTGTTACGAGCAAGATATCGATCAAACGTTGGTGAATCTCTATGAAAAAGATCATTCTGAAGCCAGCCAACTTTTCCTTTTACCACCATTTGCTCATGGACGTCCTTTGCGGGAAGATAAGCCTTGTCTTTTTTAATCAAACGGATGACACCGTCAGGATATACACCTCCGTAGCGCATATAATGCCCGAGAAAATAATTAAGACGCGGGATAAAAAACGCACAATATTCACTCGTATTCTCACCTATTGCACCGTCACGTTTTTCAAGAAGTTCCTGATGTCTGAGCAATAATCTCCGATTTGGAAGTTTTTTCTGATATGCTTCAATTTCTTCATCAGTCATCGAAATAATATTCATCATTTCTTTTGCCAAAGCCGGACTTACTATTTCATCAGCATCTAACTGCAAAATCCATTCATTTTTTGCCATCTCAATGGCTTTTTGTTTATTGATATGAAATATTGGTGGATTATCAGTGACGAGAACTTTTGAGCCGAATTTTTTTGCAATTTCGACAGTTTTATCTGTTGATGTACCGTCAACAATAACGATTTCATCAGCAATTTCTTTCACGGAAGCAAGGCATGCCTCAAGATTTTTTTCTTCATTAAATACTGCGAGAGCAACTGAAAGTTTTTTCATAAATTATCTTTTGGATCAACGAGCAAAATTGCAGGTGTCCCATCAGGATTATAAATTGCTTCTTTGGCAACAATGTTATTCGGAAAATCGCTTACTGATCCAACATATAATACATTTTTCTTATCTTTTTCTGTAGTCCAGTTGAATGTTGTAAATTCATATTTTCCAAATGTATGATAGTCGGTTGTTACATTTTCTCCTTGAGAAACGAGTTGTTGATATTGCTGCGGTGGATAACGCAAATAAAATAAGAAAAACATGTATGACTCATCCATTGGCGTTTTATCCGAGACAACAATTTTCTGATAATTACCCTGTATCTGCTCTATTTGCGAAATCGCTTGTGCATAGCCATATTGCCAATCAGACGCATTGTAATAATTCTGCTGAACAAAATACTGATTTAAGTAATATACAAAATTAAAGCATCCAATAAGAAGAATAGTACAAACGATAACAATCCGCAAACGGTAATTTTTAATTTGTGACTCATTACTAAAAAATAAATAATTAAAAACTGTAATATATCCTAGTGCTGCAAAAATTAAGAGCATAGGCAACATATTCATCGTCCTTACTGCATGAGGGACCTCAAAGGTAATTGCTGCGGGGAGCGGTGCGAGCAAAAGCCACGAAAAAACAACAAATTTTGTCTTCTTGTCAATTTTTCCAAAAATGAACCAATAAAGACCAATAAGAAGAAACGGTAAATCAATAATGTAAAACAAACCCATACCTGGCGCATGATGCCGGGGGTTGTCACCCTCAAGAAAAAGCCAGTTGGGGTCAAAATGAATAAGATATGCCGCAATTATTTCCTTAACGTAAATAACTCTTCTATTATCAATTACTGAGCCAATTATGTCGTGATTGTCTTTATCGTTTTTCAAACGGGTAATTGTCGTTTGGAGAAGTTGTGTTTTTTGTGAGAAAAGACTTGTTCCCTCGGCACGTTCGAGCGAACTAGCATTGGTGAGAATAAACATCAATGTCGGAAGAGTAGCTATGAATCCGACAATAACTGCATAAACGAGATACTTTTTTGAAATGACAAATATTTCTTTCCAATAAATAATTATCATCGCCAAAACCAAAAGCGGCGTAAAAACTCTTTCACTTTGATAGACTGCTAAATTTAATCCTGCAAAGAGCATCGACAATGAAAGCATCCACGGTTTTTTTAATCCTTTAAGAAAAAATAGTCCGATGAGTAAATTGAACGTTAAACCAGTATTTGTCTCAAAGGCGGTTCGAGAAAATTGTATCTGCCAAGGGGAAACTGCAAGCAAGAAAGCTGAAACTAATGCTAAAACTTCAGCGTAGTTCTGTGTTCTATTCCGCGTAGTTTCGCGATTCCCAAACAACTCCTTCACAAAAAAATACATTGCCAAAATTCCCAAAACTCCCATGGCAACTGATGGCAAACGGACTGCATAAACAGTTAAACCCATAACAGCAACCGTTGGAACTGCAAGATACGCATACAGTGCAGGTTTATAATCATCAAAAGAACGAAGAACAGCCGGCATAAACGTGCCAAACTCATCACGTCCTGTATGCAGAATCGAATAGGCATCGTAACCAAGAGCAACTTCATCCCAATCAGGTGAAACTGGCACACTTCCCAACTGCCATAAACGTAATGCTAAACCAAGTAATAAAATAATTACTAAAATACTTACAGAAAATTTTTTATTTATAAAATACGATTTCAAGTTTGTCATCTTAAATCTTTAATCATCAATCTTTAATCTACTTTGTATATGCCACCAGCGTCGGTGTACCATCTAAATTATAGAATCTTTTAAGTATCGTAGCTTTTGGCGGAACATGTGCAGCATCAGCGATATAAAGGATACCTTTCTGAACCGTTATTGGCGGATCGGAAAAGAATTGATAATGCCCAAACCCGTTAACATGAACAAAACCAAATGTATCAGTATACATATTTACTGTTTTCCGAAATTCTTGAGGAGGATATCTCAGATAAAATAATGTGTAAATATAACCGCGTTCAATTCCCGAGATATCAACTGTTTTATAATTTTGCTGTTGTGTACCGATATATTGTACAGCCTGTTTATAACCGTATTGCCATTCTGCAGAAAATTCTTCGGGATAATGGATATAATAGCCATGCAAATAATATTCAACAAAAATAAATAAAATAATCAAAAATAAACTCACCATTTGTTTTTGATATCTTTTTATCATAAGCATAATTGTCACAAATCCATAGGCGCTCAAAATTTGCCATGTAGGAAGTGTCGCTTCAGTTCTTAAAGCATGCGGTGTCGGCAACGAAACAGCAGCGGGAATAATGCCGATAAGAAGCCAAACAGGAATAATCCACCATTTCCCTTCTCTTTTACGAAAGAGCAATAAAACTCCAGCAACAAGAAAAGGCAAATCCCACAAATACATTTCTCCGACATCTTGTGTTGAAAATTTTGGATTGGGATCCCCTTGAATGAAAAGAAAATTCGGATTAAATTGGTCAAAATAATGTTCTAAGAAATCTTCGGCGAATAAAACTCTGCGATTGTGAATTATTTTTGACCACAAAGTATTATGATCATTTACTATTTCTTGATTAGACATTTTAATGACGTTAATATCAGAAAAAATATTTACTTCTTGATAACGAAGTCTTGCTTGCGATGAAAAAAGAAACGGCATAATTGGAAGAAGTACCACTATGCCGATAACAAATGCGGTAATTGTTGCTTTTCTTATTTTCAGAAGTGGTTTTATATGTCCCAAGGTAAGTGCGATAAACAAAATCGGCGCATCAACTCTCACACTGTTAAAAGTATACATGCATAATACGAAACACAAAACAGATAAAATAAGCAACATAGGCCTTTTTCTCACAGCGTAAAGAAACAACCAGACGCCGGTAACAATGAGAAAACTTGCAACATTTGCCTCAAACGCTGCACGCGAGAGCATAATATTCCATGGAGAAACTGCAAGAATCAAAGCAGCCATCAGAGCAACCCATTCTGTGTAGTTTCGTGTTCCATTCTGCGTAGATCCGCGATTTTCAAACAATTCTTTCACCAAAAAGTAGGTTACCAGTACAGTAAGTGTTCCGAAAAGCGCAGAAGGGAATCGTACGGCAAATTCAGTAAGCCCAAAAAGCCAAACAGGTATTACAGTAAGATATGCATAGACCGGCGGTTTGTAATCACCAAAAGAAATAAATGACGTATACGGTAAGAAATGTCCAAACTCGTCTTTACCGTCAGTGCCCACTGCGTACGCATTGTACCCCCACGCAACTTCATCCCACGTCAATGATGGCGGATTTATTCCCAGCTGATAAAACCGCAGAAAAGCGGCAAGAATAACTATCAAAAATAACAGTATCCATGGCTTTTGAAATATCTTTAAACTCATTTCAAAACATTTTGCGTGGTTCCACGCTCTATTCCAATTTTACTCAACAAATCGATATTTTAGCAACGTCAAAAGAGCTTTTGTCCCATCTCTCACAGCATAAAGTTTTTTCCCTCCATCATATCCTCTTGGAGTAGTATGAATAGAAACTTCAGCGATTTGGTATCCTCTTTTCAAAAGTTTCGCGGTAATTTCAGGCTCAAATTCAAAGCCTCTTGCATGTAATTGAATATCCTTCAACGCTTTTCGAGGAATCAATTTATAACAACACTCCATATCGGTCACCCAATAACCATATAAAATACTTGTTATTAAACTCAAAAATCTGTTCCCAAAATAATGCAATAAATAAAATGTTTTAACATCTTCTTTAATATTTGGCAATCGCTTCAATCGTGTTCCATACACAACAGGTTTGTCGCCATCTTCAAGCTTTTTGAGAAGTTTTTTAATATCCTCTGGATTATATTCCAAATCCGCATCTTGAATGATAATGTAGTCGCCTGTTGCGTATTTCAAACCGGTTCGTACCGCCGCACCTTTCCCCTGATTTTTTTTGTGTACAAACAATTTTATTTTTTTCAACTGTAAATTTTTAATTTGAGCTTTAGAATTATCAGTTGACCCGTCATCAACGACAATGTATTCAACATGCTCTATGGGAAACCTCACCGATAAAACTCTTTTAAGAAGCTGAGCAACAGTATGCTCTTCATTGAAAACAGGAATAATAATTGATAATTTTTTTATTGGCATTTTGACTATTATAGCAAGCTATCTGAAAAGAGAACATGGTGATTTCCTTTTGGCAATAATACGCCGCGGAAATTATAGTCTGTACGATAAATTTTTTGTATTTTACCATCAACTGTGACATGCCATGTTGAATAAAATGTATCTGTTAAAACGAGAAATGTATCCCCTTCACTTTGAGTTGAAAGAGAAATCGAATTCGCTTGATAATTTATTATACTTGCAGAACCTGTCATAAAATTTTTCTTTGAAGAATCCCAACCTTCGACAATTGCAGTATTATGCAAATTTATTTTCAGATCAAAGAGAGAATCAATCGCTTCTTGTTTATTTGAAACTGCTTTTATATTGGTAACAAAAAACACTCGAGGGAAAGCTTTTATATTTTTATAAACCCTTGTTTGTCCTTCAGTAAATACTTTTTGCAATTTTGGATCATTGAGATCAGAAAGACTCATGATATATTTAACTCCGAATAAATCAATAAGACGTGAGTCGACATTTGTCGACGTAATAATTCGGTTAAAACCAAAAGGCGCATGAATATCAGGCTTATTTCTTCCAGTCGCAACTAGCATTTCTCCATAGCGTTGTAAATAAAGTGGATCATAGCCGTCAAGACTTTGCAGATGATACATGACAGAAAAATTCGGTGGCAGTATCTCAGAATCTGTCTCGATAATTCGAAATTGCCCTTTTTGATCCTGCAAATATGATAAAGCAGCAGTCGATGGGAACAAATAATTTTCTGGAGTAAATGGAATAAATTTATCCGCGAATCGGAAAAGATCAATAACAGAAATAAAAAGTAAAATAATTATCAACGCAAAACTAGCCTTCTTTTGTTTGATAAAAACCGTCCCAGAAAGAAACACTGTGATAAGAGTAAGAAACACAGTTGGCAAGAAAAGATTATGTTTGGAGATTGATATTGAATCTGGTGAGATATGCAATGTTTTATAACCTGATAAAACAAAAAACCACAATCCAGCAAATATAATAAAAATAAAGATTATTGGATACAGAATCTTTTTCTTTTTTTTACTAGTAATGTAAAAGTCCAAACCTAATGCAGCAAGAATACTTAATGAAAAATCAGTTAGAAAAAGCAAACGAGTTGGCTGTGACGTCGCAAAAAAAGGCATCTGGAGAATATAAGGAATCTTTGCAAAAATAGTTGGCAAAGAAAAAATCAATGAAAGAAAAAAGAAAGTGCCGAAGAAAAATGTTTTTTTATCATGACGATAAAAGAGTGCAAAAATGGCCATAATAAGCGGCAAAATCCCCACATATCCGATGAATTCTCCATAATTCCAAATACCCCAATAATTGAGGGTTGCCGGATTACCGAAGAAATCCGGTGCAACAAGCTGAACGAGATTTTGCCATGGGATGAACCAACCAGGTTGCTGCCAACTATTCAACTGATCTGCATTTCTCGCGCTCTGAAAAATAAATTGTGCTGTCGGTAACCACTGAATTGAAGTAAATAATAAAAAACAAACTCCAAGAAGTAAAAATAAAGAAAATATCTTTTTTGATTTCCCAAGCTGTACCCATCGACCAAAAAAGTAACAAGCAGCAATAAAAGCAAGATAAAAGAAGGGTTGTAAATGCCCCGCAAAAAAAGCAAAAGTCAAACTTAAAAGAAAAACAACAAACCACACGTAAAGATTTTTAATTTTAAACTGTAATTTTAATTTTTGACTTTTGAACTTTGAATTTTTAAACGCGTCAAAACCCCAAAAAATTTTATCAATCGAAAGTAGTACTAAAGGTGTCCAAGCAACAACACTATCTAAGGTTCCCCATTCCAACCACGCAATTGAAAATCCGCAAAATGAAAAAACAAATGCTCCAAGAAAACATGCGACATAGGATAATCGCAAATGACGTAAATAGAAATACAAAAAAATCCCAGCAAGGATAGGCTGAAGCATAACAAGTAGTGACCAACCAATCGCAAAAGGGAAAATGAACAACAAAATATTTAATGGATAAAACGCGGCTGTTTGGAAATTTGCCATCAGCGGCGTCCCGCCAAAACTGTATGGATTCCATAATGGAAGTTGTCCCATCTTTTCTAATGAAACGGCAAGGAAACGCCATGGATATTGTTGCCTAACAGGATCGGTAATTAAGAAATTTTTGTACGGAAT
>CAZJVI010000002.1:0-51105 GCA_964549385.1 uncultured Gammaproteobacteria bacterium
TTAGGTTTTAGAAAAATATTTTCTCTTACCTATTACCTAGCACCTAAAACCTAATATCTAATTTATGGTAATTGATCCTATTTCACTTATATTTCTTACTGCAGCGGTGACAACACTCGCTATTCTTCTATTTTTTCTTACCAGAGCATACACTCATTCCGTACAACAGCTTCATCAAACAGAGAAAATTAATACTCAATTGCAAAATCAACTCTCAGAAAAACCTATAAAACTTCTTGAACACGCGCATGAACAAATGCAAGAAATTATTGATCAAGCAAATAGGAAAGCCGCGGAAATTCTGGCAAGCAGTAAAACATATGAAGATAATTCAAGCAAGGTGCTAAAAGACAAACTTGATGAACTTGAGAAGCAACAGGCAATGGTTTTTGCAAAAGCATCCGATGACATGAAAATTGCGTATCAAAATCTTATGACGCAAATCCAAGAGCAAGATATCAATACGTTAAAAAATATGACAAAAGATATCGAAACAGATGTCGTCGCCGACTTTAGAGAATTCCGCGACGCACTGGAAAAAGAAACCATCAACTCCGAAAAGGTAGTTAAAGAAAAAATTGATGAAGAATATCTCGCGCTTGAGAAAGATCTGAATGAATACAAGCAAAAGAAATATCAAAAAATTGATGACGATATTTATAAAATTCTTTATCGGGTTTCTGAAATGGTACTTAATGAAGGAATCTCCTATGACAAACAAAAAGCTTTGGTCTTGGATGCACTTGAAACAGCAAAGAAAGAACAAGTGTTTCAATAGTCCCTAAATATATGCAAGATTCTGCCTTTTTTGATAACATAATTGCCAAACTCCGCACCACTGAGGAGTGTACACAAGTAATTGCTTGCCTTGTAGAATGTTCTGTTCCTACGTTCTTCTCTCTGACAAACGCGCAAAAAGAACTCATTTTCAGAAAACTTCCTATTCAAACTATTCCATTTTTTATTGAAACATTTGGCAAAACATCTTTTACGGCTGAAGAACAAATCGTTATCAAACGTCAAATCAATGTTCTTTTGGATAAATTTCGCACGTGCAAAAGTATTAAATTAATACTAGCATTTCGACCCAATGAGGAAACGATTTCTTTTTTCTCAGACTGGATCAAAAAAAATGTCAAAGCAGATCTTCTGATTGATTTACAGTTTGACAAATCAATCGTGGGAGGAGCACAGCTCATCGCAAATGGCATGTACAAAGATTATTCTGTCAAAAAAAAGCTCGCCGACAGATTCCAAATCCAACGGGAGGAAATTATGGCTCTTTTAAATTAGGTGATAGGTACTAGGTGTCAGGTTCTAGAAAAAATATTTTCTATTACCTATTACCTAGCACCTAATCCCTAATACCTAACCTATGAGGACTTTTCAGCAATATCTTAACGCAACAGAAGAAATTGGATTTATCGAAGCATGCAATCAGTCTATAGTGTATGCAAGCGGTCTTCCTAACGCAACACTACAGGAGATTGTCATTTTTGAAAATGGTGAACTTGGTCTTATCCTCTCTATGAGTCGCGACCAAGTCGAGATACTACTCTTTTCACAAGCTTCTATTAAAGAAGGCCTCCGTGTTACCAGAACAGGAGTTAAACAAGAAATACCCGTGGGGTTTGAGCTTCTTGGGAAATCCATTGATCCATTCGGTCAACCCCTTAACGCAAGTCAAACAATTACACCACCCAAACTCTCCCGTCCGATTGACATCAGTCCAACGGGAATTAACACAAGAAAACGAATTGAACAACCTTTTGAAACAGGTGTTACCTTGGTTGATATGCTCATCCCTCTTGGCAAAGGACAACGAGAATTGGTGATCGGAGATAGAAAAACCGGAAAAACAAGTTTTTTATATCAAACTATACTCAAACAGGCAAGTATTGGAACAATTTGTATCTATGCTGGGATTGGGAAGAAAAAAACTGATATCAAAAAGATTGAAGCATTTTTCCAAGCGGCAGGAATTCAAAATAATACTGTCATAATCGCCTCCAGTTCTGAAGATCCAGCAGGAGTTATCTATCTCACACCGTATGCGGCAATGACTCTTGCAGAGTATTTTCGAGATGAAGGGCATGATGTTCTCATCGTTATGGATGATCTTTTTACTCATGCGAAATTTTATCGAGAAATTATGTTGATCGGCAAACGCTTTCCCGGCAGAAACGCCTACCCTGCTGACATTTTTTACACGCATGCACGGCTGATTGAACGCGCTGGAAATTTTGTCCTCGCAGATGGCAGTGAACACGCAATTACGTGTTTGCCTGTTGTGGAATCCGTTGAAGGTGATATTGCAGGATTTATTCAAACCAATCTTATGTCAATGACTGATGGACACATTTATTTTGACGTTGATATGTTCGGCAAAGGCAACCGTCCGGCGATCAATCCATTCGTTTCAGTCAGTCGTGTTGGACGTCAAACACAAACGCCGCTTCGTTTGAGTATTAATCGTGAGTTAATCAGCTTTCTCACACTCTATAACAAACTTGAAAGTTACAGTCACTTCTCAGCAGAAGCTGGAAATGACATCAAAAGGACACTATCAGTTGCTGAAAGAATTTTTGGATTTTTTAATCAAGGTGCAAATGAAGTAAAAAATATTGACTTACAGATTATTATTTTCTGCCTCTTGTGGGCAGATTATTGGCAAGATATGATAAAAATGGAAAAAGACATCATCGTGATAAATCAAACATACAAGTCAAGTGTTTCAGCACAGGCATTGGTAAAGGAACTAACAACGAGCGTTCAATCACTCAATGAACTGTTACAAGCAGTAAAAAAACAACAGGATAGAATTCTTAGAACATTCGGCGTTCAAGTGGTGACAGCAACGAATATCTAGGTAATAGATACTAGGTGTTAGGTTCTAGAAAAATATTTTCTCTTACCTATTACCTAGCACCTAAAACCTAGTACCTAAACTATGAATTACTTAAAAACTATTTTGGTACAAATGGAAGATTTAACAGGCATCAAAGATATTTTTGGTGCATCTGAAGAAATCGCAAGTATGAAAATGCGCGGCATCCGCACTAAAGTATTGTTAAGCCGTGATATGAACGCGGAATTAACCGAGATTTATCGGGAAGTAAAAACGTCGTACAAAAATCAACTCATTCTCTTGACCCAAGAAAAAGGAGGAAAAAAAGTAACTAATTCTGCAAACGCAGAGGATATTACGCTCAAGTCAGGAAATGGCAAAGGAGCTTGCGTCTTTCTGTCGGCAAATTCAGGCTTGTTCAGCAACATTCTTGAAAAAACATTTCAAGAATTCACTGAATATCTTGATAAACATAAAGAAGCAGATCCGATCGTCATTGGAGAATTTGGTAAAACACTTTTTAAGAATCATTATCCTGGCAGAGTTTTTATATTTTATTCCCTTGCAGAAGGGAAAGCGACTGAAGACTCGCTAAGAAGAGTCACACAGGATCTTAGTTCTTACTCAAATGTTGTTATCTATTATGCACGTTTTGAGACAATGGCGCATCAGACGTCAACAATTCTTGATGTTTCAGGAGAAGAAGATAGCACCCCCCAAACTCCCGTCACGATGGCTCATTATCTCTTCGAGCCTTCACTTGAAAAAATTATTACGTTTTTTGAATCGGAAATTTTTGCCGGTATTATTCAGCAGACCGTCACTGAATCAGAACTTGCTCAATATGCATCGCGCATCACAACACTTGATATGGCACGGGAAAATATTAACAGACAGCTCAAGATAATTAATCTGCAAAAGCGTTTTGCAATGCACCGTCTTATGAATAAAAAACAAACAGAAGCACTAACAGGAATATCGTTATGGAAAGTTAGATAAGGTGATAGGTACTAGGTGTTAGGTTTTAGAAAAATATTTTCTCTTACCTATTACCTAGCACCTAATCCCTAATACCTAATCTATGAGTTTAGTTACAGGAAAAGTTACAGCAATAAAAGGACAAGTGGTTGAAGTATCCTTTGCAGGAGAAAAACCGTCTGTTCATGATGTCCTAATTTTGGAAAACAATCCGCTGGTGAAAATGGAAGTCTACACATCTGCAGGGCCTGACAGTTATTACTGCCTTCTGTTAACTGACGGTTCAACCATCTCTCGTGGAAGCGGCGTGATCAACACACTCAAACCTGTCACTATACCTGTGGGGAAGGAAATTTTGGGACGCGTTATGGATCTCTTCGGAAACCCCCGCGATAAGGGCGGACAAATTCAAACAAACGATTTATCGTGCCGCACCAAGTTATTCTGATATTATTATTCCCAAAGAAATTCTTGTCACGGGCATTAAAGGGATTGATCTTTTTTGTCCGCTGCTCAAAGGTGGCAAAATCGGACTTTTCGGAGGAGCAGGTGTCGGAAAAACAATTCTTCTCACTGAAATCATTCACAATATTATTCAGATGTCCCCTGCTATTAAAGGACAACAAACGCTTTCGGTGTTCGCAGGTATCGGAGAACGTACCCGTGAAGGACAGGAATTAGTTGAGGAACTTGATGCAAGCGGCGTACTGCCGTATGCGAGTTTGATCTTTGGTCACATGGGAGAAAACCCTGCACTTCGTTTCTTAAGCGGCACAACTGCTCTCACTATTGCTGAATATTTCCGTGACGTGATGAAAAAAGACGTGCTCTTCTTTGCAGATAATGTCTTTCGTCTTGCACAGGCCGGAAATGAATTATCACTGCTTATGAATTCCATCCCATCAGAAGATAGTTATCAAGCAACGCTTAATTCCGAAATGGCTTCCTTTCATGAACGGCTCGCATCAACAAGCCTCAATACAATAACCAGTGTTGAAGCAATTTACATTCCTAATGACGATATCTTGGATCAAGGTGTTCAGTCAATTCTTCCCTACCTTGACTCAACGATTATTCTTTCACGAAATATTTATCAAGAAGGTCGAATGCCCGCAATTGATTTCATTGCGTCAACATCTTCTGCATTAGCACCAGAATTTGTCTCTATTGAGCATTACAAAACAGCACTGCATGCGCAAAGTGTTTTCAAAAAAGCACTTTCACTGGAAAGAATTGTCTCCCTCATCGGCGAAGGTGAATTGAATTCCGAAGACAAACTTATTTATAAACGCGCACGAATGCTTCAATCCTACTTTACACAAAGCTTCTTTACGACAGAAAAGCAAACTGGACGTGCTGGTAAATTTGTCCCTCTTAAAACAACAATTCAGGATACAGCCGATATTCTCAATGGCGGGTATGATCAATTAACAGCAGATAAGTTTATGTTCATCGGCGAAGCAAAAGAAGCGAAACAGTAAAAGAAGGTAATAGGTACTAGGTTTTAGGTAATAGAAAATAATTAATAAATAACTACTAGCACCTAGCACCTAGCACCTAGCACCTAGCACCTAATCTATGGCAGATAACCAATCAAAAAATATCAATCAATCAACTAATGGATCAGGAGAAACGATTCATGTAATAATCCGCAACCGGACACAAATACTTTTTGATGATGAAGTAAAATCTGTCACGTCAAAAAACGACACAGGGATCTTTGATGTTCTACCGGAGCATACAAATTTTATCTCACTTATCACCAGTCCTCTCGTTCTTGGCAAAGTTGATGGACAAAAACAGGAAATTGTCTTTCAAAATGGCCTTATTAAAGTCAAAGACAATGCAGTTTTCTGCTATGTGGATCTGTTATCAAAGTAAATTAGGTAATAGGTACTAGGGATCAGGTAATAGAAAAATAACTGATAAATAATTGCTAGTACCTAGCACCTATTACCTAGTAACTCTACTCACTTCTTCCGTTCGTCTTCGAGGTAGATGTGGACTTCATCAATTTTCTGCCAATCAAAAACCTCCTCAGAGGTAAAAATAATTTTTCTTTCTCTTTCAGCTGCCTCAATATTTTCTGAAGCATGGATCAAATTGTATTGCTGACTCATCGCAAAATCGCCACGAATCGTGCCAGGAGACGCTTCTCGAGCTTTGGTAATGCCAATCATCGTCCGAACCGTTGAGACAGCTTCAACGCCTTCCCACAGCATTGCGACAATCGGATATGATTTCATGTAGCTCTTAAGCCCTGGGAAAAACGGTTTATCTTTATGATGGACATACCATTCATCAAGAATAGCATCTGTCAATGAAACCATTTTGATTGAAGAAAGCTTGAGCCCTTTATGCTCAAAACGAGAAATGATCTCACCAATAAGTCCTCTTTGTACGCCATCTGGTTTTACTAAAACAACTGTCTGTTCCATAATTTTTATTTTGAATAAAGAGTAATGAATACAGAATAATGATCTTTACTCTTTAATCATTATTCTTTAATCTCTATAATTTTAACAATTCTTCTAATTTTTGTCCATCCTGAAAATTGCCGATAAGTGCAAGATTGAGTGTCTGTTCTTTGAAAAATTCTTTTCCGACAGCTTCAATATCTTCTTTGGTCACGTTATCAATCTGTTGGATAACTTCTTCTGGGGTTTCTATTTTTTCTTCAAGCAGTTCCTGATGCGCATAGAATCCAGACACTGACCTACTGTCTTCAAGATCCAAAACTAAATGACCTTTAAGAAATTCTTTTGAACGCGTAATCTCTTCATCAGTCAACGCCATTTCCCCACGTGAGACTTTACTGTATTCCGCAACCATCACTTCAACCGCCTCAATCACCCTTTTTGGATCAATTCCTGCAGTCGTGGCAACTGTTCCTACATCGGCATATTCATCAGAACTCGTACGGACATAATATGCAAGTCCGCGTTTTTCTCTAATTTCATGGAATAATCTCGAAGACATCCCGCCACCCAAAATTGCTGACAAAATAGAAAGCGGATAGCGCTTGGGTGAGCTTATTGGTATTGTCCTCACACCAAGTGAGATATGGATCTGCTCTGTTTGTTTTTGTTTAACGAGTACTGCTGGTTTATTTTGCGCTTCATGCAATGGCTCAAACATCTTTGGCTGGAAATCTTTCATCTGACCAAAATATTTCTCAACCAACGTATACACTTCATCCGTGTCAATGCCACCTGCAATGACAACAGTTAAATTAGAAGCACTATATAATTCACTAAGATATGTCAAAAAATCTGTTCGTGTAATGCTTCGTATGATATCTTTATCCCCTGCTATGTCCCATCCCATCGGTGTATCGCCATAAAGCAATTGTTCGTAAATGTCACCGATTTTTCTTGCAGGCATGTCTTCATAAAGATTTATTTCTTCAATAATGACGCCTTTTTCTTTTTCAATTTCTTCAGGATCAAATTTAGAATGTAGGAGCATATCAGAGAGAACATCAATCGAAGTCTCAATCTTATCTTTGGCGGATTTTATGTAATAGCCGGTTGTCTCTTTGCCAGTAAATGCATTGAATTCCCCACCCATTCCATCAATCAAACTTGAAATATCCATTGCAGTCGGCCGTTTTTCCGTTCCTTTGAATGCCATGTGTTCAAGAAAATGAGAAATTCCGCTGTTTTTTCGATTCTCATAGCGGCTCCCTGCTCCTGCCATGACAAGAACGGTAGCACTTTCAAACGAAGGCATGGGAACGGTAAGAACTCGAAGACCATTTGAAAAAACTTTGCGGTTATATGTCATAAGAAATCCATTGTAACACGTCACACGTGGTTTTCCAAATAAGATCTCTTGGGTTAAAGAATAATGATTAAAGATTAATGATAACAAACTCTTTATTCTGTATTCATTAATCTTTAATCAAGACTCAAGGGATTACTGTCCACTTACATTGCTGAGCTCTCTGAGGAATAAGTTTAAATCATCTTGATTGACAGCTCCGTCATCATTGAGATCTGATAACGCATTGTTTGTTGGATTGCAATTTGTTGCAGGGAACAAGTCACTGTAGCATCCCATGAGGACATTGTAGTCAAGAATATTGAGATTATTATTATTGTCCACATCTCCTGCAATAAGTCCGACATAAGGAAGGTTTGCCGGTTGGCCTGAAGTAATTGTCTGAATACCCGGGACAATTGCTGTTAAGAATTGATTTGTCGTCACTTTTACCGTATAGAGACCTGTCACAAAGTTCTGTCCGAGATCAACGGTGCCGGTGAACTTACCAGAGTTTGCATCATAGGTAATTACCCCCTGCGGATTTGCAACCGGTTGGTTTTGCGAATTTAAAACAGTTACAGTAATTGTCCTCTGCGGATGAAGAGGGTTCATAGTTCCATCGCAAGCAGAAGGAGGATTGACAACAGTGCAATCAGATAACGTGTTCGTTCTATTATCGCCAGCACTACCAATTCCATGCAAACCGACATTCAAATTAACAATCGTATCTCCAGGAACAGGCGTTGCAATCGGAGACAGCATAGGTGTAGGCATTGTTGTTGGAGCAACAAAAGCAGTTGGAGCAGTTGTTGGTGCTGGAACTGAAGTTGGTTGTGGTGTTGGCATTGAAGTTGGAGGCAATAATGTCGGCTGTGTTGGTGCGACAGCAGGCAATAACGACACTCCTATATCATACCAATTGTCTGTCGAGCTATCTGACCAGCTAAGCGTAGTTGTTGATCCTGCGCTCGGTGCATAGGAAGAGGCAGAAGCGGGAGAAGCCATATCTTTATTCCACACTGCACTTTGTCCTGTACCCGAAGGCCTAATCCCTGTTGCAGCTGTCCAAGCAACCATATCAATCGGAAGCTGATTTGGGCCGCTTGGTACATTATTAGTAAATGAGTTTGAGTTACCGGAAGTTGTATTAACTGTCCCAAAAGGCGTGGTTTGATTAACATTATAATAATCTGCTGCTCCGATAACATACGTCGTGGTTCCTGTAAAATGAACCGTGACAGTATGATTGCCTGTCGCGGGGGCTACTAAATACCACAACTCATCATCTTCTTTTCCCGAATCGAATGTAGACGATTTCAGTTTGGTAAATGTCTGTGACCCCCACGTAGGAGGAGAGCTTGTGTTTACTGTTACTCCGCCAAGAGCATCATACAATCCTACACCTAAGATGATTACCTCATTTGTATCCGAGTTGCTTACGGTCAAGTTTGTTACTGTCCCCGAAGTTGCAGCATTATTACCAGCGTCGTTCACTGCAGATGAATCTATAGCAGGTGTTAAGTTACCAGACACCTGAGTTATTGGAGTGGAAGCAGTACCCGTTGAATAACTTACATTATCAATCCATACAGTTCCGGTAGCTGAGGCAAGGTTAAAACCAACGAATACATCTGAGTTTGATACCGGAGCAGTAAATGTGTAAGAATATTGCTGCCATGAGGTAGTAATGTTTGAGGAATTTTCACTATATACAGGATAAGGACTTGTATTAGATTGTACTACGCTGCCAATTTGTCTATTTGACGAAGCTTTCGCCCAGAAAGTAACTGTGTATGTTTGCCCGGCAGTCATTGGCAAATAAAGTTCCTGAAGTTGTACATACCAATTGTTGCTGTTGGCACTAGTAATATTTACCTGTGCAGCAGAAGCGCCATCTTCAGGATTGCTCGTCGTCGTGGTAAAATTTCCTGCGGCCGGAGAAGTTACAGCTAAATGCCAATTTGCTGTCCCGCTTTCAAAGGAAGGGTTGAGGAGAATATTTGTAGCACTTGAAGCATGACTTGCAGATTTCTCTTGTTGCATAGCGCTATTGACGGTAAAAAATACAGCACCCATGAGGATAACGACAGCAAGGAGTGATAATTGTGAAGCGCGTGAGAATTTATGAATCTGAGGTATATTGTGCATATATAAAAGTTCCCTCTAAAAAAGGAGAACTAATATTAGTAGATCAGATATGCTACAAGTTTGTCAAGAAGCTACATCTGTTCAGGTGCTTTTATTCCAAGGAGGCCTAAACCATTTTTGAGGATTTCCCCTGTTTTTGCAGTTAAATATAAGCGGAAATTCTTTATCTCTTCTTCGGATTTGAGAATCGGAAACTTCTGATAAAACAAATTGTATGCTTGGGACACTTCAAAAAGGTAGGTACACAATACATTTGGCGCATAGCGTAGTGCCGCGTCTTCAACCACTTCAGGAAATCGTGAAAGCAAACGCAGCACATCCCGCTCTTCAACTTTAAGGGAATGGGGAGCAGGGAATGGAGAGTAGAGATTATTTTTGTGTTCCCTGTTCCCTAATATCTGTTCCCTAATATCTGTTCCCTTACGCAAAACGCTTTGCGTTCGAGCATAGGCATATTGCAAATAGGGTCCAGAGTTGCCATCAAGAGAGACAGAACTCTCAATATCAAATGCCACGTCTTGTGTCGCACCAACTTTAAGAACCGAGTATTTCACAGCGCCAATTGCAATTTGTTCAATTGTGCGCTCCCTCTCTTCTGATGAAATTCTCCCTTCCTCTACCACTTGCTCTATCCGCTCTTTTACCTGATCAAGTAACCAATCAACAGTTAAGACATCACCTGTTCTTGAGCTCATTTTACGATCTTTTAACTGCACCATTCCCATTGAGAGATGTTCTTGTTTACCGGCAAATCTTTCAGGATCGATAAGATCGAGCGCTTTAAAAATAACTTTAAAATAGCCAGCTTGTTCGTTTGCAACGACGTGAATTTTTTTATCAAACTGAAAGGCTTTATACTCCGTATATGCATTTGCCATTTCCTTACCCTCGTAAGTAGGATATCCTTTTGCAGTAATAAATACTCTCGTATGCAATCCATATTTTTCTCCAGGAAAAATAACTGTATCTCCACTCTTTTCAAATACCTTACCGATATTTTCATTTACAATTCTTGGCCCCTCTGCAACCATTTCGCTCTCAAAAAACAGCCTTTTAAATTTTGTATAAAAACGTTCATAAAATTTATCATAATAATCGAGGCTCCATTGGCGTGTCTCTCTGTAAAGATTCCACACTTTTTCTTGTTCTTCTTTTCTTAATGAAGATGTAATTTCTCCACCTGCACATTTTTGGTATAAAAACGCATTTACTTCATCTATCTCTTTTGCCAATTTTTCAGATTCATAAAGCTTTACTCCTTCTGCATATCCTCTTCCCAAAAAATGGGCCTTATCCTTGTTGTCCCATTTCATTATTTCTTCAAATATTTCATTGAAGCTCTTATTCTTTTCTTTCTCCATATTCCGCATCAACTCCTGAATGCCAAACATAGCTTTTGCCACATGTGGACCAATATCTCCTTGATAATTTGCTCTATAAACATCCGCTCCTACTGCTTCTAACAACCTTGATAACGATTCTCCTGTAATTAGTGTTCGCATATGGCCAATATGCATCTCTTTATGGGTATTCGGATGGGCAAACTCAACCATTATTTTTTTGCCACTTATTTCACTCTCATGCTTTTCTAAATGATTTAAACCATCTATTAATGCATCACTTGATACCCAAAAATTAATAAAACCAGGCTTTGCGACATGGATTTCATTAAATATCCCTATTCCCTGTTCCCTGTTCCCTAATTTCTCAACAATCTCTTCAGCAAGCTCCATCGGGTTCTTCCCTGCTTTTTTCGCAGCGACGAGCGCAACATTGGTAGCATAATCTCCATGCGATGCATCCGTTGGATAGTCAACGGAAACATCCTCGAGTGGAATATCCAAATCATTTAGTGTATCTCTAAGCAAAGTTGTAATTTTCTTTTTCAGCATATGCGTAGTATAGCAAATTGCATGTAATTTTTATAAATACTAAAACATGGTTTACTCCTTGCAATTCCAGATAAATCCTGATACTTTTATGGTATCTATGAAAATTCTTATCATTGATGATGATCAATTAACTTCCACAACCTGGTCGATGGGTTTGAAAAGCGCAGGGTTTGATGTCATTAACGCCACCAATGGACAGGATGGTATAAATCAGACAAAATCACAAAAACCTGATCTGGTACTTCTTGATCAAATTATGCCTGATATGCTCGGCAATGAGGTACTGACAACACTCAAACAAGACCCTGAAGTAAACAAAATCCCTATCATCTTGATCTCCAACTACAATGAAAGTCAGATGATGAAAGATGCTATCGCGCAAGGCGCTGTTGATTATATCCTCAAATATCAAATTGAAACCAAAGATCTCGTCGATAAAGTGAAAAGCCTTCTTGGCGAATTGAACAAAACAGATGCCGGTACAACACCAGCGCCTACAAATACGCCCGGTGAGAACAATCCTACCGGCTCCGCATAAAAGCCATGGATACTGCCCAGCTCTATCAAAAACTTCTTAACGATGCAATTCGTAAACAAGTCATTATTCTTGGACGTCATATTGTGCTGATGAAAGTACGAAATATTTCAGGGGTAACAGTCAGTGATGATGGTACTATCCTCGGAATGTCCGGTAAACCCGAAGATATTGTAACTCGTTTTGTTGAAGAGTTTCGAGAACTTTCCTCTCCCCTCGTAAAGAAAACAATGCAACCGCTATTGAGTGCATTAACTCCAGTAACACAACCGCAACCCATTCCAGAAGTTAAACAAGAACAAAACAACAAACAGGAACTAGTCCCTAGTCCCTAATTCCAAATTTATGTTAATTCTTATTTCAGCCATTGCTATTGTAGTAACAATCATTTTTGGCGTTATTGCCATTGTGTATTCTCTGCGCGAAGAAAAAGCAATTAAGAAACTCGTTGATAATGAACTTCAACAAAAACAAAGACTTTTTGAAATAACCATGATGAAAGAAATCCAGGATAGAATTGGTTATTCTCTCGAAATTGGAAAAGTCGTTGATGTAATTATTGAAAGTCTTGATGCGTTAGTAAGCTACACAACAGTTTCATCCTTGGTACTACAGGATAATTTATTGCACTTCACAATACACGTAAAAGAAGCAGTCAGCAAACAATATATTGAAACAATCAAGGAATCAATGTTTCAATCTTATACTGCGATGGAAGCAAACGCGATGAAGCTACCTGAGGAGGAAAATATCATGGGAGCTGCGCTTGATGATCTCAATCACGCAACACCTTCATCTTTTTTTCATGTGCCGATTATTGTTAATAATCGAGTTGTGAGTATCCTAACTATTGCATCCACCAAACAAAATAATTTTACTGAAGCTGAAATGACAACGCTGTATAAAATTGCTGCGCAGGCATCAGAAGCACTTTCCCGACTCGAAAATATCCTTACCATAGAAGAAGGTAAACTGACTGCAATGATCAGTAGTCTTGCTGATGGACTTTTCATGGTCGATGTCAATGGCCAGCTGACTGTTATCAACGATGCAGCAAAAGATTTCTTAGGAATTCCGAAAGACAATCCTTCAACAATTGATCTTCTTAGCGCTTTGCCCAACAGTTATGATTTCTCAAATAAAATTGAACGTGCAATCAATCACAAACGAATCATAGAAGAAAAAGAAGTAACGTTTGGTGAGAAAGTTTTCCAAATTTTTATCACCCCTGTCTTTGATGTCAGTATAACAACGGAGAAAAAAGTTATCGGTGTATCAGTACTGCTGCACGACATCACCCTTGAGAAATCTATTGCAAAGATGAAAGAAGATTTTACCAATGTTATGGTACACGAACTACGAAGTCCATTGACTGCTATAAAGGCTAGTTCTGAACTTGTTATCAATCCTCCCGGCCCCCTGACTGAAGAAGAAAAGAATAAAATTCTTACCTTGATTGCCGGACAAGCGAGAAAGATGCTGGATGAAGTTGCACTGATTCTTGATGCAGCAAAATTGGAAGCAGGCCTCTTCACCATTCAAAAAATACAAGGAGATCTCAAACAGCTTATTTCAGAACGTGTTCAAATTTTTCAAGCAACAGCTCATGAAAAATTTATCAATCTCATCGTTGATGTGGATCCGTCAATCCCGGCTTTCAATTTCGATCCAATTCATATTGGACAAGTGGTCAACAATCTTCTTTCAAATAGTTTGAAATTTACTTCCTCCGGCGGCACGATAAAAATCAGCGCCAGACCAGCAATCGGAAGCGTAATGGTTTCGGTTTCGGATACTGGTGCTGGGATACCGAAAGAGAAACAGCACTTACTCTTCACTAAATTCACGCAGCTGAGTGGTGCGGACCATGGTAGTGTTGGAACAGGACTGGGTCTTTATATCGTCAAAGGCGTTGTTGAAGCACACGGTGGGACAATAAATCTCGAATCAGAAGAAGGACGTGGAACAACAATTTCCTTCACATTGCCAATTGATAATGCAGCTGCAAAAGCACAAACCATGCAACATCCCGCGCTCATCTCTTCAGCAAAACCACGGCTGGTAAACTAATTATTTTTCAACTGGATCTGCCAGTTTCCAAAGTTCTTCAAAAATTTACATTGCAATATTTAGACTTGATTAAGTCATTAGATCATGTAAAATAACACTATGAAAAAAATTACATCCCAAAATCTAGCAAAAAGTATTAAAAACATATTTCTTAATCAAGAGAAATTTATTTTTGACAAGTACGTTCCAGAATTCACCTGGGAAGGAAAATTTTTTGGATATTACTATAACAGTATTATGATTGAACCACTCGGAGATAAGCCTCCGATTTTTTATCATAGCTTGAGCCCATTTGATATTGTCTCCCATAAAGCACCTGATCAAGCTGTTGTGTTTCAGGACGGAAAAGTGCTTCTCAATATAGATTTTGCCAACTATGTTAATCAAAGAACAGGTATTATGGATGCATTGCTTCTACAAACTCTTGGAATTAAAACACTTACTAAGAAAAACATTTTATTTATTGGCACAGGTAAAGTTGCGACATGCTCACTTACTTCATTAAAGGCTCTCTATCCTGATATGGAACTTGCTTATTTTCTCAATTCGCGAGGACATGCAGAAGAATTTGTTACCGTCGGTAAAGAAGTCGGTGTAGAAATAAAAGAAGGAAATCTTTCAGATATCAATGTCTATGACTTCATTTTTTGCCATGCTGATCCAAAGGAAATTATTCTTACAACTGATATGAAAAAGCAGATCAAAAAAGGTGCAGTCATCACATCATTTATTACAACAGCAGGTCAAGCAGAAGTTGCCGATGATTATTTTGATACCGAAAATGCAAACGTCATAATCGACTGGGATAAAACATTAGAGACCGGAGCAGATATAAAAAGACTTGTTGAAAAAGGTATTCTACCTGCAGACAAAATGATCCGACTGAAGGATCTTTTTGCTGAAAAAACAAAGCTCAATTCTAATGCGCACTACACACTATATCGAAGCCACGGCACTCCAATGCAAAATCTTGCTATGCTTAAATTACTACTAGAAAAATAATGTTAAACAAATTTTTTGGTTAACGAGTGTGGTAAATTACCTATTTTCTAAATATTTTTCAACCGGAGCTGACAGTTTCCACAGTTCTTCAAAAATGCTTTTTTGCGTCTTTACTAATTCCGCATTTTCAATTTCGACTCCTACTATTTCGCCTTGTTGCCAATAACAAACTGCAAAAACGTTGTTATAGATTGTTGTATCACCTGAGATATGAAGACGACTATTTGGCAAAATGCGGGTTATTTGATACTTGTCTCTACTTGCTTTTAATTTGTCATCAATTAAGTGAATCAGCATATGTTCTTCAGGATTGGTAATAACACGATCCTTGAGTTTGCGTTTTGCTATTTCTTCACTTTGCCATCTTGCAAACTTTTCTCCAACTACGTCAACCCGACCAAATTGCGAATAACCAACGAGTTCTTTGTCTGCTGAAAGTGTGTTCCACATCATCTGCTGAAAACCTTGTTTGCCGTGATAATATCTTACCTCGGTATTTGCTACAGGAAGAGATTGTTGTCGAAGTCTTTCTTCCAAATTTACCAAATTTGCCTGTAATCTATCAACTTGTGACCTTTTTTTATCAATAAGATCTTGCAGAATCTTCAATGGATATGCTTGAAGTTGTTGACTTTTGTACCTAACGATTTTCTGCACCAATCCCTTTTCTGAAAGCTTCAGACTCGTATCATAGACCGACGTACGAGGGATATTGAGTTCTTTCGCAATCTCCAAAATTGATTTCGGCTGTTTATTAAGTAGATGTAAATAAATTCTCGCTTCTAAACGATTAAGACCAAATTCTTCAAGCGCACTGAGCAGCTGATCATCCTGCATAATTACTGATGTGTCGGACATATCCGACGACAAGTATACAAAACATTGTTTTCAAGGTAAAGTATTTAATTATTATAGGTTATCTATGCAAAAACCAAATTCTAATCAAAAAGGCGTTCTATTGCTCGTTTTATCGGCGTTTCTTTACAGCATCATGCCTGTATTGATACGACTACTTGGGAACAATGGGATACCTCCATTATCACAAGTTTCCTTAAGGTATGTTGTGGCGTTTGTTTGCGCATTGCTTTATTACAAATTCGTTGCCAAAGCGAAAATTGTTCTACCAAAAAAACATATACCAATTCTTCTTTCCGCAGGAATTGTTGGGTATGGATTGACCAATGTTTTTTATACGATTGCCATCCTTAATACATTAGTGAGTACAACGCTATTTCTTTTTTATATCTACGCCGTTGTTGCGCCAGTTCTCGGATTTATTTTGCTCAAAGATAAAATGAATAAATTCAATATCATTTCATTAATCCTAAGTTTTATTGCCCTTCTGCTACTCTTTCAACCCACGGCATTTATAACATGGCAACTTGGTGGAGTATTTGCTTTTCTTTCTGCATTGACACAAGCTGGATACTTAATTGCACGAAAAAAATTACCAGAGTATCGTGCAAGCTATATGATGCTTGCAAATACACTCTTGGGTACTATTGTTGTTGGAGCAATAGGACTTTTCGTGGATCGTTCATTTTACTTTCACAATGGCATAACTACTGTCTCGGCAACGACATGGATTGTTACAATCCTTTTTGGCATTGATAATTTTGCCGCTTGGATTGCAATGACCAAAGGCTTTGAATATTTCCACACTACATCGGCAAGTATTATTCTTTTGTCAGAACTTGTCTTTGGTGTGTTCTTTGCCTTTCTCTTTTTCAATGAGATTCCGACAATTGCAACATTCATTGGCGGGATTTTCATCCTCACCGCATCAATTCTCGTCATCCTCAAAGGAGAAAGCTAAAACAAAGAATTTTTATGCTGCCAAAACGAGATCTTCCGGCTTAGTATCAACTGTATCGCCAACAGCTTCTTCTAATCTAGCTTTTGCCTCTTCTTCATCTCCTGAATCAAGATCTGTTTCCACATCTCGTGTTAATTTATCTAATCTTTCTTTATCCTCAGGTGAATCTGCAACAAGTTGATCTGCACGGTTTTTTGCCTCTCTGAATGCTGCTAATTGCCTCTCTCTCTTCTGATCACGTTCCGAAACCTGTGTCTCTTGTCCTTCAACTTGATATGTTTCTTCTGTCATATTCTCACCCCCTTTCAATAAGGATAGAGGCAGTATAGAGATAAACATACAACCAGACTTGATATCTACCTTATAAAAACTTAACACAATATTTTATAAATTCGCGCTCTGTATATTTCTTTTTATTATTCTCTTCTGAAAGAAAACCCATCCTCCAAGCAAACAATAATATCCGATCCAAATCTCAGGTGGAACATTATTTACCTGCAGCACCCAATCGCTTTGGCCAAAATATGAAACGACCGTTTGAAAATACACAAGAGACGGCAGCATCGGATAAAGAAAAAGCTCTCCGATAAACGGAAAAACTAAACCGATAATTGCCGCGAGACTTCCGAAAATCATTAGAAGTGGTATTGTCCAAAGAACTAACGCATTAACGAGAACTGAAAGCAAACCAATTTGTCCAAAAACGCCAAGGAGTATCGGCAACGTCCCGAGTTGCGCCGCAAAAGTTGTGGTTATTGTTTCTCCTCCTAATTCCCCTACTTTCCCTAATCGCTCTAACGGCTTATCCAACAACGGCTTGAGAAAAATAATTCCTAATGTCGCCATGAAAGACAACTGAAAACCAACATCAAACAAAAAACTCGGCTGATACAACAGCAACAAATATCCGCTGACAAAAACTGCAAACGCTGCAACATTTTGCCTTCCCAATAAACTTGCACCAAATGCCAAAAGTCCCATGATGCTGGCACGAAGAATTGAAGCTTGAAACCCAACAAGAAATACATAAAAAATAATCCCAAAACTTCCGATGATGATTGCAGTCTGGCGACGAAAAAATAATCCAAGTGTATACAACAGTGCCGCAGAGACAAAGGTCACATTCATCCCCGACGCGGCAATCACATGCAGGACGCCAACAGACTGCAAATCACTCCAGAAATTGTTCGGGAACTGCTCTTTCGCGCCAAAAACAATCCCCATCAAAAGATTCGCGGGAATCTGAGGCAGTGCATTATTGTAAAGGGTTTCTGTATGGAAACGTATATTATTGGCCAGCGCAGAAACGACATTGTCTGACTGTCTTTTCAGAACTATCTGAGGATGATACAACCGCAAAATCATCGTCCCATCAGGAAATGTATATGACTGCAGTTGCCCATTGATTACTAAAACTTGTCCGTAATGATATGTGGGTGTTATATCTGTTGTTACGGAAATTAGCTGATTGGTCAGCGTCCGTATCGTAAACTTCTGCCCCCCACTCCCCATCGTTGGTTCCGCCTGAAGAGTAGTTATCAACGAAATATGCTGCCCATCATGATAAGAAGGATTGGCATGATAGAACTGATAAAAACGAAAAATTAATAACGATAAAAAGAATATACAAATAGCAGTAATTTTTGCTTTGCTCATTTCGCTTTTGAGGGGTGGCACGGGCGAAGGGTTCCCGACAGCGCGCAGTTCGTTGAAGCAAACCTAAATTAAAACTTATAATGGCTTCACTAGAACGAGCACTGACGGGAAGAGCCCGTGACAGGACCCCGACACTATTAGTAAACGCTCACTTCATCTTTAATCTTTGTAAACTCACTCTGCCCTACCACTTTTTTTTCCAACAAATCTTGAGCACTTTGGTAGGGTCTATTTGAAATAATTTTCTGTGCCGTCACCGGTCCAATCCCTGGTAACGCATCGAGTTCTTCTGCGCTTGCTTGATTGATATTAACTGTTGAAGATCCAGCAACAGTTCCAGATAAATTACTAGATGCATCGCCTGAGGTCTTCATTTGCTCTCCAACAGCCGGAATATATAATTTTGCTCCATCCGTCAATGGAGATGCCAAATTAAGATTTTGCGCCACTTGTTGACGATCAGCATTCTGAGATAATCCTCCCGCTGCCGCAAGCGCATCTTGGATTCGGCTGTCTACAGATATTTTATAAACACCTGGCTTTTGCACTGCTCCCTCAATATCAATCGTTATTTGTTTTGGCGTTGGCGAAACATTTACTGCTGATGCCGGCTGTATTGAAGGAAATTGCGGGTCATTTTTTTGTTGAGGATAAGATAGGTTGATCACGCCATATCCTATGCAAATAAGGCCAATTACGGCACACAGCAACGCAATCACATGTTCTCTGATAAACGGAAATATCTGCTCCTCCCAGTCCATAGCTCAACTATAAAATGTTTAAGCTCATCTGTAAAGAGGCAATAAAAATTGTTTTCCCTCTGTTTTTATGCTATCTTCCCCTCTATGGTAGATATATTACATCATCCTGGAGTGGTTCATGAATTTATACGGGAGGAGACGCCATTATCAATAAGAAGAAAAAGATACTGTTTGCCTGGTGATGATAGGCCCCGGCAACACTTAATAGGAACACCAGACCTCTTCAAAGAAACACCCTTTGTATCATTGTCTAAGGAAGAGAGACAGAGAAAGACTGATCTTTTTCTTACAGATTATGATTTGGCTGAGGCATGGGAGGAAGACTTAAAAGCAACACAACGAGCTGCTACAGCAGCTCTTAATGAAGGGCTTATAGGACAATATTTGCTACTGCAACACAGTGCGCAAGAAAACACTAAAAAACTCTTGAATGCAGACCCGGATGAGCTAAAAAACATGAGAAGGAGCTACTTTCCTAAATCTATTAAGAGTTTAATGGCAATAGAATCAGCAGAGATGAGAGATAGAAGACTGGAAGCAGCAAATAGACACCTAACCGAAAAGATTAATACTGCTAAAGAAGCCGCAGAGCGAGCTCGTCTTGCTAGTTCTTCAGACACAATAGTACAAATTTTTCAAAGAAAAAAATAAATACTCACTTTCAATTGACCACAAAATTGAGTATCTTTCCGGGAACGAGGATAACTTTCTTTACGCCATTTTCCAAAAACTTTTTCACATGCTCATCTTCTCTTGCTCTCTTCTCAAGCAATTCCTTATTACTTCCATCCGCTACTGACACATCCATTGTTACGCGCAATTTACCATTCACCTGAACGGCAATTGTCACACTATCTTTCTTCAAATATTTTTCATCATAAATTGGCCACTCACTAGTATGAATAGAATGGAACCCTGTTCCCCGTTCCCTATTCCCTATTCCCTGATACAACTCCTCCGTCATATGCGGCGCAAATGGTGCCAAAAGTTTTAAGTAAACTTCCACTTCTTCTCTACTCAAGCTTTCCTGTTTTGCCAAAAAATTATAGTACGTCATAAGCTTTGCAATCGAAGTATTAAACCGCAAATTCTCCATATCCTCAGTAATCCCTTTGATCGTTTCATGCATCATCTTCAAACTTTCCCTATTCTCTAGTCCCTGTTCCCCGTTCCCTGCTCCCTGCAACAACTTCCACACTCTCTTCAAAAAGCGGCTCATACCATCAATTCCACTGTCTCTGAAATCGCCGCCTTGATTAAATGGTCCCAAAAACAAAAGATACGTTCTCAAAGTGTCAGCACCGTATTTGCGGATATAATCATCAGGATTGATGACATTGCCTTTACTTTTACTCATCTTTGAACCGTCTTTGATAATCAAACCATGAGCATAGAACCTCGTGAACGGCTCTTCGAAATCAACATATCCCATGTCCTTCAGTGCCATCATGAGGAATCGTGAGTAAAGCAAATGCAGAACAGAATGCTCAGCTCCACCGATATATGAAGTCACTGGTAACCAAACTCTTCTCTTTTCAGCACTTTCAATTTCACCCTTTGTAGCGCCTTTAAATTCTTGAGCTTTTTCTTTTGGCATTGGGAATGGAATATGTTTCAAATCCGTTGCCAAGTACCGTAAGAAATACCATGCGGAATCCAAAAAGGTATCTGAAACATCAGTTTCTCGAATTGCTTTGCCACCACAGTGTGGACATGTCGTCTCATAAAATTCTGGATGATTCGCAAGCGGTGCTTTGCCCGTACCAAGCGGCTTGAAATTTTTAATGTATGGCAATAACACTGGCAAATTCTCTTCTGGGTACCAGCCGAGATTGTGAACCTCAACTTCTGGAAATTCCTCAAGAATTGTTGGGAATTCAAGAATGCCAGCACCAGCATTGAAATGTCCATGCTTTTTGAAAACTTTTACTCGCGGGTTCAAAACGGTATATGTCTTTTCAACAGACAACGGAATATATGGATCATCATCTGAGAGATACAAAACTGTCTGGTTCACTGATTTTGCAACATCGTTAAGTTTCGCAGTTGATTTATTGAATGTCTTAATCACCTTTTCAGCATGATAGTATCCAGCTTTTCGCAATACTTCCCAATTTTTCTCGCCTTGTTCTTTTGCAGTTGGTGCAACAAGAATCAATTTCTCAACCGATAATTTACTTTGTCGGATAAATTCAATAGCAGTTGGCGCACCGAGACTGTGTGCAACAATCGATACAGTATCTTTTTTTGTGATGCCGAGTTTTTTTAACGCGCCAGTCCACTCTGCAAGCGTTGGTGTATCTGCATTAGGCAAATCAGGAATGATAACATCATATCCCTTTGTTTCGATGAGCTTTTTAAACCAAGGGAGCCAATTCTCTTCACTGTTGCCTCCTAGTCCATGAAGCAATAGAACCTTAGGTTTTCTCTTTGCACATTCCGCACAATAAATCATTGGAATTGGCGGCCCCCAATATCTTTGACGTGAAATCAACCAATCTCGCAAATGATAGGTCACTTCCCTTTTACCATATCCTTCCTTTTCAATATGATCCATGATCACAACAGTTGCTTTATGAATATCCATACCGTTTAAGAAACCTGAGTTGATCATCTTTCCTTCTTCTTCCTGTACTTGCTCTATTTTTATAATGGGAGAATCATCGTCATCTTTGCCCACAACAACTCGAATAATTTCTAGACCAAACTTCGTCGCAAACTCAAAGTCTCTTTTATCATGTCCAGGAACTCCAACCAGTGCACCGGTCCCAAAACCACCAAGAACGAAATCAGAAACCCAAATCGGCATCTGATATCCGGTCAAAGGATTCATTGCATATAATCCAGTAAAGACACCTGTCTTTTCTTTCCCTTCTGCTTGTCGTTCTATTTCCGACTTGTTCATCGCTTTATCAACATATTGTTGGATTTTCTTCACTAATTGAGCATCAGTTTTGACTACACCTTTTAATATCTTTGAAACGAGTTCATGCTCAGGAGCAAGTGCGATAAATGTTGCACCGAAGTTAGTGTCAGGTCGTGTTGTAAAAATTGTAACAGTTTCATTACTATCGGCGATTTTATATGTTATGTTAATTCCTTCTTTCTTTCCTATCCAATTTTTCTGTGCAAGTCGCACCTTTTCACTCCAATTCAAATCTTTAATATTATTGAGCAAAGGTTCAGCGTACTTCGTGATTTTGAAAAACCATTGTTCAAGATCTCTCTTCTCAACAATACTGCCGCAGCGTTCACACTGCCCATCAATCACTTGTTCATCAGATAAAACGGTCTTACATGATGGGCAAAAATTAACCGGAGAGTTTTTCTTATAAGCCAAACCTGATTTAAAAAGTTGTACAAAGATCCATTGAGTCCAGCGGTAATATTCAGGATCATAAGTCTCCAATTTATTTTTCCAGGCAAAAGCATTTCCTGTTTCATGTAATTGTCTATAAAAGTTTTTCTCCGTCCTCTTTGCGTGATCTACAGGATGGTCATTTGTTTTGATTGCATGGTTCTCGGAGTGAATGCCAAACCCATCAAGACCCATTGGTTGGAAAACCTCATACCCCATCATCCTCTTAAATCGACCAAATGCATCAACTCCTCCTGAAGTGTAACTAAATCCGACATGTAACCCTTCTGCTGATGGATATGGGAACATCATCAAATTATAATAAAGTGTGCGTGACCTTTTGCTCTTCTTTTTAGCCTCGTTTACTGAAGCCCTTGAAGCTGATGGAGCCTTAGCAGTATCGAAGTCAGGCTGATAGATACCCTCCTTCCCCCATTTAGCTTGCCATTTCGGCTCAATCGTTAAATGGTCATAACTTTTTTTCTTAATATTTTTTGTTTTAGCTTTATTTGTGCTCATAAATAGAAGTATATCATACTCCTCTTTTCGGAAAAAGATGAATATTACATGCGTAAAAACTTATTTAGTAAATTAAATCAATATCCTGTAGCATAATTTACCTCCTGAGGCTGATTTATTTTCACAAAAAATGATATATTATGATATCCTTAATTGAGGCGTGAAAACTACAATATTTTTTAATTTAAAATAAATTCCTGGTGAGTCTCAAGATTTAAGTCCTGTAACTATACATAGTTGTCCCTTTGCGAATTTTAAAAATCATTACTTTTATAAAATAACCATTAAGCAACCTAAGAATTATTTGCAGTAACATTGTCTTTTTAACAAAAATAAACTACCATGGAGGAAGAAAAATGAATACCCTAAGAATTCCAAAAAACAGTTCTTATCAATTAGTACCCCATACAATTATTATTTGTTTATTTGCTTATTTGTTTATTTGTTTATTCCCAACGCATGCGTTGGGTGATACTCTTTCGAATGGCAGTTATTCTATTAATGTCGGAAATATCGATACCAATCCCCAACCAACACAAAGACCAAAACAAACATCTCAAGTTCTTGGAACTTCAGCACCTCAACCGGAATTCACTACCGGACCCAATTATACCGTAAACACTTCCAATGATTCGCTGTCAATAAATACGTCACAAAATACCATTGACTATGGCATCCTTTCTTCTACAAATCCTGTTACCAGAATATCCAACATTTCATTTTCGAATTCGCAATTTGGCGCTGAAATACTTACCTATGAAAATCGTCCATTGGAAACAATAAAAAATGATATTATTCAAAATACCAGTTGTGATGATGGCGATTGTTCTTCCTTTACAGCTGCTGTCTGGACTAACACTTTGACTTATGGATTCGGATATCGTTGCGACAGTCAAGACTCGACACTTTGTGATCCACAATTTGCAAATGCAGATTATTTTAAGCAATATCCTGAAGATTCACTAGATGAGCTTGCCGAACCATTATTAATCAGTAATCATAGCAGTCATACAAACAAAGCCGTCGTAACATATAAAGTTAACATCCCAGGCACACAAAAACCCGGCGCATACTATAATAGTATAACGTATCTAGCAGTGCCGGGATTCTAAGATAAAAAATAAATCGTGATGTATCTATGAAAACGCAAAAATACCCATTCGACAAGCTCAGGATCCTGAGTCAACCGAAAGACACTTCATCATACAAAAATAATAAATTTCCTCTACTCTTTTCTTCATTTGCCATTTGCCTTACCCTCTACTTCTCACTTCCGACTTTACAATTCACACCGCCTATTTATGCAGATGGAACATCTATCGAGGTTTCTCCATCTGTTTTGAAAATACAAGCCAAACCTCCGACAGATGTTTGGGCGCCTTTCATAATTAAAAATCAAAGTGATCAACAAGTTGAGCTGACAATTGGATATAAGGCAATTGATCCGCAGGCATCTCAAAATGGCGCTGTTGTATTTCTAAAAAATGGAGAACCGGTTTCAGGTCAAGACAAAAAAATTTTTCAAAAAATGCAAATTGTCGATAACAACAACACTTCCCAAAATACACTCTTGCTCGGACCAAAACAATCCACCCGTCTAAGGTTACATATCATTCTTCCTGCCAATGAGCCAAGCAGTGATTACTATTTTTCTTTAATCTTTCTTCAAAACACCTCGGAAATTAATCAAAATATTACAAATAAAAACAATAGTGATCAATCTAGTATCTCAATACTTCAAACAGGGATTGCATTAAATGTTTTGCTGGCTGTTGGAGATCAAGAAAATGCTCAAGGAACTATCAATACATTCAGTACTCCGTTCCTCCGAGAAGCAGGTCCTGTTCCCTTCGATCTTACTGTTTTTAACAGCGGTGCACATTTTATCTCCCCACATGGTCAAATACTCGTAAAAAACATGTTTGGACAAGCTATCGGCAAAATTACAATTCCTTCAACTACTATCCTTGCAGGTACAGGAAGAACCCTTACCAATAATGTCTTTGCCAATCCTTCTTTATATGGTTCATCTAACGCCTCTTTACAGAATTCAACCACATTGATCTGGCCTGAAAATTTTCTTTTGGGCAGGTATACAGCCACGCTATCACTTACTCTTTCATCAAATGGCCCAACATATACAAGAACAATTCAATTCTTTGCGCTTCCTGTTAATTATTTATTGAATATTAGCATTGGACTAGTAATCCTTTTACTCATCTATTTGAGGTTAAAGAAAAAAATGTCATGAGGCTTACAAACAAGATTAGCTTTGAATAAACCTAATTTTCTATTTATAGTTATTACAATAACATTACTAATAAGATATAAACAGGCCTTCTAGCTCAAATAAAAGGCATCTTTGCTGTTTTAGCCTCAAAAACTAGTGTTTAGATTGTAAAATCAATATTTTTTTCACTTATCACTAGCAAACATAATTTGCTAATATTTTCCTTCTTTATGCCTACTTTGTTTCAATTCACTAAATAGTTAATTTGCTATAGTTATATCCAGCAAGATATCATAAATACATCAGGTAATATATAAAAATATATCATTACGGAAAATAAAATTCATAATCCCTTTTCCTCGTTGCTAAATCAAAATTCCACTTCATTTAAACATGAAACAACCTCTAATTTCTAATTAAGAACTATTATGCTTTTTATTAGGATAGCAATTCATTGGCTACGCTATTTCCAAGCAATTAAAAGATTATGATTGCTAAAATTCGTGCAAGTATATCAAACTATAGACGAATAAAGTATAATTATCACTTATTAGCTCATTCGGTAATTAAATACAAGATATTTTTATTAACCGAATTAGCTATCGTTTATTTAAACTATAGGAAAATAGTCCTTTATGAAATAATTTTCTCTTTTTACATTAATTCCTGACAAAAAAACTGTCATCTTATGACTCATATTTGAGGCTAAGAGTTTTAAGTAAGTAAAAAAGTACTCCTATCTTCAAATTATTTTTCACAAGCTAAAAAATACGACGGTATAGTCTATTTTTTGGATATAGTATGTATTTGTAATACTTCTTATATTAAATATAGGTATATCTGCTGCTTCTTGATGCTATTTATTTTTCTGCGAAACAAGCTAACGGCTCACCCATCATCTGTGCTAAAAATCTAAGCTTTACACTGTTATATCAATACAAATGAGCTTTTCTATATGCTAGCATAAGAACCTTATCTGTGCCAATTTAGCACATCACTCTATATTACTTATTATAAAGAGAATAAATCGCACCTATATGCAAAAAATCTATTACTTTTTACATTGCACAATAAATACCCCATATCTTTTAGACTTTATAAATAAAAAAATTATCTTAATGCAAAAACTTAATAAAAAAATTATTTAGCCTCAAAAATGTCTTATATAATAGAAAAATATATGAACATTTTTGTTTTCACAACCCTATCTTATGTTTTCATGAGCTTTTCACAGTGAATAATGAGGAGGAATCATTTTTTTATTATTTCAAATAATATCACACTGTATCAATTCAGTTTTTCCTGGCTTGACAATGTGTATGCAAGTTTTATATCCTGGAATTAATAAAGATAAACTCTATTGATAATCGGTATAATCAGTATAATCTCGAAGCTATACGAAATTTTCCAAGTGTAAAATTAATAGACTTTTCACAGAGGTAAAAACATGGATATAGTAAAAGAATTTAAAAATCATTTACTGACACAAAAAAATCCGCCCAGTCATCTAACGATAAAGAATTATCTTTCTGATGTAAGAAGGTTCTTTAATTGGTTTGAAAATACTTATCAAACACCTTTTAATCCGCAATGGCTTAACAAAGAAGTCATTTGTCGCTATCAGAATGAAATCCAATTAACAGGACAGAGTTCTCTCTCAGCAGCCAGTTCGATAAAACGATATCTTTCTTCTCTTCGCAAATTCACAAGCTTTCTAGAAGAATCTGGAGCCATAAATACCAACCCGTTTTCACTCCTTCAACAAGTAGAGCCTCAAACTGATCCATTTTTCTTTAAAGAATTTAAAAATTATCTTTTCACCGAACACGCAAGCAGGCTAACAATAAAAAATTACCTTGCAGATCTTAGACAATTTATTGAC
This sequence comes from uncultured Gammaproteobacteria bacterium, assembly GCA_964549385.1. Lineage (GTDB taxonomy): Bacteria > Patescibacteriota > Microgenomatia > Levybacterales > UBA12049 > JACDET01. The sequence goes on from CAZJVI010000002.1 coordinate 27,461, forward strand.
TGGCTAGAACAAGTAACGAGTAAAGGTAATTCTGAAGCTAATCAGCCTCAAAATAGCAATCTACTGCAATCGATTGATAATTACGTTTTGGAACAGTATAAGACAAGGCTCCTGAACGAAGCCAAACTCTCCCCTATATCCATTAACCGTAAACTTTCATCACTACGGAGATACGTACGATGGTTGAATGAAAAAGGAATACTCGAAGATATTCTTATCCAGCCATACTCAGAACCTGAAAATAAAAAAGTCGAAATCAAAGAAGAAAATCCGCCTGTTCAAGTGCAAATGCCTGAATTACCGTTAACGGTTTTGCAGGGAATGTCTGAAGAAGACGAAAAAATTAAAACCAATTATTCACGGTTTGCCCCTTTCAGATTGATGCAAAAAACTACAAAAGCTATCAATCTAGGTACTGATTTGCTATTTTTTGGTCCTATAGCCCATGTTGCCGAAGCTATTCATTATTCAATCTGGAAAAGCGGAAAAAAAACAATTTTTGCGCCAGTAAAGACTATTCTTAAGACTTCTTCATATATTCCTACAGGAGTATCAGTCAAAACAATTATCCCAAAAGCATCAAGCATTATGCCACCACGATCTGCTAATTTAGCTTCGGTTTTGGACAAAATACAACAATATCGAATAGCTTCCAAGCCTGAAACAGTTCATAACTTTGCCAAAGCTCTCTATGCTCCTTTAAAACTTTCGACTCAAAGCATGGACTGGAAGCAAAAAGTTCTTTATCACATTCGATACACTAGACCAAACTGGTACAGAAACTATCATTCTTTTGCTTTTGTCCATTACTTACATATCGGCATTCTGATAATGGCAACAGTTATTTCAGGAGCTACTTTATTTATAACCTGGTATGGAACAGGCTCAAGCCAAAAACAAGCAGTTCTCGCAGCTCAAGACACTGCGCCACCACGGACACTATCCTTCCAAGGAAGACTACTCGATAACACCGACACACCCATAACCGCAGAGACACCTCTGCGGTTTGCTCTGTATAATAGCCCCGCTGCATCAGGTGCTGCACTTCTTTGGCAAGAAACTCAAGATATCAAACCGGATCAAAACGGACACTTCACTGCAACTCTCGGTGAAAGAAATCGATTAGATCAAAATGTCTTCACCAATAATCCTTCGCTTTATATTGGACTCACCGTAGGGAACAATCAAGAACTCACGCCTAGACAACAAATTCCAACGACCGAATATGCTGCTAATTCGCAAACTGTTGAAGGGCTCCCGCCTATCACTGATAATCCTGATGTAGCTCAAAATGTGCTTCTTGCCCTTGATTCTTCTGGCAATTTAACTATAGGTGGAAACTCAAGCCATACCTTCCAGGCAACTGGAGGCCAATTTAGTATAATCGGTCAAACACTATCGCTTACTACAAACTCTGGATCAAATGGCGATATAAAAATTGCTCCTGACGGATCGGGAATTATTGATCTTGAAAAACCTATTCAAAATATATCAAACTATACCGGACCATCAGGTATCCCAGGTGCCCTGGAGGTCGATGATTTACTGTCAGTTTTTGCTACCTCAAGTAGTCAATCAGCCCTTACTGTCAACCAAAACGGTACAGGCGAAATCATTAGCGGAAAGAGTCATGGAACTGATAAATTCACCATTGATACCAATGGTAATGAGTTTATAAAGGGTAATCTTATCCTCGATGGTGATACTATAAACACTAATTCGACAGTCTTTGATATAGCAGGATCTAGTGTCAGGAGCCTTAGCATCGGCGATCATGCGTCTATTATTTCTTTGGGAGGATCAAGCGGCATCACATCAATCAATAATAGTTTGTCCGTTCAAGGATCTGTTACTGCCAATGGACTCATTACTGCTAATGCAGGACTAACTATCAGCTCGGGACAAAAATTAACACTTCCCGACTTTAGCCCGAATGGCATTCCTTTCATCAATGGCAATAATCAAATGGTTCAAGATGCAGGAAGCTTTTCATGGGACGATGCAAATAAAATATTAAATGTTTTTGGAACGATGTGTGTTCAAGACAGCTCTACTACCTGTAATGCAAGCCCAGGAACAATTTATGCAGCTTCTTATCAAGCCGCACCTGCTGACCTTGCTGAGAATTATGTCTCATCACAACAGCTTCAACCAGGCAATGTCGTCACTCTTGAAGGGCAAGGAAACACTGAAGCAATTCGTGAATCGACAACGCCTTACCAGAAAGAGCTTATCGGAATCATATCAACTAAACCTGGAATTACTTTAAATTCTGATGCTAAAGCTGACTCGACTCATCTTTATGTTTATCCTGTCGCGCTCCAAGGGAGAGTCCCGGTGAAAATTTCAAGCATTAACGGTGCTATCAAAGCCGGAGATAATATCACCTCTTCTTCAATTCCTGGTGTTGCTATGGATGCAAGCGGCTCTGGACAAATCATCGGTAAAGCTCTTGAATCCTATACTGATCCAAACCCTAACGATGTGGGTCAGATAATGGTTTTTGTGAACCTCTCCTCTCAAACATCTCCAACTGCAATCACTGATAGTGGAAATATCATGGCTGCTAGCGAATCGGCAACAGTAAATGATAACACTACCCAAACCATGAATCAACCCATGAATTCAACCAATCTTGCAGAATTCCTCTCAAATATTGCAGGAACCATTCAATTGGGTGCAGTGCAAGTTCAAACACTAACAACACAGTCGCTTTCCGTCGCGACAGATAATATAACAATCGGCGGTGAAACGCTTAAGGATTACATTACGCAGATTGTCGATCAGATAGTAGAACAGCGACTCAACAAACATCTAGCACAGATCCCTCAAAAGCCTCAGATTCTTAGCCCTGTTGCAAGTAATTCTGCTCAATTAGCAGATCAAAACATATCGCAATCGATAATACCAACGCAAAACGCCAGTCAAAGTGCTGCCGTACAAACTGCAAACAATGGAAACGCAAGCCCCGCAGCGACCGTTGTATATAATATATATAATAGTATAGCGACACAAAGCGCAGAGGCAGCCACTATTTCTGCAACGCCGACCATTAGTCCAATACCAACGGCAGACGATACACAACTTCAGGCAAGTGATTCTGGAAATATCGACTCAGAAAATATTGATACCAATACTTTTGAGCCTGCCGCGAGTTTAAGTGGCCAATTACAAAATGTCCCAAATCTTCAAGCAAGCTTCGGCACATTCAATCAAGGGCTCGTGGCACTCGGCCCAACGAGCCTGACAGATGTCGGAGTACAAGGGACTATTTCAGTGAATAATAATTTAAAAATTACGGCTGACGCAATAAACACCATCGGCTCAAATCTCAATATCGAGCCGCTTCGTCAAGGCAATATTCTTTTCATGGGAGGATTAGTGGCAATTGACACGCAAGGCAACCTTCAGGTCAACGGCAATGCAGTCTTCTCACATAACGTAGCTGTCAAAGGTGAGCTTGCCGCAGGCATTATCGCGCCTATTCCGAATAATGATCTTATTATCAACTTGAAAAATAAGGCAGACAAAACAGCTTCTTCACTTATTATTACCAATGCAACAGGCAGTGGCGTTTTGCAAATTAATCAATCTGGAGATCTGACTTCTTCAGGTGATGCGAAATTTAATTCTGTTGCAAGCAATGGCTTCTCAATTATCCGTGGTGCACAAGCTGATACTTCGATGACCGAAACTGTGGCTAATGGATCTGCAGGAACAGGAGTCATCAGTGCTTATGAGACGCAACGAACCATTATCACACAATTTGTAACTGCTCATTCACTTATTTATATTACGCCAACTTCAAATACTGATACTGTCACGCCCTATCTTGCCAGACAAACAATTCAAGATCCAAACAATGGATCGCAAGGCTCGTTTACCGTTGAAATACCAACGAGCATAACAAAAGATATTGGATTTAATTGGTGGATAGTAAATTAGATTTAAGATTAATGATTAATGATTGAAGATATTCTTTACTCTTCAATCCTTAATCTGCCTGCCGGAAAGCAATTCTTTAATCTATTTTTGCTATAGTAAAGTTATCCTTGACATTATACAAAAAGAGTTGGTACAGTGGAAAGAGGTTTGTATTCCCTATTATGCCTGAACGTAAGAAAAATTTTTCATCCTATTTAGAAAACGTAAGCCTTCTCATCGTTGGGATACTTTTTGTTCTTTTCCCAATCTTATTTCTTAGTACAACCACCGACGCATTTGTTGAACCAAAAGAATTCCTTCTCATCGCATTAAGCTCACTCGCTCTTCTTATCTTTGGCATTAAAACAATTGTTGAAGGACGATTACGATTGAGAAATTCACCATTTGGCCTTCCAATGTTCTTATTTATTCTCATAACACTAGCTTCTGCAATCTTTAGCACCAACAAAGCTGATGCTTTAACAGCATTTGCCCCGATTCTCTTTGTAGGATTCCTCTATTTTGTCATTATTAATGTCGTAAGCAATCAAAAACAACTGCTCTTCCTGCTTGGCACACTTACCATTGGCGCAGTAGTTTCTTCACTGTTTACTCTCTTTTCATTCTTTAAGGTATATCTTTTGCCTTTTGCATACACGCATGCAACCTACTTCACCACGTTTGGTTCTCTTCTCGATCAAGCAATCTATTACGCACTTATATTACCAATTGCAGGTTATTTCGGCTATGAATATATCAATCATATGAGTGATTCGAAAAGGTCAAATGGTTCACCGTTTTCAACTGAAGGAACTGCTCACCACAAAAAAGCTCCAATGTCCATGGGATTATTTGGTATCGGCTTTCTTATTATTGCAGTCGGACTTGGGCTTACTGTTTACATGCTCTTTACCACTCAAAAGCCGTTGATTCTTCCTTTTGATATTGGTTTACAAACTGCTTTTGCGGCAATTTCACAAAACAACGTATTTAAGAGCCTGCTTCTTGGAAGTGGTTATGGCACATATCTTAATGATTTCACCATGTTTAAATCCGCAAGTTATAATGCCAACGATGCTTTATGGGCATTTACCTTTTTCCGCTCAAGCAGTTTTGCATTGGAACTTTTAGCAACAACAGGAATTCTTGGCATAGCTGTTTACGGAATGATCATCTACCGCGTGATAAAAGAAAAGAATTTCTTTCTTCCTCTCATGTTGGCTCTGCTTGCTTCATTGGCACTCCCTTTTTCATTCACGCTTACAGGGCTTCTTTTTATTCTTTTATCTCTCTTTGCCGTTGTTTGTATACAAAATAACCCGCAAAAATTCGGCGAAGCGGAATTCTCATTATTTGCTATAAAAAGAGGTCTTTTCTCTGCAGGATCGAGTGTCCATGCTCAACAAAATCCAACAGAGCGCAAAATTAGCAGAATCTTTCCCGTCATATTCTTCATTATTATACTAATAGTCTTGGCAGTACCATTGTACTTTTCAACAAGATTTATACTGTCTGATGTTACTTTCCAACAGTCACTTGTCGCAGAATCGGAGAATAACGGCCTTGCAACATACCAACTGCAGACAGCTGCGATTACTATGTTTCCCTATAGAGACATTTACTATCGTTCTTTCTCTGACACCAATCTTGCACTTGCAAATGCTTTAGCGGTAAACCAGCCAAAGAATTCTTCTCCTAGTGCTCAGACACAAAAAGACATCTTAACTCTTATTCAACAATCAATCAATGCAGGAAGAGCAGCTGTGACAATCGCACCAAACACCTCATTTGATTGGAATAATCTTTCATCTATTTATAGAAGCCTTATCGGATTTGGTCAGAACGCAGACCAGTTCGCTGTTCTTACGCTAAACCAAGCAATTGCTCTCGATTCAAATAATCCGCAACAGTATATTAATTTAGGAGGGGTATATTATCAATTAGGTCAATATGATAATGCTATTCGTGAATTCACTATTGCTGTTAATCTCAAACCCAATTATGCAAATGCCTACTACAATTTAGGACATGCTTATGCTCAAGAGGGACAATATACAAATGCCCTAACAGCATTCCAGACAGTAAAACAACTTGTTACCGGAGACGCAACAAATACTAAACTGATTAATAATGATATAACTGCATTAAATAACCAAATTGCCGCTTCCAAAAATGGCAACAGTCAACCTGGTAAAAGCCCACAAGTAAGTCCTGTTCCGCAGAATGAACAACAACCAATTACGGTAAACAAATCCGGAACGACATTGCCTCCACACAATCCTAAAGAGAAAATCCCTGCACCAACCGTTTCAGTTCAAGGACCTACTCCATCAACAGCAACTACTACTCCAGCAGTTAGTCCAGCTCCAACTAAATAGTTAACAAAAATACAACAGATTAATTGAGTTAGTCTTCAATTAAAGAATATTTCACAATACAGTTCTGAAGAATATCAAAGGAGGAATGTTAAGATATCAATATATATATTAATATATATATCTATAAATTAATATGTACATAAACATCACTAATATCTCAGTAACACAACAAACGCCCCGCTGAGAAAGCTAGGCTTTCTTTTACCACGTTAAACGTGGTAAGCGAGGCGTCAAAACATGCAGTGAAGCATGAATTAGTGTTGTTATTGCTCTCTTTGCTTTCTAAAGCAATCACGACAAAGCACCGGTCTATCGCCTTTAGGCTCAAACGGTACTGTATCTTGCTTTCCACACTGAGAACATGTTATTGGAAATGATTGTCGTTGTCCACGATCTCCTCCTCCTTGGCCGTTGTTGAAGTTTGCACGAGCTTTCACTCGGCATTCTTTACAACGTAATGGAGCATTAAAGCCTTTTTCTTGATAAAAAGCTTGTTCGTCTTCGGTCCAAACGAAATCTTTGCCGCAGTCTTTACACTGAATTGTCTTATCTTTTGCCACTTAGGATTCACCCCCTTTGTCTTCCATATTTGTAATCCTAAATGACTAGACGTGAGGTTGAAACCTGTAAACGTTGTCCTAGAATCTCTGGAATTACTAGTTCAAGCCTACCTGCAGGCAGGTTGTACTAGTATATACTATTGGCATTATACCAAATACCTCATACAAAATACAGATACTAACCTATTTTCCTAAAATAACAAGCAAATCGGCACCTGTTGCCTTCTGTTCACCTGAGGGTAACTTACCTACTTTTCCATTAAGTATTTTTGAAAGTTCTGCGGCCTCTGTAGCGTCTTTACCGGCATGGCCTGCATTGTCGGCAGACAAGTCAATGACAATGGTTGATGTATATGTTGATTTTACGGCATTTTTTCTCTCTACGACAACTACATTGGGCATTTTTATCTTCAATTTCTGAGCAATAGTCTCCGTTAAACCAATGGTTGTTGTCCCATTATAGAGCGCTACATTAACTGGTACGGCTGTTGGGGTAACACTTTCTGTTGGAGTAACTTGCGTTAAAGCAATTGGCCCTACTGCAACTATCTTATTTGCAACCGGATCATAGAGAATCGCCTCTTGCGCTTTTGAATAGATTAAGACCTTATCACCATTTCTAGCATTTATAAAGAAAGACTGACCTTTCAATTTGTTTATGTCCGAAACAGTCGCTATTTCTGGTTGTTCATTAGACGGCAAAACAATCAACTTGCCTACTTCATTTATCAACGCTGCCTGTTCATTTGATTGAGTCGATCTGTTGAGCTGTATTTGTGTCTGTTGATATTGGATATAAAAATAGATGGCGAATCCAATTGCAGCTATCAATAGGATACCAAAAGCTATAATGATTATGAGTGATCGAGATGAAAATCCAAGTTGTGCTGTCTGTCCGGTCTTTTTGATGTCCTTAAATAGATTCTGCGTAACGTGGAACATAGTAGCATTATTATGAAGGACAGCCAAAATACTTGTCAAGCCAAACACTGATCAATCAACATCAAATAGGCTCCTGGTCTTATATTTCTCCTTATCACTTTGTTTACGATAAGAAGAAATATCACTGCCTAGCCCAAATGGACATGCTATCTAATAAACAGGTGCCGCAAATAAGATTCTAATATCGTTAAACAATTCTTGTAATCGATTCTTTATTAATGTCATGTTAGTCACCTCCTTTCTATAAAACTATTCATTAGATTTTCTTCATGAAGAAGAGAGAACTCGCCCAGATATTCTCTCTTCTCATGAGTCTCATGAGAGAAAAATAATTGTGTATTTTCAATAAAGAACCCTGTAGTTGTTGTCAACATTACTGAATGAGAATCATTCAAGAAATTCATGCTTGAAATATTCGTCGAAAAACTATTTCTTCCTAATTCAACAATGTTTTCCGTTGCTAGCAAACTTATGACAGTATTGCCAGTTGAAGCAGATTTTTTTGTTATACAGAAAGTTTCTCTTTCAAAATAGCTTGATAAAGCTATCTTTTTTTCGGTTATAGTATGAGTTCCAGTTTGTGCTACGCGAGGAAACAATGATATTTTATTGAGAGAATTAGCCTCAAAAGATAAAACACCATCATTCTGACTAAAAAGAGCTTCCTTTACCAATTGAAGCCATGGCTCGATTAAACCATTATAAAGAAATATGTTTCTTATTATCTCTTGCAGTATCATATGTCCTTTATTACTATAGAGGACTGTGAAAAGATATGTCAAATGTTTTCACATTTTATATATTATTGCTTATGATTGCATAATATTGTATATTTAAATTAGTTATAAAAACGTATACTTTACTCTGATCATCAGAGGATTTATGATATACATGCTTTATGAATAACCTACTCAGCGTCAAACAAGTAGCTTTCATCTTACGCGTACATCCTTTAACCGTTAGGCGCTATATTCGCGACAAGCGATTAAAAGCAGTTAAAGTTGGTGGCAATATCCGAGTCGATGAAAACGCATTGCAGGATTTTCACAAAGAAGTTACTATTACCGAACAAAAACCGAAAATTTTTAAAAATACCCGATTAATGGATAAGCAATTTACCCGAGACGATCCCTTCCTTCGTTTGCAAGGAAGAGGAGCAGGGTTGGACTTGAAATGAGATTTAAGGCCTGTCTTTTTGAAAAGACGTATCATTTGTCATCTAAAAAACTATGGTAAGTAAAAAAGTTTATATCGCATCTGATGGCTTTATGTCCTTTATTGATCGTGTCAATAAAAAACATGTTCAAGCAACTGCATTCTTTCGATATTTTGCACAGGAGCAATATCAACTCTACACCAACCCTCTCACTGTCAATGAAACATATATGAACATTTACAACACCATAAGCCCTTCCCTAGCAAGAGATTTTCTTCGAGCACTCGATCTAAGTGGTATCAATATAATTTCCCCGGAAAATGCAGATATTAAAGCAGCTATCAAAATTATTGAAACTGGTAACTCAGTTGATCTCACCTTCTCCAAAGCGCTTATGGCAGTGATGTGTAATAAAAAGAGTATTCCACAGATTATGACATATGAATTTCTCCATGCGTTGTACGGACTGCAGTTATTTTATTTACCAGTCTAGAGACTATAACTAAATATTTTTTACTATATAATAAGGAGTCTAAGTATCACTGCTTTCTTTATTCTTTAATCATTTTTCTTAAATCTATTCGTGTGTGGACCTACCGAGAATCGAACTCGGGACTGTGCAACCTGCCTGCCGGCAGGCAGGTGCGAATGTCGAAGATGTCGCCCACTTTGTGGACCGAAGGAGACTCGAACTCCCCACCTCAGCAATGCGAATGCTGCGCTCTACCAGATGAGCTATCGGCCCTAATTATATATTTTTATAAAATAAAACATCTGACTTTCACTCAATATGAACAGATGAACATATAATTTTATAGAGTCACACTCGACTACCTCGTCATTCTCTGCTTCTTAAATATAAGCTAGCGAAGCCGAGAATGACTTGGTGGACCCGAAGGGAATCGAACCCTCTATTTCGCTATGCCATAGCGATGTGTTACCGGTATACCACGGGCCCTTAAGTTAGCTGATTATATACTAAGCTCGCAAGAGATTCCAATTCATAACGCACATTATAATCAAAATAATCAATTCTCAAAACTCCTTTATAATTGCTTTTTTTTGTTGCTTTTCCAATTGTCCTTTTATCCACCCGAGTTTTATAAAACAATTCTTTTGGTATGCTTGTTGTCTCTCTCCAAAATTTTTCTAGTGCCTGAATATCTTGATCGGCTCTACATTGAACTGTACATCTTACTTTTTTAAGATCAAAATTATAACATGCCTTAAGCAGCTCAAGAAATAAAACAATAGTTTTTGGATCGGAATTTCCAAAATAAAAAGATGAACTGTGTCCTGATTTTGATGCTTCACCTAAGCAAAGCATAGCTAAAGCTATTTTAGCAGTATTTTTATTTAATATTGTTTGTGCAACAGGAATATTCATCTCATTAATTTTTTTCAGATATTGTTCCCTTCTTATCTTATTAGCTTCACGAGCTAGGTAACGTACTTTGCTAAGATGAACTCCATTCAAATCGATAATCTTTTGCCGATAGTACTCTGGAAGCTTGATATCTTTAAACCAAGAAGAAAAAGTACTTTTAGGAATATCTGCTTGTAGTGTTAGTTTAATTTCAGTATACGTTTTCCCCAAACTTCTCAGTTCGCGAGCCTTCTCTATTATCTGGTGAGTATACCTTTGCATTATATTAATTGTACCTTAGACAAATACAATGTTGCAATAGGACATAGTTATAAATTTCTTACTTCACGGCTAAATTCTTTGTTTTATACTATTGCAGATATGGGAGTGGATTCACTAATTGACCGTTTACCTGGATTTCGAAATGGACATGAGGACCTGTTGTATTACCAGTCACACCGATCCAACCGATGACTGTCTGTCCACCCGTAACATGTTCACCAACAGAAACATTAACTGATTCCATATGTGCATAGTGATATCGAACTCCATCTCCTTTGTTTACCCAAACATTGTTACCATATCCCGTATCATACGTTCCTACACTTACATAATCTACGGTGCCGCTGCTTGCCGCAATAAGTGGTGTCCCAATTGGTGCCGCAATATCAAGCGCCACATGATAGAAAGAAGCAAACTGAGTAATAATACCTTGTGTCGGCCACGTAAATCCATCATTAGTAACAGGTATAGGACCAGTTGCCACAACGACGTATGGTTTTACTGTCTCTTGTGCTGAAGGTTCAATACCGTTAGGAACAATAAGTGTTTCCCCTGTTACTAACCCAAACTTTACTCCATTACCAGCAAATTCATTAAACGGATAATCAACAATATTTTGCGGATCAATGTTATATTTCTTTGCAACTGTGTAAACAGTATCGCCACTTTGCACTTTATAGGCGATTCCAGTTACGGGCAATATCTGAAGTGACTGACCAACAGTTAATGTATCAGTGTTGAGATTGTTTGCCCAACGGATAGTATTTGCTGAAATATTAAATTTGTTTGCAACTGTTCCTAAGGTATCTCCCCGCTCAACTTGATAGATAATAATTTTATCTCTAGGTTTGCTTGAGATATTGGTTTGGAAAACTTCTTCGCCAGTAAGCGCTGATTGTTTTTCAGCTGATGAGGAAGCTAAAGATAAATTATTCGTTTGATCAGCAAAAATGGGGTATGTTTCAGCCAAAAAAGGCGCAATCAGAACTCCTATTCCGAGAACGCCCATGGTGGTCAAATGTAAAAACGGCCTGTTGTAGCGGCCGCGTTTCATAAGAAAAAATTTAACAAGGGTATTCTTATTCTTTTCAAAGCGGACGGAAAAATTAATCAGCTTTTTTTTGCCGTAATAAAATAGAAATTCAGAGAATTCTTTTGTTTCCTTTGTGATATTTGCAACCAACAAAGCAAATTTGTGAGAAGACCTTCTATGCATATGCAGATTTCGGTAACAGCACAGTAAAGCTCATACTGGTCCCGACCAAATCGGGAAAGGGACAGTGCCGGTTTCAAAGGATGATAGTACCAAATTTGACCTTTTGAGTCAAATTTTGAGGCTAAAAACCATTATGATTTACCCAAAGTTTCGAGGAATTCGTCGTTTGATTTTGCTTTGCCAAGACGCTCAACAAAAATACTTGTCCGCTCATCTGCTCCAAGCATATCCATCATGCGGCGCATCGTTACAATCTTCTTGTAGGCATCTTCCGCAAGGATTCGCTCTTCTCCACGAGTTCCGGATCGTTCTATATTGATTGCAGGGAAAATACGTCGCTCTGCCAAACGTCGATCCAAATGCAATTCCATATTACCGGTTCCTTTGAATTCTTCATAAATTAAATCATCCATTCGAGAGCCTGTCTCAATAAGTGCAGTCCCAATGATTGTTAAGCTGCCACCTTCTTGGCAATTGCGTGCCGCGCCGAAGAAACGTTTTGCCGGATGCAGTGCTGCTGGATCAAATCCTCCCGAAAGTGTTCTTCCACTTGGCTCAACGGCAAGATTGTATGCTCGAGCAAGTCTCGTAATTGAATCAAGCAGGATAACAACGTCTTTGCCTAATTCAACCAATCGCTTTGCACGATCTAAGGTAATCTCAGCAACACGTGTTTGATTTTCAGGTGGTTCATCAAAATTGCTTGCAACAACTTCTCCACGGACTGACATGCTAATATCAGTTACCTCTTCCGGCCGCTCGCCAATAAGTGCTGCCATCAAATGCACATCAGGGAAATTCTTTGAAATACCCGCAGCGATATCTTTCAAAATTGTTGTCTTTCCCGCTTTTGGTGGAGAGACAATCATTCCGCGCTGACCAAATCCAATTGGCGCAATGAGATCAATCATTCTTGTTGACAAGGGCGTTGTATCAGTTGCTAATAATACTTGCTTGTTAGGATAAATTGGTGTCAAATCGTCAAAATATGGTCGTCTGACAGCATCATCTGCGGCAATACCATTTACTTTTTCAACTTTGAGGAGACCATAATATCGCTCGGTGTCTTTTGGCGGACGAGCAATCCCTTCTACCAAATCGCCAGGTCTAAGCATGAAACGTCGTATTTGAGATTGTGAAATATAAATATCACGATTTGAATGAATAAATTTAGGTCGTAAAAATCCATGACCTTCAGGCTGTGTGTCAAGAAAACCCTTCACTTCTTCAGTTGGGGTGTTTTGCTGATTTTGATAATGACCATATGATTGCTGAGAAGACGAACCATTATCTCCTGCTCTGTCACCGCCAATATGAATTCTATGAGGTCGTGCAGGTGCTTCTTCAACTTTTTCAGAAGGTGCATCAGCAATTGCAACATCAGACGTTGTTTCTTTTTTTTCTTCAGCAACCGTGTCTAACTCAGGTTTGCCAATAAGCTCATCAATTGTTTTGGATTGTGTTTTTTTAGTTGTCATAGACGTTTATTGTTATATGGAAACTGATAAATGGAAAATATGAATTAAATTAACTTAACCATTGTTACGGGAAAACTATATAAAGAAGCTTCGGACGCGTAATTATGCATGTATTACATCATATTTTGTTTTTTTTGTCAAGTCGCGTCTGATACGATCAAGCGCAACGCGAATAAATCAATTCCCATAAAGTTTTGGAATCTTTAATGATGATAGCCCATTCCCTGTAAAAAAGACAAGTACGGTGTTGACGATAAAAAATCCCAATAAAGAAATAACCAGTCCGATTATTGCTGCGAATAATCTCCCCCGTGCGGCTGCAACTTTTTGTTTATCGCCGCCAGATGTAATATATTGTACGCCGCCCCATACAAGGAAAATTAAGCAAATGAGAATCGCAATAATGAGAAGTAATTGGACAACAGCACCTACGATACCTCCTGCATGATTGGCATTTATATTGCACAAACTACTCCATGTCCCCGTCGGACAAAGTGGCTCATCTGCAAAAGCTGTTTGAGCAAAGCTCATTGTGGAAACAATAATAGATAGACTGGCTGCAAACTTTTTCATTCTCTTCTTTTATAGTAATAACTTGCCTATGCTAATGTCAAGAAAGGATTTAAAATACTATTGACATTTTTTACCTAGTCATGTAGAGTAGCAACAAGCTCTATGAAGATATTTTTAGTCATACTATGTACAATTGTTGTCTTTTGTTTGTGCCCACAGCAGATATTTGCTGATGGGAGCTGTTTTACGCTTAATAACGGTGGAACAACGACACAGCAGCTTTGCATAACCCCAACAGTTTGGCCAACTCCAGCACCTTTTATTGAGAATATCCCATCGCAAAATGCAAATCCGGTATACTCTCCAGTAAAGACAAAAACTACTCCAGATACAGGACCAGCGGATTGGACATTACCGAGCTTAGTGCTTCTTGCAGCATTAGGATTTTTATTGAGAGGCAAAACGAAACTTCCACTCAAAACCCACTAAAAAGAGTCTACCAAAAAATTCAACGATAAAACCATATGACCATTTTGACCATTTTTTGTGCCTAAAACTTGACAAGAAAAACAAAATTGTGTAGGATTGCCTCTCCTGCCATGAAATAAAACAGACAAAAATTCTTCTGCCCTTCGTGAGCTCTACAAAAATACCCATATGAAATTCAAAGATTCTGTTGTCACTGTTATTCTACCTGTTTATAATGCAAGTAAATATTTGCCGGATTGTCTGTCAAGTCTCGAATTGCAAACTCATCGAGATCTACAGATTATTGCAATTGATGACCACTCACGTGACGATTCATTAAAAGTCCTTCGACAGTATAAGAAAAATTTTGATAATTTTGAAATTTATTCTAATAAAAAGCGTTATGGATTAGCAGTCTGCTATAACCGAGCGATTAAACGCGCACGAGGGAAATTTGTTGCCTTTATGAATCCCCATGATATTAACGCAATAAGCCGCTTCAAACGCCAAGTAAACTTCTTACTGAACAATCCGAGAACAGTTGCCGTTGGCACTCAGTACACCAGGATTGATGACTCAAATAAACGGCTTGAGAAAAGTGATCTTCCTGAAGAGCATGAAACGATCTATGATACACTCATTCACACATCTTCTCTTCAACCTGAAACAGTCATGATCAACCGAACACTCCTCCCGAAAGATTTGCTTTATTTTAGAAACAATAAATATCCATTTATTTATACTGAAGTTTTTGTCAAATTCTTCCAATATGGCAAGATAGCAAACATTAAACAGTCACTTTACTTCCATCGTGAAGGGATAAAACGTGCAGGAAGAAAAGCATCAAGACTAAATAAAACGATATCAATGATCAAACTCTGGCTCTCCTCACGCTCAAATTACGACTACAAGCCATCAGTCAAATCCATGCTACCGCAGTTGGTGAAGGGAGTATAAAATAGTAAAGCTTTTTTAAACAGACTTCTCTTGTTTGAATTCAGTATTTCCTTTACATTTTGAACATCGGTTTTAAAATGAGACAATATCTTCTACAGCTTCTTCCTTTACTCTACCTGCTTGCATGCATTTTCCGAAATGTATCGTAACTTATTCAATATTCCAAACTTAAATAAAGTATACTCTAATTTTTTATCTATTGTTCACTACTTACTTAAGCTGATCATCGGTAATCTCAAATTTTTGCATAAGAGCCTGAACATACCTGTTATGTTCCCCTTCGGGTGAGAAACACTCTACAGCTTTTGTCAAAGCTTTTAAATTTTTAACATGTCTTACATTTATTTCTTTCATGGCTTGCTTATAGTACGGAGACGATTCACTACAAGCCTGCATAATTTGAGTATAATCTGCGCCCTTTAAATCAAAAAAAGCAGGGACTTTTTCTACTAATATATTCGCCAACAATTCCGGTGTTAACTCTGGCTGATCTCCAATACCAAGTTCGTCTAATAAATCCTTTGACTTGTCAATATAGTTTCTGAATGACCGCATATGATTTGTATCACTTATCGTTACCTCTCCTGTAGGGTAATTGATCATAATCTGATCTTCAGGAATAAGTCCTTCTCTTCTCATCATGTCTTCATAAATTTTAATATATGCTATAACTTCGGGTTTGAGTCCTGGTGTAGAAGGCGGTATTTCGTATTTGGAACTGTATAGTTTCCATAATTCTAATTTTTCTCCTGAAATTTTTTCCTGAACCATAACATATTCTCGATCCGGAATCACAGACAAACCTTCCGGATCTGGATCTCCGAAATTAGTATCAGTAATTACAAACTCTGTATATGGTATAAACCTCCTGCCAAAGTAGCTTTCTAAAAGTTCGTGTTCTTTATAAAGATCATTCCAATAATCGTCTATTGATCGCTCACCTTGTCTATCTGTTCTTTTACCTGCCTGTAATCTTTTGATGACTATATCATCATGATCAACCATTTCATTTACTAACAGTGTCAATCCTACTCCCAGAGCTTTTTTATTTACCGCTTTATCTTTCAATGAAGATATCAATATTTGTTTGAAATTATCGTCGGCTTCTTCGAGAGATGGTGCATTTAATTCTTCATAACTCTCAACTTGTGAAATAACAAATTCAGCAACTTTATTTCCAAAAAAATTGTTATTTAATGTTTCTTCTGTTGACTTCCTATGATAAGTAGCGGCAGCTATATCGACAGCTGTTTTTTGTAAAGTAGTAACTTCTGCAGAGTCACCGACTAAGTCTATACCCGATGCAACTTGAGCTTGTCTACCAAGATGATTAACAGGCCCCCCAACTTCTGTTAGTTCCCCTTCATTTTGTAGCCCCGTAAAACTTTGTACAACTGATTCTCTTGGAGCTTCTGCAGCAGTCCATTCTTCTGGTACATATAATTCTGCCGTGTCTGGTTCTTGGGAAGATTTTCTTCCTCCAAAAAATCTTCCTCTCAAACCTCTTAGTCTAGTTGCACCTTCTTGTCTAGAGTCATCTCCTTGCAAATCTTCTGGAGTTTTTGCTTGTAAAGCTCTGGCAGACTTCAGGCGATTAAAAACACCTCGCACTTTTTGCTCTATTACTGCCCTTCTGCTTTGCCTTGCAGATTGTGTAGTGTCTGAATCTTCAGTGGCAGTTTGATCTTCATATGTGGGTTTAGCTTTTTCTAGAACGTCCATTAATTATCCTCTTCTCCCTCAAGGATATCACAACTATTCAAACTTTAGCTGTTACAAACTTCAACAGAAACGTCTTTTTTCTTTTCCCAAAGTTATCCACATCAATGTTTAAAACTTTAAATGGATTGGTATATCAGTCTATTTTGTCTATATAAAACTATGAGCTTATGATATTTTTTGATGAAAAATATTATAGGTTGACAGGGATGATTTGTTGTGCTAGTATTTAGGAACAATTATGGAATTGCTCTTATCATTGCTTGGAAAAAAGAAAAATGAAGAACCAAAAACGCTTGCTGATTTTCAGCGAGAAGCTTTAGTAAGACAAGGAAAAGAGCAATTTCAAAAAATAATGGAATTAGGGCTCAGAGCCCCAGTTCAACTGGCGTAGGTACTTTAACAGAAGAATAATCGCGGAAACAAACGGAACAATACGCTAAAAAACGCAGAAGAGGGTAACTTGCTTAATTCAGCGTAAGGTTCTGCATTGTTCAGCGATTTTCAAACAAAAAAAAGAGCATCACTTTCGTTACTCAAAAAATAAGTTCAGGTACGATAAGCAATGCTCTTAGGGTAAACGGCTATTAGTCATTCAGGCAGGAATAAAACTAATTACCGAAATAAAAATACAAGAAATCAACGATGTTGTCAAGAAAAATAGACGAAGCTAAAAATAGATTATTTTCTTGACAGATCAAGATTTTTCATGAAAACAGTTTTCACGTAATACTGCTAGTAAGATGCATGCTCGTCTTTTTTGACGAGGTAGGGGCTTTGGGCAGGAGCTCTTACCTCTTCAGAGGAGACGAGCCTTTTTTATGAGGTCCCAGGTAAATAGGTTCTAGGTGCTAGTATAATATTATTTTTAGATATTTACCTATTACCTAGCCCCTAACACCTATTACCTAAATCAAATCTTCTTTGCAAACAATATTCTTCCCGTTGCTTTTTGAATAATTCTTGCGACAACGACATCAAGCTCTTTGCCAAGAGCATCACTTGCCTCTTCAACAACAATCATTGTCCCATCATCAAGATAACCAACTCCTTGATCTTTATCTTTTCCAAGATGCGCAATTTTAACATGCAAAGATTCACCTGGTACAGCAACTGCCTTGAGACAATTTGCAAGAGCATTCATATTCACTGCCACGACATTTTCAATACTTGCCTTTTTTTCCAAGTTATAATCACACGTAATAATTTTCCCTTTATGATATTTTGCGGTTTTAATAAGTCGCTCGTCTACTTCAATCCGCTCTGTTGATTGCGGTGTTTTTTCTTCAGGCATAACCATTACTCTTATCTGCTTTGCTTTACGCAATTTTTCTAGTGCCTCAAGACCTTTTCGACCGCGAACTCGTTTTACCGTATTTTGCGTATCGGCAAGATGCTTGAGTTCCAAAAGAATATGTGGCGTAATAACAACAATGCCGTTAAGAAGTCCCAAGTAGATAACATCAAAGATACGGCCATCAATAATAGCAGAGGTATCCAAAAAAATCGCATTTTCTATTTTTTGGGTTTTCTTTACTGTCTTTTTCCGACTTCGCGATCGCATCATACTAGGTAAGCGGCTAATCAAAGTTTTTGAAACTTCATCTGCGATCGCTCCAATTAACCCCGGTGTAAGGGTTGATCTTTTTTCAACATCTGTTTTTTCAGGAATCACTTCTTCTTTTACCAGGGTTGCCGGTACTGATTTGTTTTTTTCTTTTTCCATATCTTGTCCGTGAGATTAAAGATTAATGAATACAGAATAAAGATCTTTAATCATTAATCGTTATTCTTTAATCTTATTTAATACTTCTCGCAAACTCTTATATTTCTTTGCCGTAATGATATTTTTGAAACCCAACTTCTCTGCTTCTTTACTTCGCTTTTCCAGTCCAGCAACCATACGCAATTCACCCAATAAGCCTACCTCAGCAATCCCAACCGTTTTTGGCAAAGCGATATTTTTGAAACTTGAATACACCGCAAGACAAATTCCCAAATCAATTCCTGGATCCGCAATCTTCATTCCACCAGCGACATTGACAAACACATCCATTGTATCCAACGGGAGATGACAATGCTTTTGCAAAACAGCAAGAAGTAATTCAACTCGTCTTGCATCAATACCGGATACTACT
Organism: uncultured Gammaproteobacteria bacterium; assembly: GCA_964549385.1. Lineage (GTDB taxonomy): Bacteria > Patescibacteriota > Microgenomatia > Levybacterales > UBA12049 > JACDET01. The sequence goes on from CAZJVI010000002.1 coordinate 46,558, forward strand.
CGACGTGGCATAGGAAGTCGTGTAGTGACCGCCAGTGCTTGTAATTCCACCAAAAAGGCTCGTGACCCCTCAAGTGTTGAAACAAGGACACTCCCTGGCACTTGTTCGCCACTTTGCGTCAAGAATAACTGCTCAGGATTGTTCGCTTCCTGCATCCCATTTTCTTCCATTAAAAAAATTCCCACTTCATCAACAGGACCAAATCGATTTTTTAAACTCCTGAGAATTCTTGTTTTGGCAAATTTTTCCCCTTCCAAAAAAAGCACAGTATCTACCATATGAGATAGAACCATCGGACCAGCCACCATTCCTTCCTTTGTCACATGGCCGACAATCACTACAGGGATATTATATTGCTTTGCCGTTCTGATAAATTGCAATGCGGCATAACGAACTTGACCGACGGATCCTGATAACCCTGATACATTCTGTGATTCCATTGTCTGAATGGAGTCAATAATTACAAGATCAGGTTTCATCTCTACAATTTGCTCTACTATAGCATCTGCATCTGTTAAGGAAAGGAGATACAAATTCTTTTCCGAATCAGGAATCATGAATGATGAATCATGGTTTTGTTTTTTCCCTAGTCCCTGATCCCTAGTCCCTGATTCCTGTTGCTGAATCCTATCGGCTCGCATCTTCACTTGATCTACAGACTCCTCTCCAGAGATATACAGGACTTTTTTTTCAAAAGACAAACTAATCGCCAACTGTAAAAGCAATGTCGACTTTCCAACTCCCGGATCACCAGCAATCAATGTCGCGGATCCATTTACAATTCCCCCACCAAGAACGTTATTCAATTCTTCATATTTTGTTTGAATTCTCGATGTTTTTTGATACGCAATTTCTTGGATTTTTTGCGGTTTACTTTGCACTAAATTATTACTCACAGCATTTTTGGCTCCCTCTGCAACACGTGATATTTTGAACTCTTTCATAGAATTCCAACTACCGCATTCGGGACATTTTCCAAGCCATTGAGGACTATCATAGCCGCATTCTTGACAGACAAAATTTATCGTAGGTTTCTTAGCCATACTATTATTATACACTCTTAGGCAGAGGAATAAAAAAACTGAACCTTTAATTCAGATTAAAGAATGAAGATTAATGATTAAAGATCTTTATTCGTTAATCATTATTCATTAATCTTAAATTTAGCGGTAGCCCATTGGCTTTTCAAGAAGTACCGGACTAACGAGGATACGGTGTTTGCGCTTGTCATGATCAGCAATCGTGAGATTTACAGCTTGGCCTTCAGAATAACTTGTCCCAGGTGCAATTTTATCTTTCTTCAATACGCCTTCTGCTCCTTCACCAAAAGAGAAAATAACATCACCATCAATAATTCCAGTCACCGTGCCCTTTACTTTGGTATCAACTGGATATTTTTCAATTAATGTTTCAAATGGATCCGCAGTCAAACGCTTGATTGAAAGACTAACTCGACGCGTCTCAGTATCAGTTCTTGTCAAAACAGCCTCGATTTCCTGTCCTGGAGTAAAAAGCTCATTAAGATCAGCTACTTTGTCCCAGGAGGTTTCGGAAATATGGATAAAACCTTCCAGTTCAGTTGTTTCTTTCTTCTTGGGAAGTGCAACATAAATACCAAAAGGCGTTATTGTCGTAACAGTCACCTTAAGCGTTTCCCCTACTTTATATTGCTTGGTCAATGTTTCAAATTCTTCTGCGGAGAGTGACTGTTTTTGAGAGAAAATAACTTTGTTGTCAATACGATTTAATTCTAAAACTCTTGCTTTTACTGTCTGTCCACCTGACAAACCATCAGAAGAAAATGCAACATGCGATTGAGGCAAAAATCCTGAGACTCCGAATGCCGTATCAACGACGTATCCTGCTTTACTTGCATCTTTTATCGTGATTTCAAGCTGTTCTGACTTTTTTTGCAATTCTTCAAGTTTTTCCCATGCCAAATTCCCAAGATATCGTCGCAGTGAAACAACCGACTGACCATTTTCAGCTTCAGGATTGAGGACATTGACTTCCACCGTATCACCGACTTTGAATAGCTTCATAATTGTCTGGACAATACGCTTATCACGCTCAAGAACAATTGCTTCGGTTTTTGTGCCAGCATCAACGACGATTTCATTGGGAGTCAATTTAGTAATCTTTGCCTTAATACTCTCACCTTTTTTAAGTGTGACAAACTTATTCTGGTGTTTTGCAAGAAGTTGTCCCATGGGACTAGATTGATTTGAATTAGATTTTGAAGTATATTTTGCCATTCATCATGCTACCTTTCAAAAAAGATATGGTAAGTATATCACTATAGCAAGTGATGCGCAATTCTCAATTTTGAATTTACGTATTATAACCAAAAAACTGCTCTTATTTATCCTATGAAGTTTAAGAGAAAGAGAACTAGCCGTTCTTTAAATACGAAAAAGATAACTTTAAAACGTCACAATGTTTCTCATATCTGGATTATACTTTGTGACTATTTCTATAGTGCGTAATCTGCTTAAATTATCAATATCAAGAGATTCCCTCAAATGAGGATATCTATCAAGAAAATCCCAACCGACTTCTCTATCAAACAAGTCAGCCCTTTGAAGTGAACCAAACCTACTGAGTCTTACGCTACTAAATAACCTCTCTCTTTGAGCATCGCTAGATAATAATCCTAAGCGTAAATAGTTAGGTTCATATTGCCCTTTAATTGTCACAGGAACTCCTTCTGTAAGTGTAACTGCACCTAGCGGAATATCTTCTTCAATGAGCGTGTTTCTGCCTTTTTCCAACGGACCCGCAATAATTGCATGACACAGTCCAGTCACACCTGGAAGTAAACCCAAACCATCTGGAGAATCAAAAGCAGAGATAGTTTCCCTTCCTGAAAAATCGATTACTGTAAGGCTGTCATCTATACGTCGAGACCTTCTTTCTGTCATAATATTTAATAACTCTATATCTATTACAAAAAAAGCTCCCTTACTGGAGCTTTTTTTGATTTATTCTCATTACTAACAAAAATATCCTGGCGATGACCTATTTTCCCACTAAAAAGCAGTATCGTGAGCGCTGTTACGTTTCACTTCTCTGTTCGGAATGGGAAGAGGTGGTGCCATAACGCTTCAATCACCAGAAAGTTTTTGTTAGTAATGTTAATGAGCAAGAACTAGGTAATTAGGTGTCAGGTGCTAGGTTCTAGAAAATATTTTTTCTAATACCTAGTCCCTATAACCTAGCGAGCATAGCTCGCTAAAAAGTGAAGAGATAGTCTTTAAAAATTTATCATCGACCATTAGTAAGGGTAAGCTTAACACATTACTGTGCTTCTACTGCCCTCCTATCAACCTGGTAGTCTTCCAGGGGTCTTTCAGATCTTGCGATCAATCGAAATCTTATCTTGGAGACGGTTTCCCACTTAGATGCTTTCAGCGGTTATCCGATGGAAATCTAGCTACTCGGCAGTGCCCACTTTCGTGGAACAACCGACACACCAGGGATTTCCTCATCCCAGTCCTCTCGTACTAGGGACAAACCTCCTCAAATTTCAAACGGGTATACAGGATAGAGACCGAACTGGCTTACGCCGTTCTGAACCCAGCTCGCGTACCACTTTAACCGGCGAACAGCCGGACCCTTGGGACCTTCTCCAGCCCCAGGATGTGATGAGCCGACATCGCTGTCGAATCACATGTTACCATGTGCTCTGACTATACCTTCACCCCGCTGAGCGGGGGCTAGTCGTTTAGGTGAATTATAGATTTACACCCGGAGGGTGTAGTAATTCACCTCTTCTCGCTGTATACGAGAAAGTCGATACGGGGTCTGATTATTATCAGACTTCCCTCGGTATTGACCATCAGTTGTTCGCTTCTAATGGTGTTCACCGATTTTGACTAGTATTTTTTATTCACACGTACCTCTATCGTACGTTTTTGAATAATCAAGCTTTAGAGATTACTCTCTAGGCGCCCCAATGTGTAGTTAAGGTGCCAAACCGCATCGTCGCTGTGGACGCTTGGATGCGATCAGCCTGTTATCCCCGGGGTAGCTTTTATCCGTTAAGCTGTGTGCATACCACTATGCATCACAGGATCACTATGACCTACTTTCGTACCTGCTCGACTTGTAAGTCTCGCAGTCAAGCACTCTTTTGCCATTGCGCTATCATCATGATTTCCATCCATGATTAGAGTACCTTTGTGCGGCTCCGTTGCGTTGTAGGAGCCTACCTCCCCAGTAAAACTGCCCACCAGACACTGTTCTCCGCCCGTAATTTTATGCGGGTCGAAGTAACGCTCACTCATTCCAAAGAGAGGTATTTCACTATCGACGAATCTCCCTCCTATTCTAAACAATTAGAGTAAGCTTGCGAATGCCAAGCTACAGTAAAGCTCCCGGGGTCTTTTTGTCCATGTATACCTAGGCCGCGTCTTCACAGCCATCTCAATTTCGCCGGGTAAAGGATTAAGACAGTTATTTGGTCGTTCTACCTTTCGTGCGGGTCGGAACTTGCCCGACAAGGAACTTCGCTACCATAGAACAGTTATAGTTACTGCTGCCGTTTAC
>CAZJVI010000003.1:0-19192 GCA_964549385.1 uncultured Gammaproteobacteria bacterium
ATTTATTGTTGAATTCCCATCGGTGTCGATGGCGCTCTGATGTCAGACCGTTATTGTCGAGCATCTGATCATACTTTTTATAGAGCGCATATGCTTTGGTCCCTTTCTTCACTCTTGCTTCCCATGCACCAAGACGCATCGTGCCGCCATAGGCGCGGCGTTCCATAATCTCTTTTTGAGAGGGGATAAGATAGATCACTGGATGCTTTGTTTTATCATCATTTTCACTTGTATTTGCATCCCGCCATTTTAGCACTGAACGTGCGAAAGCGATAACAGCCAGTTGCATACCATAACAAAGACCAAGATATGGAATTTTTTCTTTTCGTGCATAATCCGCTGCTGCTATCATTCCTTCCGCGCCTCGCGCTCCCCACCCAATTGGAACAATAATACCATCAGGAGTACCAATCAGCTCCTTTGCATTTTGTGGAGTCACTTTTTCAGCGCTTACCCATTTGGTTTTAACAGCTGCGTTATTCGCCCAACCAGCATGATCCAGCGCATCAAATAAAGCAGCATACGAATCACGATATTGATAATCACCTGTTCCGAAATATTTTCCAATAATTGCAACAGTAATCGTTTTTTTCTTTGGTGCTTTCACTCTATCAACGAATTTCTTCCATTCTGTCAAATTAGGCTCTTTCAACGGTAGACCAAATTTTGTGAGGATACGATTAACCAAACCCTGCTTATGAAGCATCAAGGGAATTTCATATACTGTTTCGAGATCTGGATTTGAAATGATATCTTCAGGATGCATGTTGCAAAAGAGCGCAAAACGATCTTTTCTTCTTTGATCAAGCATCTTTTCTGACCGTGCGATAATGAAATCTGGCTGAATTCCCATACCATTCAGCGTCCTGACTGAGAGCTGAGTTGGCTTGGTTTTTGGTTCGCCTAGATGTCCTGGCGTTGGAACATAACTCACATGTATATGTAACACATCTCCTGGCCTCTTCAGCGTCATAATACGCGATGCTTCATAATACAAAATATTCTGATACTCTCCCGCTGTTCCTCCAAGTTCTATAAGAACAATCTCTGCTTTTTTCTTTTCTCCCAAAGAGGTAATCCTCCCAATAATTTCATCAGTGATATGAGGAATCGCTTCAACATCTTCTCCGTTGTATTCAAAACGGCGTTCCCGCTCAATAACTGTCTGATAGATTCTCCCAATCGTTACAAAATTTTCCTTGCCCATATCTTCATTAAGGAATTTCTCGTAAGTTCCGATATCCATATCCCCTTCTGTTCCATCCTCGCACAAGAATGGATCGCCATGTTCAATGGGATTGATAGTTCCAGCATCAAGATTGAGATAATTTTCAAATTTAATTGGTGCTACTCGGAAACCTGCTTGTTTGAGAAGAAATGCAATTGATGATGAAGTGAGACCCTTACCGATGCCTGAGATGACTCCTCCGGAGACAAAGATGAATTTTGTTTTACCTGATTGTGTCTTTCTATCGGGCACGATTTATACTATCAAATCAAACTAAATGTGTCAATAGAGTAGCTTAAAATTTCCTGAAGTATCGTATATCATTTGTCGGAGTATCATTAATAATTTCTTCCTTTGTTTTTCCTTCACAGCTCCATCCACGACTTTCATACCACTTCCGTGCTTTATCATTCGTTACTAAAACCCAAAGTATTGCTTTCGTAAACCCTTGTTCTCGTAAGTAGTCTAAACTCTTTTCCATTAATGCTGAACCAACTCCTTTTCCCATCGTATGCTGATCGACATAAAGTGCCCAAATTTGCCCTGTCTTTTTATCCATATCTTCATCACCGCAAGGTCCTGCGCTACAAAAACCGACAATATGATTATCAGTTTCTGCAACAAAAGTATTACGTGGCTCTTTTTGATCTGACAAAATTTCTTGCCAACGTTTTGTCCGCTGCTCAATTGATAATTTATCTAAATGTTCTTGAGGAAGTTGCCCTTTATAGGCATATTGCCAAGTCTCAACTTGTACTTTTGCGACTTGGGATGCATCCTCTTTTTTAGCGGGTCTGATGATAAAGTCATTCATAGAATTAAACTCGGGAGCGGGCGACGAGAATCGGACTCGCTACATTCTCCTTGGGAAGGAGACATTCTACCAGTGAACTACGCCCGCAAGTAACTGTAATAATACCAAATCCCACCCAAAAATTCACGTTCAGTTACGTCATTCATGCGCGCCGCTTCGAAGAAGCTAGTCCCCTTGTGGGGAAAGCAGGAATCTAGACTATAATATATGAAATTAAAAAAATAACTGGATTCCCATTTTCATGGGAATGACGAAGAAACTATATGCTAGTTGCGAGGAATCGTGAGTACATTTCCTGAGAAGATCATTCTCGGATTTGCCAAATGATTTGCTTGCGCAATCTGAGTCCATTTAAACCCATCACCATAGGCACGAACAGCTATATTCCAAAGATTATCTCCATGCACAACGGTATAGGTATTTCCACTAATTGCACCCATCCCACTTTGTGGCTGGACGACATGTGCAACATGATTCGTACTAGTATGCGTAACAGCAGTTGTCGGTGTAGGAATAGTAGAAATCGTTGGCGCCTTGCTCTTGACATTAGGTAATACTAGGCGATCGCCAACATGAATGTCACTTGGATTGGATAAATTATTTACTCGAGCGATGTCTACCCAATTGTAGCCACTTGTATACTTTTTTTCCGCAATCACCCATAACGACTCACCTTTTTGCACAACCCATACATTATTATCTTTATTTGTTTTTACCTGAGGCACAAGCATTACTTTTACATTTTTCTTCATATTCATAACAATTTTCTTCGGAGTTTTTGTGACTTGAGGCTTAACTGTAGGATTAGGCTTAGCTGTTGGTGTAGGTTTTGTTGGTTTACGTTCAACTGTTGGCTTAAGTTTAATCGTTGGGATAGGTTTTGCTGTTGGTTTTGGCTTAGCAGTAGGAGCTGGAGCCGTCGTTGGAACAGCGGTTGGTTCAATAGTATCTGTCGGTACGATACTATCAACAATATCTTTTGGAGCTTGATTTGATAATTCCGAGGCTTCTTGGGAAATTTGAACTGTAGTCCGCGTTTGTTCGCTTATTGGCGTGTTTTTATTACCGATATTTTTATTGTGAACAAAGGAGAGTAATAATGCCGTCGCAATAACTACAACAATAATTCCCAATATAAGACTGGTGTAGGATTCTCCTAGTCGCAAATAATCAAAAATCCCATAAGTTTTCTTTGATGTTTTTTGAGGAGCCGCTTTTGTTTTTTTTGTTCCTGCCGTTTTTGCCATTTTTCTTTTCCTTACAAGGCAGTTGTATTATGAAGGATTATGAGGAAGTATACTATATTCTTACAAAATATTCAACCTATAACATATATGCGGGATGGACGAGACTCGAACTCGCGACCTCCTCCGTGACAGGGAGGCGCTCTAACCAACTGAGCTACCACCCCAGTTCGCTCTGCGAAACTGAGAACTTAAAACGAAAACATTTTAAGTCTGTCTATTTTACCTAAATCTTGCGTGCTCGTCAATGCTTTGGTATATACCACAATATATTATGCGTTGAAAATGATTGAGGAGTGGTATACACTTTGGTGGTGACCAATAGTGAAATAAGCAAACTGCTCAATAATGTTGCCGCTGCATATAGTATCGAGGATGAAAAAAAATTCCGTTTCCAAATTATTGCTTATCAAAAAGCAGCCGAATCAATCGAAAACTTACCAACAGAACTGCAGGATTTATATAAAGAAGATAAATTAAAAGGAATCCCTGGAATTGGACCGACAATTCAATCACGCCTTGAAGAATTATTTAAAACAGGCAAAGTAAACCATTTTGATGAGGTAATGAAAGACATCCCGCAAGCTGTTTTTCCACTTCTTGATATACCAAGTTTTGGACCTAAAAAGGCATATAAACTTGTTGCCGAATTCAAACTGAAAGATAAAAATACCGTTGTTGATGATCTTGCTGCAATAGCCAAAGAAGGAAAAATTGCAACACTTCCAGGATTCGGGGAAAAATCACAATCTGATGTTCTCAGAGCAATTTCTGAATATAAACTCGGCAAAGGTAAAACTACCCGTATGCCACTCCCTTTCGCAAATGAACTTGCTGAAATTATCATAACCTATCTTAAAAAGTCGCCTGCAGTAGTTGATGCTAAACCTCTGGGGAGTCTTAGACGAAGAAAAGAAACAATCGGCGATATTGATATAGCAGTCGCAACCAACAAACCTGTAGAAGTTCTCGACCATTTTGTAGCATACCCGCGTAAGGAACGGGTTATGGAACGAGGAGAAAGAAGTTCTTCAATTCTTGCATCCGGCGGCAAACAGGTAGATCTTATGGTTATACCACCCGACGGCTTCGGATCACTTCTGCAGCATTTTACCGGCAGTAAAGCTCATAATGTCCATTTACGTGAATATGCACTCTCAAAAGGCCTCTCATTGTCAGATTTTGGGATAAAAAATAAAGGTGAAGATAATTCACATTACAAAAAATATAAAACTGAAGAATCATTTTACGCGGCAATCGGAATGGAATGGGTACCTCCAGAAATTCGTGAAGATACCGGAGAAATTGAACTTGCTTTGCAGAAAAAACTGCCAAAACTTGTTGAATTATCTGATATTAAAGGTGATTTCCATTTACATTCAAGCTTCCCTGTCGAAGAAAGCCATGATGCTGGTCAAAACTCAATGGAAGAAATGATTAAAAAAGCATTGTCTCTGAAGTATATTTATTTGGGATTTTCAGAACATAATCCAAGTATCGGCAATCATACAGAGAAAGAAATAAATAAACTTTTGGAGAAAAGGTTAAAATTTATTGAACAATTGAGGCTAAAGTATAAAAAAAATATTCAAATATTTTCTCTTATGGAAACAGATATTCTTGCAAACGGCAAACTTGCGCTTCCCGACAGTGCCTTTGAATACTTAGACGCATCAATTGTCTCTATTCATAGCTCCTTCGCAATGAGCAAAGATGAAATGACCGAGCGAGTTCTTAAAGGATTATCTCACCCTAAGGCGAGAATATTTGCACATCCGACGGGAAGACTTATCAATCAACGCCCCGCATATGAACTTGATTGGGAAAAAATCTTCACTTTTTGCAAAACTCATAACAAGGCACTTGAAATTAATGCCGCACCACAAAGACTTGATCTTACGGATATTCTCGTAAGAGAAGCTGTTAAAAGAGAAATTAAAATGATTATCAATACTGACAGTCATGCAACAGATCAAATGGATCTTATGCAATACGGTGTTACTGTCGCAAGACGTGGATGGGCACAAAAACGTGACATTTTAAATACATTGGAATATAATGAGTTAACAAATTGGTTTAAAGGAGGTGAATGATAAATGAGTACTATTATAATTATCGCAATCGTTGTCATAATCTTATTATTCTTCTGGATCACGTATAACTCACTTGTCACAGCAAAAGTTCGTATAGCTGAAGCGCTTTCACAAATTGATGTCCAATTAAAACGAAGAACGGATCTTATCCCAAATATTGTTGAAACAGTTAAGGGATATGCAAAACATGAGAAAGATGTTTTCGAAAACGTCACAAAAGCGCGTGCAAGTCTCATGCATGCTGATGGTCCAAAAGAAAAAGCACAGGCGAATGATTTCCTTTCGGGAACACTGAAATCTCTTTTTGCAGTTGCTGAAAATTATCCTGATCTTAAAGCAAGTCAGAATTTTATGGCTCTTCAGGAAGAATTATCAGACACAGAAAATAAGATCGCATATTCACGTCAGTTCTATAACAGCAATGTTATGGACTACAATACCAAAATACAGGTTTTCCCTGGAATGATGGTCGCGAATATGTTTCATTTCGCTCCAGCTGAATTCTTCCAAACGGACGAAAAAGATAAAGAACCGGTGAAGGTACAGTTCTAGACTGGAATTTTTGATGTGAGAGATGAGATATTTTTTAACTTGAATATGTGATGTCTTGAAATCAAGTTATCAACGATTCAAAAAAATCAAAAACAAGAATATCACACTTCACATTTCAAATTATCAAAATGAATATTTATAAATCTATCTCTGCCAATATTTGGAAGAGTTATCTTATTCTTGCTCTTTTTATTCTTTTTGCTGGAGCTCTTGCATATGTTATCGGACAGGCAACTGGCTATGGACCATCAATTGGTGTTCTCATTTTCATCTTTGCGATAATTTATAGTTTTATCAGTTATTTTTATTCGGATAAAATTGTTCTGGCAACAACAGGCGCTCGAGAAATAAAAGAAAAAGATAATCCACAGCTTTTCCATATCGTTGAAAATCTTGCCATTGGAGATGGAATTCCTATGCCAAGAGTCTATATCGTAAATGATCCATCACCCAATGCTTTTGCAACAGGACGGGATATCAAACACGCCTCAGTTGCCGTAACAAGCGGTATTCTTGAACGACTCAACAAATCAGAAATGGAAGGTGTTCTTGCGCATGAACTTTCACATGTTAAAAATTATGACACTCGCTTGATGGCAATTACTGCGGTTCTCGTTGGATTTATTGCTCTTCTCACTGATCTTTTTCTGCGCAATCTTTTTTGGGGTGGCTTTCGTAATAATGAAGAAAGAAATAACAATAATCAGGCAATTTTTTTGGTAGTAGCAATTATCCTTGCCATTCTTGCACCGATTATTGCGAGTTTGATTCAACTTGCTGTTTCGCGCAAACGGGAATTTCTCGCTGACGCATCAGGAGCATTACTTACCCGTTATCCGGAAGGACTTGCAAGCGCCCTTGAAAAAATTTCAGCTGATCCAAGACCGCTTCAAACAGCGAGCAATGCAACCGCTCATCTTTTCATCGTTAATCCTTTCAAAAGCAAAGGCTTCCATGGATGGGTCACCAATCTTTTCAGCACTCACCCACCGATTGAAGAAAGAATAAAAATTCTACGGTCCATGTAATATGTCTGTAAATCTTCCTTTAATTACTTTTGGCAAAACTGTTTCTAAAATAAGTCAATCTTTAAACCGTGGCAATGGCTCAACCTGGCCGGGACATATTGCTTTAAAAGCAAACAAAAATTTCATCAAAGATATTCTTGTTGATTCGAAAATAAAAATTATTATCGTCGCGGGGACCAACGGTAAGACTACAACTGCTGGACTGATACGAATAGGTCTAGAAAAAACAGGTAAGAAAGTTATACAAAATAACTCTGGAGCAAATCTTCTCAATGGCATTGCCTCTACACTTTTATTACATACCAATGCGAACGGCAAACTCACACAGGATTATGCAATATTTGAAGTTGATGAAAACGCATTGCCAAAAATTCTTAATCAAATTACTCCCGACTATCTTGTTCTATTGAATCTTTTCCGAGACCAGCTAGATCGATACGGTGAAATAAATACTATTGCTGAAAATTGGCAAAAAGCCATTGCCAAACTATCTAATAAAACGAAACTCATTCTCAATGCAGATGATCCGCAAATCGCCTCTATTCCTGTTTTGTTAAAAATCCCAGAAAAACAGACAAAATATTTTAGTCTGGCAAATACTGTAGATGATAAAACAAAAACTGATCAGGCGGCAGATTCTGTGTCTTGTCCGAAATGCGGCAACCAACTTATTTTTGAAAGCAGAACTTTTTCTCATCTGGGAAAATGGCATTGTGATAAGTGCGGCTTACAAAGACCAGAACCAACAATCAGTTCTTTCTCATATTATCCACTTTCAGGAACATACAATAAATATAATACTCATGCAGCGGCTCTCGTATTGAAAGATTTAGGAATAGATAAAAAAATAATTGAAGATGCTTTCAAGACATTCACGCCAGCTTTTGGAAGACAAGAAATAATAACATATCACGAAAGAAACGTGCAGCTTTTTCTTTCAAAGAATCCAACGAGTTTTAATCAGTCATATCAAACGATAAAAGAATTACATGCATCAACACTTTTGATTGTTCTTAATGATAGAATTCCAGACGGACGGGATGTCTCATGGATCTGGGATGTTGAACTTACTGATTTAGAAAATTTCAAACAAATATTTATCGCTGGTGACAGAGTGTATGATATGGCGCTGCGTTTGAAATATGAATTAGGAAATATAAACTATGAAAAAAAAGTCAAAACATTTGAATTTCTCAATGAGGCAATAGACATAGCAATAAGTCAGATATTATTACAAGAGACGTTGTATATTTTACCAACCTACTCTGCAATGCTCGATTCTAGAAAAATTTTGACTGGTAAAAAAATATTATGAAATCTTTAATGTTTATCACAGGAAATCTCAATAAAGTGAAACAAACACAAAAATATTGTCCAATCCCATTGGAGCACAAAAAACTTGACCTTATCGAAATTCAATCACTTGATGTTAAGGAAGTTGTCGAACACAAAGTAAAAGAGGCATTTAGAATTCTTAAAAAGCCTGTCCTTGTTGAAGATACATCACTCATAATTAATGACCTCGGTAAACTTCCAGGAACCTTTATCAAATGGTTCTTGCAGGAAATAGGTGTCGAAGGAATTTGTAAATTAGCAAATGGCACAAATAGAGACGCTACAACGCAAGTTTTGTATGGCTTTTATGATGGCAAAATAATAAAATTTTTTGAAGGTAAAATTGATGGAACTATCGCAACAAAACCTCGAGGTAAAAATGGCTTTGGGTTTGACAGTATTTTTATTCCAAAAGGACAAAAGAAAACACAAGCTGAAATGACAGAAGAAGAATTTGATACATATAACAAACGAAGAATCGCACTTGAAAAAATGGGAAAGGAATTTAAATAAATGAAAAATAAACAAATAGTTGAAAATGTTATGGCATTTTTTATTGCCGCTGAAAAATTAAAAACAACTATGCGGCATTCTTGGACAAGTGATAGTAATCGTCAAGAAAGCACTGCAGAACATACATGGTTGCTTTGTTTGATCGCGATAACCATTTTCGACGAGTTAGAAGTTAAAATTGATCAGTTAAAGATATTAAAAATGCTTATTATTCATGATCTTGCAGAAACAATTATAGGCGACATCCCTGCATTTGATATTGAGGGACGAAAAGGGAAAAAAGAGCGGGAAAAAGCTGCCATGGAACAATTGGTTAACAATTTGCCTGAAAAAACAAGAAACGAATTCATAGAGCTTTTTGAGGAATGTGAAGCCAAATCTACACCTGAGGCGAAAATTGCACAGGCAATAGATAAATTTGAAGCCCCTCTCCAACACAACATCGCTGATATCAATACCTGGGATCAAAATGACTATGATATTCATGGACGATACAAAATGGAACTTTATGAATTCGATCCTTTTTTAAAAGAACTGCGTAATGAACTAGAACATATGACAAGAAAAAAAGTAACAAAAGCAAAGACACTACATAGATTTCGACCTGAAATTCAAGAATATTATAAAAAACTAAATGACAATGAAAAATAATAATAACCAACAATTAAAACTCACCATCGGTTGGCTTTATCCAGAGCTGATGAGTACCTATGGCGACCGAGGAAACATTATTGTTCTGCGAAAACGCTGCGAATGGCGCGGAATAAAAACAACAATTCTTTCCATTGATCAAAATACGAAAAACCAAGAACTAGAAACTATTGATCTCTTATTCGGCGGAGGGGCACAAGACCGAGAACAAGAAATTGTGATGAAAGATTTACAGAAGAAAAAACTCGTCATTAAAAAACTTATTGAAAATAATATTCCAGCACTTTTTGTCTGTGGTGCACCGCAATTGATGGGACGTTATTATGAACCATCTGTTGGTGAACGAATTGAAGGACTGGGGATTTTTGATATGCATACTCAACATCCAGGTCCACAAAAAGACCGCCTAATAGGCAATGTCGTTGCAAAAATTGAAATACAAAATTTATCTAGTACCTATAACCTATTACCTAACACCTCTATTGTTGGTTTTGAAAATCATGGTGGACGGACATATCTTGGAAAAAATGTCAAACCGTTTGCCAAAGTGGTAAAAGGATTTGGGAATAACGGTGAAGATGGGACAGAAGGAGTAGTGTATAAAAATGCTATTGGCAGCTATCTCCACGGTCCTTTACTTCCAAAAAATCCACAAATCGCTGACTGGCTCATTGCAAAGGCGTTGGAAGTAAAATATAAAAAAGAAATTCAACTGGAAACACTCGATGATTCACTTGAACAAAAAGCAAAGTCAATTGTTGCCAATCGGCTTGGAATTGAAGTATAATAAGTTTATGAAACTTGACATAAAACACATTGCCCAACTGGCAAATCTCCCTATTACTCCACAAGAAGAAAAAAATTTAGAAAAACAACTGACTGAAACATTAAATTATATCGAAATGCTTAATGAAATAGATACTAAAAATATTGAGCCGACAGCGCATGTCACTGGTCTTGAAAATATTACCCGCGAAGATGTACCTGCACCCTCCTTATCACAAAATCAGGCATTATCGAACACAAAGAAGACTCATCAAGGATTTTTTGAAGTCAACGCAATTTTGGATAATGATTAAAAAAAAGCAACATGAAGTAACAACAATTTATGTCGTCAGACATGGTGAATCTCAAAGTAACGTTTATGCCCACGAAAACCCCGATAAACCCGCATCACATTTTGGAGAATTTGGAAGTTCATTAACACAAAAAGGCAAAGAACAGGCACACACATTAGCACAAAAACTAAAAACTATTTCTTTCTCCGCTTTTTTTTCTTCAGATCTTAACCGAGCAAAAGAAACAGCAGAAATTATTGCATCCTATTACAACATACCAGTAACAAACGAAAAAATAATTCGTGAACGTTTTTTTGGTGAACCAATGTCCAATGTTAAAAAGAAAACTATCGAAAAAGTACTCGACCAACTTGCGGAAGAAAAAAAATTTGCCTTTAAATATTTCCCCAATGGAGAAAGTGGTCATGACGTAGTCAATAGATTTCAAAAATTTTTAAAAGAAGTTGCTCACAAACATAAAAATAAAACCGTTCTCGTCGTAAGCCACAGTTATGTAATGCGCTTATTTTTAATCCATGCAAAATTTGCAAAATTTGATGAATTAAAAGGTGGAACTATTAAAAATGCAGGCTATTTTGTTATCGAGATAGATGATGATTCTTTTAGAATTGTAGACAAACACGGCATAACGCGCAATCGAGGGTATGATGATGAAGAATAATATGACAACAATTTACCTAGTCAGACATGGCGAATCAGAATTTAACCGTGAAGGTAACAAAAAAAGAATAAAACACGTTAGCGAATGTGGAGAATTACAGGGTCCGTTATCAAAAAAAGGGCAAAAACAAGTCAAAAAAAGAGCATATCATTTTAACAATATTCGTTTTGATGCTATTTTTTCCTCAGATTTAACAAGAGCAAAACAAACTGCAGAAATTATTAATCTAGAAAGAAATCTTATAATTCAAACAAATAAAATTCTTCGTGAAAGGAAAGTTTATTTCCCTGGAAAATCTGTTGAAGAGAACGAAAATGAAATGAGAAAAATGCTTACGGATTTAAATGAGGAGCAAAAAATGGCTTTTAAACCAGACGTAACTTTCGAAAGCGCTAAAGAAGCCGCATCAAGAATACTTACATTTCTCCGAGAAATTGCTGTAGCTTATAAAGGCGGTACAGTCTTAGTTATCAATCATGGGAATAATATGTCATCTCTTTTGACACATTTAGGATATGCAAAATATGATGAACTAGCTCACGGATCTATCGAAAATACTGGATATATAATTCTTGAAAGCGATGGCGTTGATTTCTTTATCAAAGAAACATTTGGTATATATAAACAAAAAAATACAAAAAGAGGATGGTAAGTATTTAGATAAATAAACTCTGGAAAAAATAGTTCATCTAAACTATAATGCATGCAATGGACATTACTTCTCTCACTATCACACAAGCGAAAAAGGATCTTAAAGAAAAAAAATATTCTTCGGTTGAGTTAACAAAAGCATACCTCGCAAGGATTAAAGATGTTGAACCAAAAGTAAAAGCATACGTCACCGTAACAGAAGAGGAAGCAATAAAAAATGCTGAAGAAGCTGATAAAAAAATTGCTGAAGGAGAAGATCTGCCTTTGCTTGGCATTCCCCTTTCAATAAAAGATAACTTTTCAACGAATGGAATTAGAACTACCGCATCGAGCAAAGTTCTGGACAACTATATTCCACCATATGACGCGACTGTCGTAAAAAAATTGAAAGATGCAGGGATGGTACTTCTTGGGAAGACCAACATGGATGCCTGGGCACATGGTTCTTCTACTGAAACATCAGATTATGGCTCGTCAAGAAATCCATGGAATACTGATCACTTACCCGGCGGCTCATCAGGAGGTGCAGCGGCTAGTATTGCAGCTGATGAAGCACTCGGGGCAATTGGATCTGAAACAGCTGGCTCCATCAGACAGCCGGCAAGTTGGTGCGGCGTTGTCGGACTAAAACCCACATATGGACGAGTCAGTCGATATGGTGTTATTGCGATGGGATCATCACTTGATAGTCCTGGACCCATTACCAAAACAGTTGAAGACGCGGCACTTCTCCTTCAAATACTTGCAGGCGCTGACCCTCATGATGCGACAACTGGCATAAATTCTGTTGTAGATTATAGAAAAAATTTAACAAAAGATATTAAAAATGTAAAGATTGGCATCGCTGATGATTATTTTGAAGGAGTTGATCCACAAGTCAAAAAAACAGTTGAGGAAGCGTTAAAAGTATTTGAACAATTAGGAGCACATGTTAAAAAAGTACAACTTTTCCACCCAAAATATGCAATTGCAGTATATACTATATTACAACGAGCAGAAGTTTCATCAAATTTAGCCCGTTTTGACGGCATACGGTATGGTAATGACAGATCTTTCTTTGGTGATGAAGCCAAACGAAGAATTATGCTTGGCACCTATACACTGTCTGCTGGCTACTATGACCAATACTATAATAAAGCGTTAAAAGTCAGAACAGTAATCATTGATGATTTTAAAAAGGCTTTTGAGGATGTAGATGTAATCATTGGACCGACAAGTCCAACTACTTCCCTACCTGTGGGAGCAACGGCAGGTCAGGCGATGTTTGGTGAATTAGCGGATCTGTTGGTAGAACCTTCATCAATCGCCGGTCTCTCAGGGATTAATGTTCCATGCGGATTTTCAAAAGAAGGACTACCAATCGGCATGCAGATCATTGGTCCGCAATGGGGAGAAGAAACAATTCTTAATGTTGCATATAAATATGAACAGGAAAATCCGTTATATAAAATAAAGCCAAAACTATAATTTTCAGTTTACAATTTGCAGTTTTCAATCAAGTAACAATGTTTCAATTTTCAAACATTGAGTCATTGAAAATTCAATGAAAATTGAAAATTAAAAATTATGAAAAATAACTATACACCAGTCATCGGACTTGAAGTACATGTTGAATTGAAAACAAAAAGCAAAATGTTTTGCGCATGTTCTGCCGAATATTTTGGCAAAGAACCAAACACGCATACCTGTCCTGTTTGTCTTGGATTACCAGGAGCTTTACCAGTCCCGAATAAACTTGCGATTGAATGGTGCATCAAAATCGCACTCGCTCTCAATTGTGGAATAAACGAATATTCCAAATTTGACCGAAAAAATTATTTCTATCCAGACCTTGCAAAAGGATATCAGATCAGTCAGTACGATCTTCCTTTTGGTCACGATGGAAAAATTACATTAAAAAATGGCAAAGAAATCCGCATCCGCAGGGTACATATGGAAGAAGATACGGGAAAACTTTCTCATCAAGAAATAGATGGAAAGAAAGTCAGTTTGATTGATTTTAATAGAAGTGGTGTGCCGCTTGTTGAAATAGTTACTGAGCCAGATTTTGATAACGCAACGGATGTTAAAGAATATCTTGAAAAACTGCAACAGATTGTTCGTTATCTCGATGTTGCAAATGCAGACATGGACAAGGGAGAAATGCGACTCGAGCCAAATATTTCTCTGCGAAAAGGCGAAAAACAAACAACCTACCTTAAAGAAAGCGATCTGCCAAATTATAAGGTTGAAGTAAAAAATATTAACTCATTTCGATTTGTTGAAGACGCAATTAAATTTGAGACAGCACGTCAACAAGTACTTCTCGATGATAATCAGAGACCAACGCAGGAAACCCGCGGATGGAATGAAGACAAACAAAAAACCTTCTCACAGAGATCAAAAGAAGATGCACAAGAATATCGCTATTTTCCTGAGCCAGATATCCCCCCAATTATTACAACAAAAGCACAAATTGAAACGTACAAAAAATCTCTTCCTGAATTACCAGATGAAAAAGCGAAAAAATTTATTGAACTTGGATTTTCTCCATATACGGCAATGGTATCAACTGCAACATTGCCAAGAGCAAATTACATAGAAAATAGTTTTAATTGGGCTAAAGAATTAGATATAGATTCTATGGGTACAGTAAATTATATTCTTAATAAAAGAATAAATGATATCCCAAATGTTCCATATAAAACTATGGTTGAAGACTATAAAAAACAAAGTACAGTCCAAACCGTCGACGAAGGAGAATTAGAAAAGTTTATCCTAGAAGTCATCAATGAAAATGAAAAAGCTGTTGCTGATTACAAAAGCGGCAAAGAAAATGTTCTCATGTTTTTATTAGGACAAACTATGAGAAAAATTGGAAAGAAAGTTGACACTGAAATGGTTAAACAATTATTAATAAAAAAATTGTCTTAAACCCTCGACAACCTGTGCTTCGATCTTTATAATAGTATACACTCATGGCTGATTTCGTTCATCTTCACAACCACTCAGAATACTCCCTTCTCGATGGTCTTCAGAAAACAAAAAACATGGTTGCCTATGCCAAAGACTTAGGGATGAAAGCACTTGCCATAACGGATCATGGTAATATGTATGGCGCAATTAAATTTTATAAAACATGTCTTGATGCTGGGATAAAGCCGATTATCGGCTGTGAAATTTATGTTGCAAAACGGACACTCCACGATAAAGATGCTAATCAAGATAAAGATTACAACCACTTAATTCTTCTTGCCGAAAATGAAACGGGTTACAAAAACTTGATGAAAATTGTCTCCGTTGCTTACCTTGAAGGATACTATTATAAACCTCGTACCGATTTAGCTCTTTTGGAAAAATACCATGAAGGATTAATTTGTCTTAGTGCTTGTGTGAACGGCTATGTTTCAGAACCATTTATGCGAGATGAAGATGCAACGGCAGAAGAACGTGCGATAAAACTTTCCAAAATATTTGGCGAAGGAAATTTTTATCTTGAACTGCAAAAGCATTTAGATGTTCCCCCGCAGGAAAAAGTTAATCAGAAACTTATCGCATTATCAAAGAAACTCGGCTTACCGATTGTTGCAACTAATGACAATCACTACACACGAAAAGAAGATGCAGAAGCACAAGAGATTCTCCTCTGTGTTCAAACACAAACAACAATCCTTGATAAAAATCGCAAACTCTCAATGGTCTCCTCACCTGATTTTTATATCAAATCAGCAGAAGAAATGGAAAAACTTTTTATTGATTTACCAGAAGCAATTGAAAACGCCAATAAAATTGCCGATCGGTGCAATGTCGAAATAATCCTCGGAAAGTGGCATATGCCAATATTTGAAGTACCGGAAAATTTTACTGCTGCTGAATATCTCACACATCTTGTCTATCAAGGAGCAAAATTGCGTTACGGAGCACTTACCGAAAAGATAAAAGAACGCATTGATTATGAACTGTCTATTATTATCAAAAAGAAATATGAAACTTACTTTCTCGTCGTTTCTGATTTTGTTAACTGGGCAAAAGACAATGGCATTGCTGTTGGACCTGGTAGAGGATCTGCAGCAGGATCAGTTGTATCGTATTCGCTAAAAATAACAGATGCTGATCCTTTCTTTTTTAATCTTCCTTTTGAACGATTTCTTAATCCACTCCGTCCATCGGCACCTGATATCGATCTGGATTTTGCCGATACCCGACGTGAAGAAGTTATTGAGTATGTCACGAGAAGATATGGAAAAGACAAAGTTGCACAAATTATTACTTTTGGTACGATGGAAGCACGTGGTTCTGTCCGTGATACAGGAAGAGCACTCGGAATGCCTTACGCCGGTCCTGACAGAATATCAAAAATGATCCCACCTGGATGGCAAGGACATTCAATGACAATAGAAAATGCCCTTTCGCAAAGTCCTGATTTGAAACGTGCTTATGACAGCGAACAAGATACAAAAAGGCTTTTAGATCTTGCGACCAAACTCGAAGGAGTCGCACGGCATGCATCAGTTCATGCAGCGGGAGTTGTGATTGCTGATAAACCGCTTACAGAATATACTCCACTTCAAAGAGAAACGAACGGTGAAAAAGTTGTTACACAATATGATATGTATACTGTCGGTGAAGACGGCGTCGGACTTTTGAAAATGGATTTTTTGGGATTAAGAAACTTAACAATTATCGAAGAATGTTTGAAGTTTATCAAAGAAAATCGCAATGAAATGATAGATTTTACTAAAGTAAATCTTGAAGATCCGCCGACATACGCACTTCTTTCAGAAGGTGAAACAACAGGAATTTTCCAACTTGAGTCTGCAGGAATGCGCCGCTATATTAAAGAACTAAAACCAACAACGATTTTTGATTTGCAGGCAATGGTTGCGTTATATCGTCCAGGCCCAATGGCAATTATCCCCGAATTTATTAAACGCAAACATAATCCATCTCTTATCACCTATCCTGATCCCCGACTTGAAGATATTCTCAAACAATCCTATGGAGTACTTACCTATCAAGATGATGTACTTTTAACGGCAATAACACTTGCCGGCTATACCTGGCTTGATGCAGATAAATTCCGCAAAGCCATGGGAAAGAAAATTCCAGCAGAAATGAAAAAACAAGAAGAATTATTTATCAAAGGATGTATCAACAATGGCCTTTCAGAAAAAAGAGCAAAAGAATTTTTTGAATTGATCGCGCCCTTTGCTGGATATGGATTTAATAAAGCACATGCAGCATGTTATGCGATTATTGCTTTTAGAACAGCCTATCTTAAAGCAAATTATCCTGTCGAATTTATGACGGCACTATTAACGGCTGAATCAAGAGGAACTTCAGGTCCAGTCAAAAATGAAAAAGTTGCCCAGGCTGTATTGGAATGTAAGCGCCTAAACCTCCCTGTACTCCTTCCTGATATCAACACTTCGGAAAGTGATTTTAGTATAGAAGAAAAAACAAAAATACGATTTGGTCTATCAGCGATAAAAAATGTGGGTGAAGCAGCAATTCAAAATATTTTAGATGCTAGAAAAGAAAAAAATTTCAACAGTTTCCAGGATTTTTGTTTACGGGTTAACATATCAACAGTAAATAAAAAAACTATGGAAAGTCTTATCAAAGCTGGTGCCATGGATCGATTTGGTAACAGAGCATCACTGCTTGTTGCGTTTCCTGAAATAGTTCTTAAAATAAATCAAATAAAAAAACAAAAAGCCGACGGACAAAAATCGCTTTTTGATGATGAACCCTCTGACACCCAAGATATTAATTTTTCTTTCAATGAAATTGAAGATTTCACCGATAAAGAAAAATTGCAATTTGAGAAAGATTTTCTTGGCATTTATCTCACTTCTCACCCGCATCTTGAGAAACTTTCATATTTACCGACGCTTGGAGCACTTAGTTTTGATGAACTTGAAAACCAAACGGAAGGAATACGAGTGAAAGTTGGAGGAATTTTGGATAATGTCAAACGCATTCTTACCAAAAGTGGTAACAAAGAAATGGCATTTATTTCTCTTACCGACGAAAAAGGCTCAGCATTGGAATGTGTCATTTTCCCCCGAGTATTTGATATGTATAGAGAGATGTTGATAAAGGATTCAGTCGTGATTGTTGAAGGTAAGCTTGATACAAAAAATGATAAACCAACAATCCTTGCTGATATGGTAACACCAATTGACTCTCTACTGCTTGACTTCCAAGCTAATACAAATTAAAATATAGAGGCCTGTTGGTACAGGTTTTTTTAGTTTTTTATGATTAGTCTTGCTGCAGAACCTATCGCACACATTGGCAATATACCAATTACCAATACACTTACTGATACTCTCCTTGTTGACGTACTTCTTATTGCATCTGCATGGTATGTCTCAAAAAAAATTGCTGTTATTCCATCGTTTTTTCAAGCCAGTATGGAAATAGTTATCGAAGAATTTTACAAACTTACTGAATCTGTTTCTGAAAAGAAAGCAATGCTTATTTTTCCTTTTATGATGACATTTTTCCTTTTTATTATTGTTTCAAATTTTTCAGGCCTTTTTCCAATTGTTACTGCAATTGGATTTTTCCATGGAAAAGATTTCACTCCCTTATTTAGAAGTGCATCAACGGATCTTAATACGACCCTTGCTCTCGCACTTGTTTCTCTTGTAGCAACACATACTATGAGTATTTACACATTGGGACTCAAACAATACATCAGAAGATTTATTTCATACAAACCACTTGAATTATATACAGGAATATTAGAAGCAATCTCGGAACTCACAAAAATAATCTCATTTTCTTTCCGACTTTTTGGCAACATCTTTGTTGGTGAAGTTATTCTTGGACTTTTGTCAGCAATTTCAGCATTTTTACTTCCAATTCCTCTTATCTTTTATGAAATGTTTGTTGGTACAGTACAAGCAGTGATTTTTTCATTATTAACCATGGCATTTATGGCGCTTTTTACGTCGCCGCATGGCATGGAAGAATAAGGAGGTGATGAACATATGCATACGACAATTACAATTACAGGTGGTATTATTGCAGCAGTCGGAGGACTCGGACCAGGAATTGGTGTGGGTTTAATTGGAGCAAAAGCACTCGAAGCAATCGGACGGAATCCTGACGCATCAGGAAGAATTATTCCGATCATGATTGTTGCTATGGGTTTTGCTGAAGCTATCGCAATTTACTCTTTGGTATTTGCGTTCTTAGGATAAATCAGAATACTCTGAAAACTCAGAATATTAGATCCGCCATCTGGCGGACTGAAAATCTGATATATCTGAGTATTCCGAGTTTTCTGATACAAACCTATGGAAATTTTTCAAACATTCGGCATAAATTGGGTTTTGGTGATTGGACAAATC
>CAZJVI010000003.1:19292-33741 GCA_964549385.1 uncultured Gammaproteobacteria bacterium
TATGGAAATTTTTCAAACATTCGGCATAAATTGGGTTTTGGTGATTGGACAAATCATCAATTTTCTCATTATTTTATATATTCTGAAGCGGTATTTATACAAGCCGCTCTTTAACGTACTAAAAAAACGCCAAGAACTGGCAAAAGAATCGGTAAAAAATGCTGAAAATAGTGAAAAAGCACTAGAAAGTGCCAAAGAGCACGAAAAAGAAATTATCCAAAAAGCACGTCAAATAGCAGATGATATTATTAAAGAAGCAAAAGAGCGATCAGATGAAATAGTAAAACTAGCAGATGTTTCAGCAAAAGAACGCACTGACAAAATGCTTCAGGATACAAAAGTACAAATAGATTTAGAGACAGCTCAAGCACAAAAGGAATTAAATCAATATGTTTTGCGACTTTCCTTGGATATGCTTAAGAGAACGCTAAACAATGTCTTTACAGAAAAAGAACAAAGTGAAATTATTGATAAAGCAATGAAAGAAATGCAAAAATTGCCAAACTAACTATGAAAAAACAATTAGAAGATTTAGTACTAGCAAGCTATAAAGGAGAACAATTGGATGAAAAATCAGTAAAAATGATTGCTGATCGTCTTAATCGAAATATACTCAAGCATTATATTGCTCTTTTGAAAAAAGAAGAAAAGAAGAAAATGGTTTTTGTTACAACGCCAAAGCCGTTGACGACAAAAGAAAGAGAAAAAATCAAGTCACTTTTCCCAAAGAAAAAAATTATTGAACAGATTGAACCATCAATGTTAGCCGGAATAAAAATTGTTAAGAATGATGAAGCATATGAAATGGATCTTAATCAGACATTCCATGATATAATAATGTCTGTCAGCAACAATGATTGATAATAAAACAATAATTGAAAATTTAGAAAAAAGGCTTAGTAATTTTACGAGCGATCCGAAAACTCAAAACGTCGGA
Organism: uncultured Gammaproteobacteria bacterium; assembly: GCA_964549385.1. Classification (GTDB taxonomy): domain Bacteria; phylum Patescibacteriota; class Microgenomatia; order Levybacterales; family UBA12049; genus JACDET01. The sequence goes on from CAZJVI010000003.1 coordinate 20,230, forward strand.
ACTGTTGAAAAAAACATTGACGGTGTTATATCCGCATCGGGCTTAAGTAAAGCTTTCATGGGAGAAATTATCGAATTTGAAGATGGTACCCGTGGAACAATTCTCAATCTTGATGAAGATCGTGCATCCATTATCCTTTTTAACAATGGTCAAACTATCCAGGAAGGACAAAGCGTCAAAACAACAGGCAAACATTTGACGATTGAAGCGTCTGAAGAACTTCTTGGCCGCGTTGTCAATCCAATCGGAGTCCCTCTTGATGGTAAACCTGCTATAAAAAAAGGCAAAGAAATGCCACTAGAGCGAATTGCTGCAGGAGTTATCGAACGTGAACCAGTTAATACACCATTAAAAACGGGAATCAAATCAATTGATGCGATGTTCCCTATCGGACGTGGACAGCGTGAACTTATCATTGGAGATCGCGGACTTGGTAAAACAGCAATCGCAATTGACACAATTATTAATCAACGAAAGCAAGGAAAAGGACTCAAACCTGTTATTAATGTCTATGTTGCAATTGGACAGAAGCAAAGTACTGTTGCCCAAGTAATTGATAAATTAAAACAAGAAAATGCATTTGATAATACTATTATAGTAGCTTCTGGAGCGTCAGATCCTGCAACATTGCAATATCTTGCACCATATGCTGGAGTTGCTATCGCAGAATATTTCATGGAGAAAGGGCAAGATGTACTTATTGTTTATGATGATTTGACCAAACATTCTTGGGCATATCGCCAACTTTCATTGGTTCTTCGCAGACCAGCAGGTCGTGAAGCATACCCTGGAGATATTTTCTATCTGCATAGCCGTTTACTTGAAAGAGCTGTAAAATTAAATAAAGAGAATGGAAACGGATCAATAACCGCACTCCCAATTATTGAAACACAAGCTGGAGATATCTCTGCATATATTCCTACTAACATTATCTCAATTACTGATGGACAGATTTTCTTACAAGCAGACTTATTCAATTCTGGTATCCGTCCAGCCATCAATACCGGCTCATCAGTATCACGGGTTGGAGGTAATGCGCAGACAGGTGCTATGAAATCCGTTGCAGGCAAAATGAAACTTGAGATGTCACAATTCCGTGAACTTGCGGCTTTTGCGCAATTTGGAAGCGATCTGGATCCTGAGACACAAGCACAACTTGAAAGAGGAAAACGCACCAATGAAATTCTCAAACAACCACAATACCACCCTCTAAATGAAGAATGGGAAGTTGTAGATATCGCACTTGTCACCAACGGTATGCTTGATGATATCGATGTTTCTGAAATAACTAAATTCTTAGAAGAATTCCGTACTTACTTCAAAAAACATAATGCCAAACTTCTTGAAACATTCGCAAATGGAGAAAAAGTAAAACCTGAAGCTATTAAAGAGTTAGAAAAAACAGCAAATGAATTTAAAAAACAGTTTATTAAATAAATACTAAATATATATGGCAACCAAATTACAATTACAACGAAAAATTAAAACAGCACAGAACATTTCAAAGACGACGAAAGCAATGCAAATGATTGCAGCATCAAAATTAAAAAGGGCTCAAGATACAGCTCTTGCATCACGCTCATATGTAGAAAAACTGCAAACTGTCACTGGCAGTATCACGAAATATATGGAGTCTTCTATGATTCCTGTCTATATGAAACCCGCCAACCAAGGAGGCAAGACATTATATATTGTCATTTCACCAGACAAAGGACTGTGCGGTGGACTGATAACCAATATTTTGCGGGAAGTTATACAAAATGCAAATGCCAATGACGCATTTGTAACAATCGGAAAAAAAGTTGAGATACCGGTAACACGGATATCCAAAAATCTTATCGCATCATTTCTTTTCGGCACTACCCTACCGAAATATGACGTTGTTTATCCTATCGCAAAAATTATTGATGAACAATTTATGAGTGGAAAAGTTAATAGAGTAGCAATAATTTCATCTCATTTTGCTACTGTTTTTTCACAAAAACCTGAAGTAACAAAACTTTTACCCATCACGCCAATTGAAGAAGAGGTCAAAGACAAAAAGCCAAAAAATAAATTCATTTTGTTTGAACCTGATCTAGAAACAATTTTACCAGATCTTTTGAAACGATATATGGAAATGACGCTTTATCAAGAAATTCTTGAAAGTTATCTTGCAGAACAAGCAGCACGATTGCTTTCAATGCAAAATGCGACAAATAACGCAAAAGATATTATCGAAGATCTGAAATTAGAGTATAATAAGACACGTCAAGCAAAGATTACGAGCGAAATTCTTGATATTATGGGAGCAAGCGCCGCAATGGCGAATTAGTAAAAAGTAATATGGCTGAAACAAAAATAAAAAATACAGATGGAATAGTAATAAGGGTTCAAGGACCAGTGGTTGATGTGTATTTCGAAGGAGATGTCCCAGAAATCTATGAAGCACTTACGATTGTCATGCCAAACAAAGAAATCCTCACTCTGGAGGTACAGTTTGAAACTGGCGATCATGAAGTAAAGGCGCTTGCTTTTGGATTAACAGACGGACTAGCACGAGGTGTTGCAGTAAAAAGAACACATGCACCGATTAGTGTTCCTGTCGGAAATAAAACATTAGGCAGAATTTTCAATGTATTAGGAGAAGCAATTGATGGTAAAAAATTTGAAGAAAAAACTGAGATGAAGCCTATTCACCAAGATCCTCCTCCGCTAACGCAACAAGAAACCACTCCACAAATTCTTGAAACCGGAATTAAAGTTTTTGACTTGATCGCGCCTTTCACTAGAGGAGGGAAAATAGGTATTTTTGGACCTGCAGGAGTTGGTAAAACCGTTGTTATTCAAGAATTGATCCGCAATATCGCTATAGAACATAGTGGGCATTCAGTTTTTGCGGGAGTCGGAGAACGAACTCGTGAAGGAACTGATCTCTGGCTTGAAATGAAAGGTTCAGGAGTGTTGGATAAAACAGTTATGGTCTATGGGCAGATGAATGAGCCACCAGCAAACCGTCTTCGTGTAGCTCTTTCAGCTCTTACCATGGCTGAATACTTCCGTGATGAAAAAGGCGAAGACGTTCTTTTGTTTATTGATAATATTTTCCGTTTTGCGCAAGCTGGTTCAGAAGTATCGGCACTTCTCGGTCGTATGCCATCAGCTGTCGGATATCAGCCAACACTAGCAACCGAAATCGGAGCCCTTCAAGAACGTATTACCAGTACCAAAAAAGGCTCTATTACGTCCTTGCAGGCAGTATATGTCCCAGCTGATGATTACACTGATCCTGCACCGGCTACAACATTTGCACACATGGATGGAGCGATTACTCTTGACCGATCTGTCGCAGAAGAAGGACTGTATCCTGCTGTTGACCCGCTAACGTCAACGTCTCGCATACTTGATCCCAATATTGTTTCACAAGAGCATTACGATGTTGCTCGCGGTGTCCAGAAGGTTTTGCAGAAATATAAAGATTTGCAAGATATTATTGCAATCCTGGGAATTGATGAATTATCTGACGAGGACAAACAAACAGTTGCCCGTGCAAGAAAAATAAAAAGATTCTTAAGTCAGCCTATGTTCGTTGCAGAAGTCTTTACCGGTTCCCCAGGAAAATATGTCAAAATTGAAGATACGGTAAAAGGATTTAAAGGAATTCTTGAAGGAAAATATGATGATTTACCAGAACAAGCTTTTTACATGGTCGGCAGCATTGAAGAAGCAGTAGAAAAAGCAAAGAAATCGAAATAAGGAGAAAGAGGAAAAGGCCCTAAACACAAATATGGAACTTGATATCGTTACCCCAGAAAAAGTGATCTTTCAAGGAGAAGTTGCTGAAATATACATTAACACAGCTGATGGTCCAATTGGTGTTTTCCCTCATCATGTAAATCTTTTTAGTAAAGTTGTCCCTGGTGAATTAAAACTGAAAATATCTGGCCGTGAACATTTTATGGCAATAACAAGCGGCTTTTTGGAAATAAATGATAATAAAGTGACTATTCTTGCTGACTATGCTATCCCTGCAGAAGAAATTCAAATTGAAAGAGCAATGGAGGCAAAAAAACGTGCAGAAGAAATTCTGAAGAAAAAAGAATCCCAAATGGATGAAAGAGAATTTGCATCAGCGCAAGCTGAACTTGCAAAAGCGATTATTGAACTCCAAGTTGCAAACCGTAAAAGAAAAAGATCACTCCAATAAGTTGTACTATTATAATACTCAAAAAGGTCTCTCCAAAATCCTACTTTATTTTGATTAAATTAATTACCCAAAGATACCTTTTCTTATAAATAGCGGTACTAGTTATTCGAAAATATTGTGAATTGGCAGTCGGATAAAAAAATTGCTAAATTTTAAAAATCCTGTTTTATCCTAAAAAATCAATAATAATTATGTGAATACACGTAATTATTTAATTTAATAGCCTCAAAAATATTTTATAAAAAGATTAATATTCAATTCCTTATATTGTATATAAAAAATTATCAATAAATTTTCCCTTTCTTTACAGTTGCGAAGTCAACAATTTTTCATTACAATACTATTCACGCTTAAATGCCGATGTGGCTCAGTGGTAGAGCAATGCTTTCGTAAAGCATGGGTCGTGGGTTCGACTCCCACCATCGGCTCAATTTTCAAACCGCAGGTTATCGGTTCATGCTCGATCGTAGGTTCAAATATTTAACAAAAAATTTTGCAAATTAGCGTTAATGTGATATAAAATACAGATAATACCTATGGCAACTTCACGTCTTAATAATAATATAGAAAAAAAAGCGGTCCACAATATTGTTATTGGTGTTGTGGGATTTATTATCATTATTGCACTTCTGATAATATTGGGCCCGAAACTTCTTGTTGGCTTTAGCCTCTTCGCAGAAAAAATTGACAAAAATGATAACAATTCAACAACTACTAACCAACAAGATAACTCATATGTTGCTCCACCGACACTAAATCCTGCTGCAACGGCAACTAACAGCGCGCAGATTGCCATTTCAGGTTTTGCTCAAAAGAATCAGACAATTAATCTGTATCTCAATACTCAGATGATTGATACGACAACTGCTGATTCCAATGGCAAATTCAATTTTTCATCTGTTAATCTCCAACAAGGACAAAATACCATAACTGCTAAAGCACAAGATAACAATAACAAAACGAGTAGTAACTCAAATACAATCACCGTTTCATATTCCAAAAGCGCACCGTCACTTTCAATCACTCAGCCGCAAGATGGACAAACCTTCACAAAAAACGACTCACCTACCCTAAACATTCAAGGAAAGACTGATATAGGCAATCAAGTGACGATTAACGGCGCGTGGGCAATCGTTGATGACCAAGGTAATTACAGTTATCTCTACACGCTCCAAAACGGAGATAATGACTTAAAAGCAATCGCGACAAATCCTGAAGGCAACCAAACAACAAAGGAGATCCATATACACGTTCAGTAATTATTCTTTGCTACACATTAACCCCACAATCATCCACATCCAAAACATTATCTCAGAATAAAATAGGCTATTGATAAACAATGAATTAACAAACAACCCTGCACCTGAAGCAATAAAAATCAATGCGAAGCTATTCTTCTTATATTTCACCTTTGCCTCTTTAAAGAGTTTAAACCATAAGAAACAGTATGCAAATAAACCAATAATTCCTGTTGTTGCAAAAATAAACAATAAGCTCGTATCATCTCCTGATGCTGAGTGGGATGGAATTTTAGGATTTGGATTAATAAGATGCAGCCGCATCTGAGCATATCTATAACTATCAAATCCAACTCCAATCAGAGGATCACTTTGAATAACTTGCAACGAATGTTGAGCGGATTGAAATCGCGAAAGGCTTGAATGTATACGCAAAAGATCAATATTTTCTAGATAAAAATAAGGAGATATGATAATAACAAAAAGAACTATCGCACCGATAAGAAAAAATATAAATTTTCTTTTTTGAATAATAAGAAAAAAAGTTATCCCTGAGACTATCAGCATCAATAATGCACTCCGTGAATATGTTAAAAAAGCTGCAATTAAAGTCATAAAAATTATTGCTGAATAAAAGATAATCATTTTCTTTGAAAGATTTTTCATTTTATGAAAAAGCAAACCTGCAATAAAAATAAGATAAAGAACGAAAAATGTTCCAACGAAATTTGGATCAAGAAAGCTTGAGAACATTCGATAAAGATGCTCATCCCAACCTAAATAATAAAGATTCCTCAAATTTGGATAAAGAAAAAATTGTATATATCCGATGAGAAGAATAAGTAAACCATCTACAATAAGAAATTTTATAATTTTTTTCTTAAATGACTCATCAAACTGTATAATTGCAAAGAAAATACTTAGATAAGAAATCCACCGCAGACAGTAAAGAAATGACGTAAAAAGATTATGAGGATTAAGCCAATAGCTATTAATTAATAATGATACAAAGCCTACGATTGGAAAGAAAAAATAGTACCATGAAAGTGATTTTCTAATTTTTTTATTTTTACTATAAAGGAATGCTGTCCACAATAAAAGAAAAATTGAAAGGATATCAAGAGGTTTAATAGAGATATTATTTCCAACATCAAAACGAAATATTTCACCAAATGGAAATACAACAAGAAGTAAAATAATAAGTATTTTTAATATTCGCATTTTATCAAACAGGTTCCTTTCGGAGATTTATATAAATACACCATTGTTTTAGCGTTCTCATAGATCAACTGCCAATTCTTAAATTTTCTAGGTAATGCTATTTTCTGTGTCGCTATATAATTAAACGAATCCCCTTTCTTTACCCAACTGCTGTCAATAAATGGGAAATCAACATAGTATAGATTATGAAAACCGTAAAGTAAAACAGTATCGGATGGTTTTATCTGTTTTGCGAAGTATCCATCGGTATCATAAAAATCTCCATAGCGAAAATTTAAATTGTCGGTAAGAAATGTTTGCTGCGATTCCTTGCCGATAATAACGGGTAAATACTTTTTATTGGCAAAAGCGCGATAACCAATAGAAATAACTGACACAATGATAATAGCAATTAACAGTAATTTGGAAATATATCGCCATTCACTTCTCGAATTTTTGATAATTTGGGAATAGATTGCTCCGCACATAAGTGAAAAAGCAGGCAAATAAGGAAGGATGAATCTTCCCCCACCGGTTTGCGGGGTAATATACCACAAAATGAGATTAAAACCACAATAAAGAACAATTAACTTTATTTCTTTCTGTAAACTTGAATAAAAAACAAATATTAATGGAAAAAATAGTAAATAAATAGGCGAAAGAGGATCTGGTGAATACATAAACAAATTCCACAATCCAATGAGAAAAGATATAACACTAAATGATGTCGGAATAATTGTATATTGATGAGTGAAAAATGGGTAGACAGGATTTCCTGTATGAATAAATGAAAAAATAAACCAAGGAAGAGGAATAAGCAATGCGATTATCCAAAAAATAAATAACTCAATAAAAAAATTCTTCCAGCGAATTTTTTCCAAATGTGAAATAAAAATTAATAAGCTGAAAACCAAAATACTGCCAAAAGATAATACTTTTGTAGTTATTTCAAGACCTATGAGCACACCAGTTATTGTCATCCAAGTAATGTTGCGTGATTCATACCAGTTAAAAAAGCTCCAAATCGCTAAAACTTCAAAAAATGTTCTCATCAAGTCGATATAAGCGGTTATTGATTCCCAATCGACTACTAAATTCGAGTAAAAAATAAGTACAATTAACAATGAAATAAAATTAGTGAAAAAATTTCGGGATAATTTATATAAAACAATTGAGACTAATATGCCAAAAATAAAATGAATTACTTTTGCTGTTATTTCATTCCCGATTGCCAAAGCTCCAACATACAACATTTCACCCAATTTGGGCATGTCACTGTAATAAAGTAACCCTCCTGAGATATGATAAATCGAATGATGCAAGAGAAAGAGTCTTGGCAGTGTTAGATGGTACCACAGTGCGTCAAAGGCAAGCTCTGGACCAAGCGCACCGATAAAATTAACCCCTGTCTGTAAAACAAATAAGATACATAAAAAGAGAAGCAAAATATGCCCTTTAAAAGCTTTTTTGGAAAATTTAGGAGAGAAAAAACGTTTAATGATAAAAAACAAACTTTTTCGTTCAAAAAATAACAACAGAATAGCCCAGGCAACTGTAAATATAATACAATTTACTCTTGTTAAAACCCCAATTAATCCCAAAGAAAAAATGCCATAGGAATAAATGCCGATAAAAAACGCTAAAGCAAACATCGTATCTTATTTTTTCATGTAGTACTTACACATGTCAAAAAATGTCGGCAAAATAACGCTCAATTTCCCACCCATTGCTTTTCCATACATTCTAGGGTAATGAATAACTTCTATCTCTTTCACTTTTGCTCCTTGCTTATGCAATTTTATTAGCATTTCTGCGGGAAGAAATGCGCTTGCTGCTGTAAGATGAAGGTTATTCACTGCTTTCTTTTTTATTAATCGTATCGCACAATTTATATCTCGACTTTTTACTGCAAATAATAAACTAATAAGTTTATTATAAAAGATGCTTTGGAATTTTCTCTGCCATGTCAGTTCTCGTATTTTCCGATAACCTACTACGGCGTCATATTCATCCATATATGGGAACATTTTTTTAAGCATTCCCACATCATATTGACTGTCGCCATCCGTATAAAAAATATACGGATATTTCTTTGCATGGAGAAAACCGCTAATCAATGCTCCACCGTATCCTTTATTTTTCTTGTGATGAACAACAGAAATATGAGAATTTTTTTTCGCTAGATCATCGGCTATTTTGCCAGTATTATCACGGCTTGCATCATCAACAATAACTATTTCATAGGAAGAACAAAATTGCTCTAAAAGTCGGACTACTTTGGAGATAAGTTTTGGGAGATTATCTTCTTCATTATAAACTGGGCAAAAGAATGATACCGAAGGCTTATTCATACTAATTCACCCATTATATAATCAGTTAAACTCTTCTGCCAAGCAGTAGCGTATTGTGTTGGAAGTTTAATACTTTTGATTACTTCATTTGTTGGACGCGGTGCAGAGAATTTATCAGCAAAAAATGATGATGCAACCGGCATCACCGCAACATCTTTTTGGAGAAGTTTCATCAAGTGTTTTGCAATTTCATACCGTGAGCAGACCCCAATTGATCCAAAATGATAAATACCTTGCGCATTTGTATCTAATAAAAACTTTATGTATTTTACTAACTCTTTCGCATACGTGAGAGTCCCAAATGTATCATTAACAACAGCTATCTCTTTTGCACCATCCTTAATTTGTCTTAAAATATATGAAATAAACTTTTTTTCTTTAATTCCACCCCCAACAACCCACCCCGCACGTAGAACAATATGATCCGATACGAGTTCTTGAACAGCTTTTTCACCCAACAATTTTGTTTTCCCATAGACGTTTACGGGATCAGGTTTATCACGTTCTGTAAAGTATTTCTTTTTACCGTTAAACACTGCTCCTGTTGAAATATAAAGAAGTTTTGCACCTTTTTTTTCACACTCTTCCGCAATATTTTGAGTACCTTGTGCGTTAACATGATTCGTTTCGTCACTATTTTTCTCGCAATCATCTACGTTGGTTTTTGCTGCAAGGTGAATTACTGCCGTTGGATGAACTTCATCAAAAATGTGCTTTACTTGATTTTTATCGGCAATATCCATTTCATGTCTGGTTGGAAGGAATAAGGTGTCATTGGAGAAAACAGAAGCGATATATGACCCTACAGTGCCACTTGCGCCAGTTACGAGTATCTTTTTCTTCTTTCTGGTCATAGATATTCCAATTCTATCATATGAAAAAGAAAAAGAGCGCTTGAAATTAGCCTCTACATTATTGTATGGTAGATACATTCTATGAGATTTCTTAAAAGAAATATAACAGTCAATTTGCTTCTTACTGCATTGGCTGCTTTGTACTTTTTTCCTTTTGTAAATAGAGGATTAATTTTTTTTGATGAGGGGTACATGATCCATTTTGCACAACGGATAGTTCAAGGACAGGTGCCCTACTATGATTTTTTTATTCAATATACTCCTGGTTTTTTTTATCTTCTTGCATTGTCATTTAAACTTTTTGGCACAACGGTTCTTGTTGGACGCATAGTTACGATGATCATTGCTCTTATGAGCATTCTTATTACGCTTGTCCTTTTGGATGAATTACAAATTCATTCATTAAAATTAAAAATGTCTTCAGCTACTATAATGGCCACTTTAGGATTTCCTCTACTTAATGTCCCAATTGATATATGGCCTTGTATTTTGCTTACTATTATAATAATGATCTTTTTTTTAAAATGGTCAACAATTCCTGGATTGAAATATACAATAACCTTAGGAATTCTTTTGTCTCTTACGCTTTTTATGAAGCAAAATATTGGATTTGGATTTTTGCTTTTGGTAAACATGTTGATCCTGCTTTCACAAAAGAAAAAGTTTGCTGAAAAAATAAAAAGCATAGTGATCATAGATTGTCTTTTTGTAATTTTATCAATACCATGGATCTACTATTTTTTCATAAGAAGCGGCGATTTATCCGAATTTTTACGTTTTAGTCATGATTTTGTTACCAATTATCCTTTTTCTTATCCATCATTGTTCTTTATAGTACAGCCATTAGGAGTATTTAAACTGCTTCCTTATTATCTTCCTGTCATATTTTTTTTCATACTTTGTTATTCATATTTTTTCAAAAAAGAAAGAAGTATGTATCTTTTTCTTTCAACGTTTCCGCTTGTGGGGTTTGGACTTACAATTATTCCCTTAACGGATTTAATCCATATTTATCCATTCCTCGGACTTTTATTTACAATGTTTCTTGTATTTGTTCAAAAAACAAACGTACGATTTAACGCCATCTATATTGTACTGATTGGCATTACCGCACTTTTAGGAGTTTATCTCACCTTCTTCAAAGGACAATATCGATATGAACTGCCTTATAAAGTAGATACGGCAATATTGAACCTACCACCGGCAAAAGGTCTTCTTATTTACCCTTCTTACGCACAAGATTTGACAGTGATGAATACATATCTTGATACACACACGAAAAAATCGGATTATATTTTTGTCTATCCATTTTCACCAATGCTGTATTTTCTTCTAGAGCGGCAGAATCCTATACGCTACGCAAATCTTCTCCCTGGTAATTTAACTACTGAAGAAGAACTCCAAACTGTTAAAACTCTCAAAGATAAAAAAATAGAATTTGTTATCATTGCAGGCAATTATCAATTTAATACACCTGTGTCACAATGGATTATTCATAATACCATTCCGGTAAAACTAAAAATAAAAGAGGTCGGACAAATTCGTAAAGTTATAAACAATGAATAAAATAACTATAATCATACTTTTTTTACTGTTCTTTCTTTCCAGATTTTTTTTCATTAATTCCAATGCAATTTTTTTCGATTCACAAGAGTATCTGAATTTATTTGCCAACGCAAACTATCTACAAGCAATCGTCTTGGGTCATTTTCCGCCCCATGAAGGATATATCATATTATTCTGGCCGATTTATCAAGCTGCTCAATTGCTTCATGCAAATGGAGCGTTTGTAGTAATTCTTTTTCAAATAATTCTTTCCTACTTTACACTTTTTTTCTTTTATAAATTTATAGAATATATTTCGGATAAAAAAACTGCTCTATATGCGGCAATCATAGCATCATTTACTCCTCTTTTTTGGATTATTAATGTAACAGTAATGATGGAGAACGCCTATGCATTTTTCTTTTTCTTTTCTCTCTATTTACTTTCAATATATCTTGAAAAAACAAAAAAAGAATATTTCCTTCATGGATCTCTCATTTTACTAATGCTTGCAGTTCTTACTCAGCCAATTATTATTTTTTGGACACCCTTGTACTTCTCTGTGGTTTTTTTGAAAAAGAAGAAATTGTCAAAAAAAATATTCATCTTTCTTATTACCTATATCATAGTCTTTTTATTTTTAAACATACTTTTAATTTCCTCAGTTCTTAGAATGAGTCCGCTTGCTGTTTTTCATGAACTTTATTTGAGCAAAGGAGGAGAATTTGCGGAGCTTTCATTCAGTCTAAAAGGCTTTCTTATTGCAATGAGAAACTTTATCATTCCACTTTTGCAAAATAATACAATACTTCTTGTAATTTTAGGATTTATTTCATTAGTCGTCTCTTTTAAAAAAGATAAAAAAATCTTCGTATACGGAATTCTCTTTATTTTGCCAGCTCTGTATGCAAATCAATGGTGGGATTCTCTTCTGAATGGGAGACATGCTCTCCTTGCAGGATTCGGTATAGCACTTCTTACAGCATATCTTCTGAGAACAAAAAATGTAATCTACTTTATTCTTATTCTTTGCTATATTCTTTTTGTTTCTTTTCATACTTTGAGTCTTTTAAGCAAACCAATCCCTTATCTCGAAGATGCACAATTTGCTGAGAAGTTACCTAAAAATAGTTTGTTTATTGAAAGTCACTTTGCAAGACCTCAAGTACAAACAACTGTTGCCAATAAAGCTTTTTATGTCAATGAACCAGGATATTCAACAGAACTTTTGACTAAAGAATTAAATTACTACATGGCAAAAAAAGAACCTATTTATATTACAAGTGCGGCAATTTCCGAACCATACGGGCTTTATTCAGGGCCGTATCTTCACAATGTTACGCTTTCGTATGAAAATCAATTTGAACTCGAATCGGTATTTATAAACTATAAAATTATTCAGTATAAAATAATTAATAATGAAGATAATCTACTAATCTACAAAATAACTGCGAAAAAGAAATCGGCTTATCCATCAGTAAAAATTATGAAAGATTCATATCGAAGACTTGATTATGCAGACCCATTCTGGCAAACTACATGGTGGTTTGAAAATAATTTCCTGAAAACTAATGTGCTCTGGAAAACAAATAACTAAGATATAAAAATAAAATAAAAAGAACCCAAATCGTAAAGAGAAAACCAATAATTCGCTGTTGATGAAACATAATTTAACTATCTTTTTGCCATAGAAGCCATAATTTCCCTCTTACTAAAAAAGAATGTAACGACATCAATAATGCAAAAACTAATCCTTCTAAACCATCAAGAAAACCTGCTTTAATAACATAGTCAACAAAAAACTTTGCTTTGGTATATATAATAATTGATAGCCAGTTTGACTTTACTTTTTTTCTGAATAATTCTTCTGCTCTAAGATCTGTATAAAAATTTATCTCACGTAAAAATTCTGCAATTGTCTGATGAGGGAAATGATCAAGAGAATTTCTCAAAGTCGTGGTTTTCCCTTTTATATTCCATCGTTCATGTACTGTTCCTTCCCATTCTCCTGATCCTTTTTTTGCAAGACGTAAAAGAGAAATGTTGCCTGTCTCACCGTGTTTTAATACTTTTCCCCACATCGTGTCTTGACGTTTTATATAAAAACCCACACATTCTTCTATTGCTTCACTGGTATG
>CAZJVI010000003.1:33841-43484 GCA_964549385.1 uncultured Gammaproteobacteria bacterium
TGTCTTGACGTTTTATATAAAAACCCACACATTCTTCTATTGCTTCACTGGTATGTGCCATAATTTCGTACCACAATGCGTTCGAAACTCTCTCATCGGCATCAATAAATAAAATCCAATCTCCTTTTGCTTTTTCAAGACCATAATTACGCTGATCTGCAAAATCGTTTTCCATTAAGCGCTGCAATACCTTAGCTCCTTTTTTTTTCGCAATTTCAACGGTTTTATCGGATGAATGATCATCAATAACAATCTTTTCATCACACCAAGAAATGCTATCCAAACAATCCCCTATATTTTTTTCTTCGTTTTTGGTCAGAATAATTGCACTAATCATAATAATATTTCATATTCTTTAATCATAAATCATTAATTTTTAATCTTTTTCTGCAAAATAATTTCGGTTGGTGTTTCTTGTATAATAAAACGCAACGGCTGTTTCTCCTTAGATGGGCCATGTCCCATCCACCACGTCAAATATTCATAATTCATCGTAAAGCTTGTGAACTGACTCCAATTCCCTCTTCCCACTAAATTATACTCTTTTCCATGAGATTCGCTAATAATTTGTTTTGCTACAGTAAGGCGCTGTGTCATTGCAAAAACATAATATTCAGGAATTGTGAGAAAATTAGTTTGAAATAATGCAATAATATTTGCAGAAACGAAAAACACTAACAAACAAATTGCTGGAATAAAAAATCTTTTTAGATGCATTAATCTGTCAACTGTAATGGCAAATAGAAACGCAACAGTTGGGAAAAAGACAATGAGATACGCTCCGGAATTTGTTTTTTCAACAATATACCCAATCGCTGGAATTATAAAAAATAAACCAAGAAGCGAATACTGCTGAAGATATTTTTTCATTTTAAAATAGGGCATGCAGATCAGTACTAAATAAACGAAACTCCCAAGAAGGACAATCCAAGAGATAAACGCATTTGGCAAAAATATCATCTGTTTAAACATAGAATTGGCAAAAGGAATCATTGTTTGTAATGTTTCACTGGGTGCATTGGGATGAAGTTTGGGAAATCCGAAAACTGTAGCAATTTTATAAACAAGCCACTCATCAAATTTTAGTGTTTGAGGATAACCGTGATGTATGTCGTACAAAATCATTGGAATCATAACAGTTACCCATGCAAGCACAGATAAACCGATCAGCTTTGGACTAAAAATATCTCTACTCCACGTTGTTTTTTTATAGAATCCGTAAATCAAGAGAATAATAAAAATAGGGACAAGCATAAATGTAGCTGTCTCAAAATTATAAAGAGTCGTATAAAGTAAAATAATAAGCGGCAACCCATAACGCAAACCGTTTATCCATTTATAAAGTACATAAAATAACAGTACTGTCAGAAGCCCTATCGGAGCTGTATGATACGGGATACGTGAATTAAGAAGAATCATTGGAGCTGTTGCGTAAAATAAGCTTGCAATTAAACCGACAGATTTGGAAAAAACTTCTGAACCAATTTTGTAAACTAACCAAACAGTGAGCAATCCTATTGTTGCAGTTACGTATGCGCCTGAAACCGGATTAAAGTGTCCTAGCCACAAAGCACCGGCAAGCATGTATGTCCAATATGGCCCTTGATGCAGCCAAACATGGCTTGAGGTAATCCCTACAAGCGGAATTTGGCCATATAAAAGCATATTTCGCGCAGACAGATAAAACCACCCCTGATCACCGATAAACGGCATAAGATCTGAAAGACGATAAAAAAGAAGAATAATACTTACTATAAAAACGCCGGCAAACAAACACGTATATTTGCTTATTCTAAGAATCATTTCTGTCAAAATAGCAGTGATTAAACCAAAATGCTTTCTAAAATAATAAAATCTGCTTTGAAGAAAAACCTTATTAATATTTTTCACTTCTTTGCTTCCTCCTTGTGCGCCTAAATGAATAATTTTTGCATCCTTAAGAATATAATTCTTATAACCTAATTCATCAATTCGTTTGGTCAAATCAAAATCTTCATAATAAAGAAAAAATTTATCATCAAATCCATTCACTTTATCAAAAACATATTTTTTTACTATCGCAGCTCCCAATGGAACTGATGCTGTTTGCTTTGAGTGTTTTACGTCTTTCTTGTATACCAAAAATTTCTTTGTGATTGGATTGTTGGGGAATAATGCGTGTATAATCGAAAAGGTGAAAATTGCACGAATCGGTGTGAGAGTTAAGCCAGCTAACCATTCCGGAGAATTCCCTTTTGGATCTAATAATACTGCACTTACAATTCCAGCCTTTTTTTCTTTTGAGATAAATGTATAAAGCTTATCAATTGTTTTATCTACAATCAAAATATCTGGATTAAGCATACAGAGATACTCCCCTTTTGCTTGCTGTGCCCCGAGATTTACTGCTGCACCATAACCGACATTTTTAGAACTTTTAACATATACGATTTTTGATGAGAATTCTAGTACGTCTTTTTTAATTGTCTGTTTTTCATCATTATCAACGACGATTATTTCATATGAAATTTTTGGAGAAGATTTGAAAATTGATTGGATACAATCAAAAAGTACCTTCTTAGCATGATACTGTACTATTATTATAGATACGTCAATTTTCTTTTCTCGCATAAGTAATTACTCTTTCCCAGTCCTCTCTCTAAATATTTTCACTGTATAGTATACAATAAGCGGAACAGCAGCAATAACACCAGTAAGTGCAGAAAGACCTGCACCAAAAATTCCAAAAAAATGAATAAACGGAATAAGAGTTGCCAACATTCCGATAATTGTAACCATAGTTATATTGGTCGAATACTTTTGTTTTATTTCATTCAAAAATAGAATTCCCGCCGAACTTGAAAGAGATTTGACTATTCCAAGTACAGAAAGGATCGGCAAAATTGTTACAAGGGTTTCCCATTTTTTACCTAAAATAAAGATAAACAGCTCAGGAAATACAATAAAAATAATAACGAAAGGTATAGATAATGCAAAAACACTCAGCATTGTTTTTATATAAGCATTTTTCAATCGTTGCGTGTCGTGAAAGAGCTTTCTAAAAACAGGAAATGTAACAAAAGCAAAAACATTGCTAATCTCAACAAGCGGCATTACTGCCAATGAATATGCTAATTGATACACACCAAGAGAACCTGCTCCAAGAAGTCTTCCAACAGCGATATTATCAGCGTTGAAAAACAGATAGTCAAAAATTGCACTCATTGTGATCCATTTCCCTCGATGAAAAATTTTTGAGACATAGTCTTTTCGAAATGAGAATGTAGGTTTAGGTTTTACAACAAAAAACGAAAGGCAAAGTTCAACAACAACTCCTGCTAGCAATCCGATAACAATTCCCAGTGGTTGCTTGGTGATATACGTAAGTGTAATTGAAACTGCTGTATCAACAAAAAGAATAATTGACTGATACCAAAAATGTTTTTTAAATAGTAAATCTTTTTGGAATTTTACCACTGATGGATTAATAAATCCTCGTAAAAATGGTACCAAACTAACTAGTTGTAAAAGAAATAATGCATCTGTTGAATGAAAAAAATGTGCTACGAATGAACTTGTAAAGTAAAGAAGAAGGCTTATGATGAGTCCTCTACCGATTGAAACAAGCCATGCAGAACTAATATAAGGTTCTGTTTCTTTTTCTTGAATCAAAACAATATTCACTCCAGTTTCTGTTAAAGTCTCAAGTAAACCCAAGGCCAAAAGCGCAATTCCATATGCACCGAATTGTGAAGGAACTAAAATACGTGCCAAAATAAGTGTTTCTAAAAAACCGACTGCTTTTGTCAAAAAACTGAGTGATCCAGTCCATGAAACGCCTTTTATAACATCTTTTGTATATCCCATGTTTATAATCTTGATTTATATATTTTGATTAAGTATATTATAGCAATAACAAATGAAATATGAACAATTATCTAAAACTGTCGGGGAATACAAACATTATGATAGTTGCAGATTTTGTTTTGGCAAGAATCTCATCCCCGTTATTAATTTAGGCTATGTTCCCCTTGCAGGTGGATTTTTAACATCAAAAAAAGGGTTTTCATCAGAAAAAAGTTATCCGCTTGAAATTTCTTTCTGTAAAGATTGCTATTTAGTTCAATCTACCAACATTATCGATAAAGAAACCCTCTTTAAAAATTATTTCTATCGATCTTCTGCAATTAAAACCCTTACTGATCACTTTAGAGAAACAGCGGATGAAATTATGTCTCAAACTGAAGGTTTAATCGCAGAAATTGGTTGCAATGATGGGACATTTATAAAATACATTGTTAATAAAAAAAGAAGAGCAGTTGGAGTTGACCCTGCAACAAATATCGTTACACCATTAATTAAAAAAGGGTTGCCAATTATTAATGATTACTTCTCAGAAAAAGTTGCAAAAGATATTATTAAAAAATATGGTAAAGCAGATGCTATATTCAGTTCAAATACGTTAGCACATATTGAAAATATGCATGATATTTTTAAGGGTATAAAAATGTTATTGTCCAAAGATGGCATGCTTATTTTTGAAGTGCATTATTTGGGTAATCTGTTACATGAAGTTCAATACGATATGATTTATCATGAACATCAATATTATTACTCGCTAATAACACTGCAAAAATTTCTAGGAAAATATAATTTTGAGATTGTAGATGTAAAAAAAATTTCAATTCATGCAGGATCAATACGATTCTATGTTAAAAATAACGAAAGTAAACCGAAAGTCTCGGAAAATGTTAAACTTCTTTTTAAACAAGAAAAAGAAAATAAATTAGATAAAACTGAAACATATACTGATTTCAACAAAAAAATTTATAAAACGAAAAATGATCTAGTAATTCTTTTAAAAAAACTTAAATCTGAAGGAAAAACAATAGCAGGATATGGTGCTTCAGGGAGAGGCACAATAATTATGAATTATTGTGATTTGAATGAAGAATATTTGGATTATGTTATCGATGACTCTACAGCCAAACAAAACAATTATACTCCGGGAACTCATCTTAAAATTATTTCATCGGCAATTTTAAACACCAAAAATCGCCCTGATTATGTTTTATTATTTGCATGGTCGTTTTTTGAAGAGATTAAAAAAAGAAATAGAAAATATTGTGATAAAGGAGGAAAATTTATTATTCCCTTACCACAAGTCATTATCACCTAATTTTGCAATGAAAAATATACATATTCTTGTTCTTGGGATAAATGGAATGGTCGGAAGTACTGTTTTTAGATATCTAAAAAAACAACCTAAATTAATAATTCATGGGACGATAAGGAATAAAACTACGTCTAAAAATAATATATTTCTTTTTGACGCAAAAAGTAATTTAGAAAAACTTAAAAAAATTATAGTAAATAAAAAAATTGACTATATAATTAATTGTATTGGTGTGAATGATAAAGCCGAACAGATAGAAAAACTCACATATGTAAATGCTCTTTTCCCTCATCTTCTTGAGAATCTAGCAAAAGAAAGTAAAATTAAAATCATTCATATCTCAACAGATGCAGTCTTTAAAGAATTAACGCAAACGGTTACTGAATCTTCACAAACTTCACCGGAAGATATTTATGGAACTAGTAAATTATTAGGTGAAACCCAATCAATAAATGCAATTACATTTCGTACTTCATTTGTAGGTTTTGATAAGGAAAAACATAAAGGTATTCTTGAGAAAGCACTAAAAGAAAAAAATGCTTATGTGGGTTTTGCAAATCATATCTGGACAGGATGTACAACGCTACAATTTGCACAAATCTGTTGCGATATTATTATTGAAAATAAATTTACAAAACTTAGAAAAAAATCTTCAATTTTTCATTTTTCACCACTTGGTCCGATTTCAAAATATGAATTAATAAAAATATTTTATAAACTTATAGATCAAAAAGTTACAATAAAAAAATCTTCCCTCAAAAAAAGGATACGAATTCTTGAAACAAATTTTGCTGAAGATATCAAACTTGAGAGGTACATTTTGTCACCTAAAAAAGCATTAGAACAACTTATTTCATTTGAAAATTAATTTTTTAATTCTATTTTTATCTCAGGTACGCGCAATAACATCTCTTTTGTTTCTTCAATTGTAAGTTGCTTAGTATTCGCTGATGTGAAAGCGATAAGATTTTCTGAATTTGTTTTTTTTCCTTTTACAAAATATTTATTATAATCAAGTCCCTGACTTTCTGAGGGTATTTTAAAATATTTCCCAACATCTTTTGCTCTGAGTAATTCTTCTTGTGTTACAAGTGTTTCATGAATTTTTTCTCCTGCGCGTATGCCAACCTCTTCATATCCAATCTTATAATTAAAAAGTGAACAAAATGCCTTTGCAAGTGTTTCAATAGTACACGCTGGAGATTTTCTAACATATATGTTGCCATTTTCTCCATTTGTTAAAGCATAAAAAACCAGATCCACTGCTTCGGATAATGGCAATAAAAATCTTGTCATTGCCGGATCCGTAAGTAAAAGTTTTTTTTGTTGTTTCATACGATTCATAAATTCTGGTAATATTGAACCTCGAGTATAGAGAACATTTCCATAACGAACACCACAAAAGACTGTTTGAGTATTACCAGAATTAACAAAATTTTTCCCTTCAGCAATCATAACCTTTTCCATCAGTGCTTTTGAAAGACCCAATGCATTAATGGGATAAACTGCTTTATCAGTACTCAAGACAACAACGCGTTTTACTTTATGATATCGTGCAGCATCCAAAACATTTTGAGTCCCAATAACATTTGTTTTTACTGCTTCCATGGGGAAAAATTCACAAGTTGGGACTTGTTTGAGCGCTGCTGCATGAAAAACATAGTCTACTTTTTCCATAGCTCTCATAATACTCTGTTCGTCTCTTACATCGCCGATAATAAATTTTAAAAGAGGATTATCAAAAACATTTCGCATATCAAACTGTTTCTTCTCGTCGCGACTAAAAACAATAATTCTTTTTGGTTGAAGAGGAAGAAGTTTGGTAATGACTGTATTACCAAATGAACCAGTGCCACCTGTAATGAGAATTGTTTTATTTTTTATGTTGTGTTTATAAGCTGAAGTCATTATCCTGTAGAGATTTGAGATAGTATATCACATACTTTTTTGTATTTTTTTACCAAATTTTTGCTTTAAACAATCCCAAACTTGTCCCCTTAATTACCGCGACATCAGCAGTAAATTGTATTATCGGAAGCCAAAAAAACGCTCTCACATCTTTAACGTATCGATAATTTTTTGAAATCGCCCAAATACTATATAATAAGATTAGTACTATAAAGAATTCTGATGCATAAAAAGAAGGCAAAAATATACTTAAAACAAGAAAACCTACAATGATAAAATATCTTATAAAAATCAGCAACACTTTTGGTCGCAAAATTCGTGCTTCTGCATCGCCATATGCAAAACGAAAAAACATAATATAAGCCTCTTTAATTGTATCTCGTGGAAGCCAGTAAACAATTGCGTCTTTCTTAAAAATAATATTTGCGCCCAATTTCTTAAGAGCCTTAGCGAAAACATAATCTTCGTTATGAGATAGTTTCTCATTAAACCCGCCTACTTTCTTCCAAATTGCTTTGGTAAATGCAATGGATCGTGTCGCCGGAAGAAAATTATTTGGATCTACTCTATCAGGCATTACCAAAGCATATGGTACTAAACTTTTTTGGAAAACATTCTTAGCCATCCCTTCATAATATCCTGCAACAACATCTACTCCATTGTCTTTCTGAGAGAAGCGAAGTGAAGTCGAAGAATCTTGTTTACTATGAAACGGCTCCGTAATATTCTTAATCCAATTTTTATCGAGTATATTGCCAGAATCGGAGCATACAATTATGTCACCCGTTGCGTGTTTTATAGCCTCATTTCTCCCAACAGACCGATTCCCTTTTTTTATAAAAAGTTTAAATATAACTTTCTTTTCTTTAATCTTTAATCTAAGATCTTTAATCTTAGAAACAGTATCATCGGTAGATCCCCCATCAACAATAATAATCTCATCAGGTAGTTTGGTTTGAGAGTAAACTGAGTCCAAAAACCTCCCAATCGTCCCCGATTCATTAAAAATGGTGGTAATAAAAGAAATAGTCATTCTGTTTATTTACGTTTATTATATAATACAAACGGTTTTTTACTATGACAAATGTTGCCGTTATTGGAGTTGGAAATATTGGATTTCAGCATGCACGATTATACGCATCCATGGAAGGTGTTAATCTAGTAGGTATTTCAGATATTAATGAAAAAATGGGCAAAAAAATTGCTAAGCAATTTAAAACTAAATATTATAAAAATTATTTAGATTTATTGAAAAATGAAAAAATTGATGCAATATCGATAGCAGTACCAACTGTATTTCATAAAGATGTGGCTATTGAAGTTATCCCCTATGTTAAAAAACTATTGATCGAAAAACCTATCGCAGACAATACTAAAAATGCAAAAAAGATTGTCAAAGCAGCAAAAAAACACAAAACTAAAGTTTTTGTTGGATATGTCGAAAGATTTAATCCAATATTCGCTGAACTTAAAAAAATACTAAAAAAAGAACAAATTGGAAAACCAATCTCAATTATTATTAAACGCGTAGGACTTTTCCCTCCAAATGCAAAAGATGCAGATGTAATTACTGATTTAGCGACTCATGATATAGATATACTTAACTACTTTTTTAACGCTGAACCTAAATTGCTTATCGCAACAGGTGGGAAATTATTACATGACAATTATGATTATTCTGAAATTCTCTATAATTATAAAGGGATAAAATGTTTTATACAAACAAATTGGATTACTCCTGTAAAAATACGTTCAATTACTATTACTGGTAGTCAGGGATATTTAGAAGCTAACTATATTACTCAAGAAATAACTTTATATAAAAATATATATAAAAAAACTTTTACTAATTTTTCTGATTTAGTTTTGAAATTTGGCAAACCAAAAATGAAAAATCTTGTTGTAACAAAAATTGAGCCATTAAAATTAGAACTAGAGACTTTTGTCGGAACTAAAAAATCAAAAATAAGATTGGCGTCTGAAAAAGATGGATTTTTGGCTTTGGAATTAGCAGAGAAAGCAAAAAATTATATCTCTAAATCTAATTAAAAGTTATGAATAAAATAGCATGTTATTTCTTCGATTTAGATGGTACATTAATAGATATAAAAGATAAAGTATATCAAGCACATGTAAATGCATGCCTTAAGAATAATCAATTACCTCTTCAAAAAGAAACTTATTGGGAATTAAAGAGAAATAAAATTAATGAAGAGAAAATAGTAAACTTTTCACCAGATATTTTTAAAAAGTATAATGAGTTCCGTATAATGAATTTAGAAGACGAAGCAACTCTTGAATTAGACTCCGTCTTCCCGGGTGTAAAAGGATTATTAAAAAAACTAAATAATCAAAATAATATTTTATTTTTGATAACAAGGAGAAAACATTCGGATCGATTAAAAAAAGAGTTAAAAAAACTACATTTAATAAAATATTTTCAGTATATACTTACTTTATTTCCCAAAAAAAATAAAGAAAATATAAATGGAAAAATGATGATTATTCAATCAAAGGAGAATATATATAAAGATTATAAAGAAAAAATTATCATTGGAGATACAGAAGATGAAATTGAAT
>CAZJVI010000004.1:0-19298 GCA_964549385.1 uncultured Gammaproteobacteria bacterium
TAAGAATCTTCGATATAACATCGGACAGAACGCGATTTCTTTTCAGCGAGGAACATTTGGAGTAGAGAGAGAAACAATCCCGTTCGAAAAAGTAAAAAATTCCACATTTGATCAAACATTTATCCAACGGTTTTTTTCAGTCGGAGATATTACGATTGATCAAGATGATGAAAAATATATTTGGGAAGATATTGATTCACATACAGCAACACTTATTTCCGATGCTGTTTCTGCAAAAGGTGATGTCCAGCCAATTACGATTTCAACCGCAACTGCTGCCGTCTCTACACCCCCAATTACCACAACGCAAACACCAAGCCAGCCGACTACTTAGCTTTTGAATGTACATAATCTGTTAAGCGTTTGAGATTCTCAACAGATGTCTGAGGTAGTACACCATGTCCTAAATTAAAAATATATCCTTCTTTTTGCGGAAGTGACGCAAATATCTCATCAACGCGTTTTTTAATCAAATCAAATTCTCCCAAGAGAAGAACAGGATCAAGATTACCTTGTATCGCTTTTGTATATCCGATTTCTTTCCATGCTTTTGAAATAGACATTCGCCAGTCAATGCTGACAACATCACAATCAACTGATGCAAAAGATTGAAGCATGCCAGCAGTATTGGTTCCAAAATGAATAAAAGGATTTTTTTTATTAGCTGATTTTAGACGAGCAAAAATTTGTTTTGAATATGGCAAAACATATCGTTGATAATCTTCATCACTCAAACACCCAACCCAACTATCGAAAAGTTGTATTACCTGAACACCTGCTGTTATTTGCGATTGTAAATAAACAATAATCATCTCACTCAATTTTTCCATCAACAATTTCCACGCTTCAGAATTGGTGTACATAAAAGATTTTGTCTTGATAAAATCCCGTGTCGGTTTTCCTTCAATAAGATAACTTGCAAGAGTAAACGGTGCTGCAGAGAAACCGATCAATGGCACTTTCAGATCTTTTCTCAATAAAGAAATTGTTTGCAAAAGATATGGAATATCATCAAGTGGCTCAAGTTTACGAAGTTTTTTTACATCGTTGAGTGTTTGAAGCGGCTGTTTTATCACTGGGCCAATACTTTCAACAATTTCAAGATCAACACCTATGCCCAACAAAGGAATCATAATATCAGCATACAGAACTGCCGCATCAACACCAAGAATATCAACGGGCTGCAGAGTAATCTGCGCTGCAAGTTCAGGTGTCTTCACAATATCCAAGATATTTTTCTTCCTTTTTAATTTTTTATATTCAGGAAGATACCGGCCTGCCTGGCGCATATACCAAACCGGTGTGTAGGAAGTTTTTTTTCGAAAACAGGCATCGATAAATATAGTATTCATATAATTTTTAATTCTCAATTTTCAATTTTCATTGAATTTTCAATGATTCAATGTTTGGGAATTGAAACATTGTTATTTGATTGAAAATTAAAAACTGAAAATTGAAAATTTTCTCTTTATAAAAATTCCAATATTTCCTCAAAAGATTTATAAACACTAGTGAAAATCGGCGTATCACTTTTTGTATACTCTCTCACTTTGTCTGAACGAAGTTCCATAACAAGCGTTTGAAAATCCGAAAGATCATCTGTTTCATACGATACAATAAAATCTTGATCATCAACACCATAAGAATAAAGCAACAGTTGTGTTATTTGTGGAAATTTTCTCCCTACTGAGATGTGTCCTTCCATAAGTTCTTTTCTTTTCTTAAAATCAAACAGGTACCATTCCTGTGTTTTTGTGAAAGGATAAATTATCAAATATGCTCCACCTTTTCGTGTGGTGTCCAGATGTCCTGTTGCTCCAGGAGAATATTGCGTAGGACGGGTCATACCAAATAATGTATGTGTTATTTTTAAATATTTTCCCAAATCTGTATGCAATAAAGCATTAAGATAGTTTTGTATTAATTCAATTGAATCTGCTTGCATCCAAAAAAGAATAGTCGTATTTGCTTTCAATCCAAGCGTTGCATAAGAATACGTTATAACCTCTTTTTCTTTTTTTAATTCCGCAAGAAAATTCTTTTTATATTTTTTTTGTTGTGTTATGGATAATTCAGAAAATTCTGGACGAACGGAGAAAAATACATAAGAATGATAGTACATAATACTATTATAATATAACTTCCTTAAGTTTTTCTAACATTCCTTCTTCGGTAAAGGTATCTGCGGTGTATATTTTTTGAAAACTAAAATTTTTCAATGATTTTGTTGTTACCAAACCAATTGCCAAAACAGGAATTGAAAGAATAGTTTTATTTAAATTCATCTCTTCCATATTTTTCATAAATCCTTTGACCGTTGACGGACTCGTAAATGTAATACACAGTATTTTTTTATTTTCCAAAAGATTTTTAAATGTTTTATCTAATAAGGAAATAAATTTTGTCTGATAGATAGGTATATTTACGACTTGTGCTCCTTTTTTTTCAAAAGATTTAATTAAAATTGGTGTCGCGATATCTGCTCGTGGTAATAATATTTTTTTATCTTTGATATTTTTTAATTCATTCGCCAAATTTTTTGTTGTAAATTCAGAAGGGATAAAATGAACAGGCAACTCCTGTTTTTTCAATGTTTCAGCAGTCTTTGTTCCTACTGCACCAATTTTTATTTGTTTTAAAATTGACAAATCAATCTTTTCCTCTGTTAATGCTTTTATGAAAAAACGTACGCCATTTGCACTGGTAAATAAAATCCAATCAAAATCAGTAAGATTATGTAAATACTTTTTTGTTGTTTGAGAAATTTTTAATTTACTGACAGTAATTGTTGGATATGAATATACACGCATCCCTATCTTTTCTAAACTTTTTATAAATGTTTTATTTTCTTTTTTAGGACGAGTAACAATGACATATTTTTCGTTAATTAAACTATTGTTTGAAACAAACCAGGGAAAACTTTTTTTCAATAATTTTTCCGCCAACTTTTTCCCTAATAGTTCTGCATCGGGAAAATTTCCTTTGATAGAATCTTTGAGGACATGTTCTCCATCCAATGATCCTATCATTCCGTATAGTGTTACTATTTTATTTTTGGAGATAGCATATGCACCGATTGGCATGGAACATCCTCCCCCGCACATTTTTGAGAATGTCCGTTCAGCTGTTATTTCTCTAATTGTTGGCAGATGATTTAATTTTTGCAAAAGATCAAACAATACGTTATTGCCTTTTTTGATAACCACTGCAAGAGCACCTTGTCCGGGTGATGGAATAATATCCGTTTCTGAAAAATATTGTGTAATTCTTCCATCCATATGTAATCTTTTTAACCCTGCCACAGCAAGAATTATTGCATCATATTCTCCATTATCAAATTTTTCCAATCGTCTATTTACATTTCCCCTGAGACTTTTGACTACAAGATCGGGTCTTTTGAAAAGTATTTGAGATTTACGTCGAGTACTATCTGTTCCGATAATTGCTCCTTTTTTTAATTTCTCAAAAGCAACATTTCCTCGTGATATTAATGATTCTCGTGCATCTTCGCGTTTTGGTATTGCGGCAATAACCAAACCTTCAGGCAAATTCTCTGATAAATCTTTCAAACTATGCACTGCCATATCAATTTTTCCATCAAGAAGTGCTCTATCAATTTCTTTGGTAAACCAATCTTTTCCGACATTATCCAAAGGCACTGGACTCATATTTTTATCTCCGGTTGTGGTAATAATTTTTGTTTCAATCGTAATATCAGGAAAAAGTGTAAGAAGTTGATTGGTAATTATTTGTGTTTGAATAAGTGCGAGTTTGCTCCCTCGTGTACCGATAATAAATTTATTCTTCATTTATTTCTCCTATCTTACAAGATAAAACCTGCATTTGCAAAAAAATTTAAAGAACGATACTATACGAATATGTCAAAAATACTTGTTATTCTCATGACCTACGGATCTCCAAAAACTCTTGAAGATGTTCCTCAATATCTAAAAAATGTCTACGGCGAAAAAGATGCTTCTTTTGAAACGATTAAAGAATTTCAACGGAGATACAAATTAATTGGTGGTTCACCTCTTGTAAAAATTACCCAAGAACAAGCTGCCTCGCTGGAAGAAGAATTGAATAAACAAAAAACTGACGATATTTTTACCGTTGAGGCAGGCATGCGTTTTTCTCACCCTTTTATAGAAGAGATTATTCGTGAAAAAGCAGAAGACATGGATGCAATTATCGGCATTATTATGTCTCCTCAATATTCACCGATTATTATGAGCGGCTATGTTCGTGAAATGGAAGCAGCGGTTTCAAAACTTATCAAAAAACCACTTCTTTTCAAAACGGCAACTGATTGGCATGCGGAACCATTTTTTATTCAAGCATTGGCAGAACGCGTACAGCAATCCCTCGATACTTTTCCTCCTGATGTGCAAAAACATATTCCTGTTCTATTCTCCGCTCACAGTATGCCAAAACGAGTAATTGAACGTGAACCTAATTATATTGATGATTTAAAAGATACAGCATTACAAGTTGCAAAAATTCTTAAGTTTCCTAAAAAACGTTGGATGTTCTGCTATCAAAGCGCAGGACACACGCCAGAAGAATGGCTAAAACCAGATTTCGAAGATATTATGCCAGAATTAAAAGCAAGAGGCGAAACGCACGTATTAATCGCACCCGTGCAATTTCTTGCCGATCATTTGGAAATTCTTTATGATGTCGGTATCGCTGCCAAAGAGCAAGCAGAAGAAAATGGAATCACTTTCGCCCGAACTGAATCGCTGAATACGTCTCCGCTGTTCATTAAAGCGCTAGCAAATGTTGTAGAAAAAACAATAAAAGGAAATTAAGCGGGAATCCACTGTGAAGCTTTTAAATCCACTTTATCGCTTTTGAATTTTACCCCATCATGAAGTAATTTCTCTTTTTTGGTAATAATTCCTTTGCCGGCAGAATATCCGGTCAAACTTCCATCACTTGCGACAACTTTATAACATGGAATAATTTCAGGATGTTCATTTGTCTTCATGCACATACCAACTGCACGAGCTGCTCCTGGACTTCCAGCTAATTCTGCAAGTTGTCCATAAGTCGCAACTTTGCCTTGAGGAATTTTCTTTGCTAAATCATACACTTTATCTCTGAAGCTTTTTGAGGATTTCATAACTTCACTATATCATCACGATAAATAATTTACAAACTCTACGATTTACTTCCCCAATTTTCAAGAGAACGGAAAACGCCTCGTAATGACTTCCCTTTTTCAGTCAATGAATATTCTACATGAAGAGGGATTTCAGCATATACTTTTTTTGTAATAATGCCATCTCTTTCAAGTTCGTGCAGGCGAAGAGAAAGTGTTTTGGGACTTATGCCAGGAAGTGCTCGTTGGAGTTCACCAAATCGTTTCTTCCCTTCAAAAATATTATGAATAAGAAGCATTGTCCATTTACTCCCTACTATTTTTAATGTTTTTGAAACTGCACAGTTTGTATGTGAATCCTGTATAGTGTCCATACTTTACATTTTGTAACTACTTTACATAATGAAGTTACTTTGTTAGTATAGCAAATGAAAGGGGGTGATACAAGATGCAATGGGATACACTCGCAAATGAAGATTCAATAAAAAAGACAGTAGATGCACTTGCACAAAATGGTATTGATGCAATCGTTGTTGATGATAAAGAATCTGCTAAAAAAAAGGTTTTAGAGATGCTACCAAAAGGTGCTGAAGTGATGACAATGACATCAGTTACTCTTGATGAAACTGGTATTGCTGAAGCAGTCAATAGTTCAGAGGAATATGATTCTGTAAAAAATAAACTCATGAAACTTGACAGAACAAAAGATGGCGCGCAAATGCAAAAACTTGGTGCTGCTCCTGAATGGGCACTCGGAAGTGTTCACGCAGTCACTGAAGACGGCAAAGTAGTCGCGGTATCAAACACCGGAAGTCAACTTCCTGCATATGCATATGCTTCATCGCATGTTATTTGGGTTGTTGGTACGCAAAAGATTGTAAAAAATCTCGATGATGCACAAAAACGCATCCATGAACATATCCTGCCATTGGAAAACAAACGTGCACGCGCTGCATATGGTTTGCCAGACACATGGGATAGCAATGTTAGTAAGATATTAATTATTA
Source organism: uncultured Gammaproteobacteria bacterium (assembly GCA_964549385.1). Lineage (GTDB taxonomy): Bacteria > Patescibacteriota > Microgenomatia > Levybacterales > UBA12049 > JACDET01. The sequence goes on from CAZJVI010000004.1 coordinate 6,112, forward strand.
CAAGAGAAGTTGCACCAAAACGCCTCACAATTATCTTTGTGAAGGAAAAATTAGGTTTCTAACACATTATTTTTATCTTAGATGTATGGTCAGAGTGGGGTTGATTAATAAAATGTAAACTTCACTCTGATCAATTCATTTTGTGTCTCTTGGCTAATCCGAACAATAGTTTTATAATAAGCTCATGAAAATTGCAATTCTCGGAGGAAGCTTTGATCCCCCACATTTCGGACATATACTTATAGCAACGCAGATTAAAGAACATCTCGGAATGGATGAAATTTGGCTCATGCCACTCTTTCAAAAAAATCTCCAAAATAAAATGTTTCACAAACAACTTTCATCGGTTGCCGACCGTTTTGCAATGACAAAACTATTAAAAAATGATTTTATTAAAATCTCAGATTTTGAAATTATTCAAAATCAAACAAGTTATTCATTACTCACCTTAGAACAATTACAAAAGCTTCATCCTAAAGATACTTTCTATTGGATACTTGGTAGCGATCAACTTGCAGGATTCCACAATTATTACCAATGGCAAGAGCTTATCAAACAAAATCTTATTATTTTCCCTCGTGAACATACACTTTGGCATCTTACAGAACGGGTAAAAGAGGGCTTACAATTGCAAACTATTCCTAAAAATGTTATTGTTTTACAAAATCGAGATCTTATTCTGAGCAATGTTTCTTCAACAGCCGTTCGTGAACGGGTTAAAAAGAATTTATCTATTGATTTTCTCGTTCCAAAAAAAATTGAAGAATATATTAAGAAAAATAAATTATATAAAATAGATGGATAAATTTTTACTAGCAATTAATCCGCAAAAAGAAAAAGAGAGAATAGTAACATTTCTTAAACAAACTTTTGCCAAACAACACATTTCCAAAGCTGTTATCGGTGTTTCCGGCGGTATTGATTCTGCGGTTTCTTTTGCTTTATTGAGCAAGGCATTACAACCTGAAAATATTATCGTTGCTCATTTGTATTATTTCGATTCAAAATTTGCCGAGATGGAAAAATTTGTTAAGCAGAAAGGAATACCTACACAAAATATTTATCATATTTCTGTTAAAGACCCCGTTGATGCTGTAATAAAACTGCAAAATATTACCACTGATGAATCGAATAAAATTCGTGTTGGCAACATTGCTGCACGGATGCGGATGATTGTGCTTTATGATCTTGCAAAAAAATATAATGCACTTGTCTGTGGAACTGAAAATAAGTCGGAAAATTTACTTGGCTATTTTACTCGTTTTGGAGACCAAGCATCAGATATTGAACCTATTGAACATTTATATAAAACGCAAATCTATGAGTTGGCAAAATATTTAGATATTCCTGAGGCAGTTATCAATCAATCTCCTTCTGCCGGACTCTGGCAAGGACAAACTGACGAAGGACAATTCGGTTTCACCTATCAAGAAGCAGATCAGGTATTGTATCTTTATTTTGAAAAAAAACTGTCTGTTGAGAAAATTGAGAAAAAAGGATTTGCAAACACTAAAAAAATTCTCGGTTGGCACACAGCCAATCTCTTCAAATACCAAACACCGTATACGATAAAATAATGTCTTGTCACGACGACATTTTAAAAAATTTGCAAACGCTTACCTTCACTCTCCAAACAGCAATAGAAAAGATACTTTAGAAGTCAGGAAGTAGTGGGTTTACTAAAGGTACACTATTAAATCCACTACTCACCAATCTTCTTTGTGAAAAAAACATCTTAAAAAATGTTCTCTCAGTAGCTTGTTGGGCAACTGTTGCTTCATGGGGAACATAAGGATCAAAAAAATATACACTGTATGGATCTCCTGCCACAGCGCTACTTCTATCGACTTGGGCAACTAGTAATCTATTGAATTGTGCAAGTGCATCCGGAGCACTTGTATCCATATCGGAAAAATCAATTTTTTGTCCAGGGAAAAATGTAGTTGGAAGAGCATTAGATACAGTATATTCTAATTCTGGAAAACATGTATTTGGATAAGGATTAGAATCTTTGTCAAATTGTGCACCATCAACATGGGTACCTGGTTTTCGCTGTGAACGACCTTTCTCAGTCGATCTTTGATCAACATTTATATATGCGTAATATTCCTTCCAGCGTGAGTTAATTCCTGCTTGGTGATCAATAATCATTTGCATCGTACTTTTAAATTGAGAGAATTCACTAGGTATTTTAAATTGATCGCCATCAGGAATCTTAATAGGCATAGTAGGGATAGTTAAACAAGGGCTGCCAAAAAAAGCTCTGTCCGTTTGTGGCACATCACCTACAACTAAAAAACTTCTTGGAACTTGATAGTTTTCTAAATTCCATGGTTGATGCATTTGTGCAACTATAGGAGAATGTCTATGTTCTTGTGGAATGTCAACGAGATGAGGCTCTAATAAAAATCCTTTCCCAGAAAATCTTAATTGTTCACCACTTATAAAATGAGCTTCTTCCGGTCTTCCCATAGTTATGCAATTTTATTATGAAAATAGCTTTTCGTCAAATTGTTGTGTTACTTTGAGATAGGCATCAGGTGTTAAAAAATGAAATAATACTGGCACAATATAACATTGATAAGACGTGGAGTTTAAAAAGGATTGCAGTAATGTACAGTCTTCGAATCTAAATCAGATTTGCTGCCTACTCGGCTCGATATTTCTCTCGAGCATGGTTCGGAGTTATCCGGGCTGTTCGAATTATACGATTAACTCGATATGTCAGGATATTCATACCCGTACTAATGATAACATTACCTTCGGTGACCCAACCGCACTTTCTATCGAACCGCTTTCTACTTGGTTAACCAAGCTTATCGATGTATATCAACGATTTAAACACCTCAATTAAACTTCACTAATGACATCAAACCCTTTAAAGCTTCCTGTAATTGCTAATCCAATAATATCACCACTAATTAATTCTTTATTTTTTATTTGCTTTGCAGTTTCGTTAAGTGTTGCTCCTGAACCAACAGCATCATCGATTAAAAGAATATTCTTATATTTTTTAATTTCATCAACAATAATGGTCCGTTTTGCGTTTTCTATTCTATCTTCAAGTTTTGCAAGTGTTTTTTGTGGAACAATTATTTCTGTTTTTACTTTAGTAACGGAAAGTGTACTTACAGGTAAACGAAGCATTCTTTCCAATTCTCTCATAAATTGAATTTCACGTTTTACAGTAGGAGGAATAAATAAAACCCCATCAATTTTGTATTTCTCAATAATTTCAACTATTTGCGGACGAATCTCTTTAATAAGCTGATGAATTAAGGGTATACTTTGACTTTGTTTTGCGTATAAAAGTATTTGACCCAGTTTTGTTTTCCCAAATCTTTCTATACTATAAAAGTCGAGATAAAACAGTTTATCAAGAAATACCTCTTTAAATGTATTTTTCATTTTAGGCATTCCATCAATAATATTATCTTTACGGAACTGATCGAATTTTTTAATAGTTGTAATATATTCTCTTGCAGTTTTTATTGGATCCTGTTTTGTTTTATTGCACCATGCGACAAAACCTTTCCATCCTTCTATTGCATTACCTGTAGGTGAAATATAAAGATATTTTTTATTAATAAGATCTTCTATTTGTTTATCTACTTGAGTGTCGCTAGCATTTTCTTTGCTTGCTTCAAGTAAATAGTAAACCTTGGGAGGACGACCAATTTTTTGCAATTTACTCTTCTCAAGTAGGTTTTTGAGCTGTTTACGAACTGCACGAGAAGTTATATCCGGCAAAAAATTAGACAATTCTTTACCGCTTGCCTGTCCATTTTTAGTTATATATTCAAGTATCTTTTCTGCAGTAGACATACTAGAAAGTTCCTAGTTCCTAGTATATTAGGAACTTTCTAGTATGTCAATATGTATGAGTAATTAAGCTCGGTTCGAATCCCGTTTGGGATATGATACACTTTTATATAAAAATTCGAGGCTAATCCACGCGGGTGAGCCGCCGGGGACTCGAACCCCGAACCAATTCCTTAAGAGGGAATTGCTCTACCATTGAGCTAGCGGCCCTTTTCTTAGATTAAAGAGAGTTATTCTTAAATCTAACGAATGTATTGTACCAAAATTGCCCTTTTCTGTCATGCTTTTGCACATCTTCTTGCGTCTCTTATATAAAACATATACTATAAAATAAGGAGTATTGGTAGAATTTTATGCCGAAAAAAAGAAAAAAGGTTTCATCAAGTTCATCATATTATGAACTTCTTATACCGATATTTCTTGTTATTTTAGTAACAATTGGTGTATTTATTTTTGCAAATCAAATAGACGAAAAAGAAAATATGATAACCAAACCAATTTCAATTAATTCCAAAAAAACCACAACTTCTGATATACTTCTCTCTGTTGCAATTAAAATAAATGGCATAAACCAAACTGCCAACGCATTTCCTGGACATCATACAAGAAAAGTAGCCGTATATCTTTATGGACCTACTACCTCAACAACCATTACAAAAACCGCTTATCTCTCCTACGATGGCAAACAATATTTCACTGATATTCTCAATCTTGGTAAGTTACCTGAAGGATCATATTTTATTAAACTGACGGCCGATCATACCCTACAAATTCTCTCAAAACCTGAAATAGAAACAATATCGAATAGTCAAATCAATATTCTTCCCACATTCACACTTTATCAAGGTGATATGAACGATGACACCGTGCTTAACAGAAGCGACTATAATCTAGCACTTACCTGTTTCCAAAATAATAATTTATGTACTGGAACTTCAGTTGATTTTAATGATGACGGGCTGGTCGATATTCTTGACTATAATTTATTTCTCGAAAGTTTTGCAGCTTTACATGCAGTTTAATTCTTTATGGCACGACATAAACGTTCAAAAAAACAAATTTTAGAACTTATTACTCAATATGGCATTCATATCTGGGCAGTTTTGATAATTGCCAATGCATTGTTGATATACAGTTATCATTACGAAACACGCGCTGCGAGCAACAATAGCCTTCCAGGGCCAGTAGTTCTTAGCGGATCACCAGCGCCATCGGGTCAAGTTTCTTTATCACCATCTGTTCAAATTTCTCCAACATCAGGACCTGTGGGACCGGTTATAAATCTGATATTTACCGTTCCAGGCATTGGTAGCGGCGGTGGCGTGATGAAACCACTTCATACCAAACGCAACGTCACAGTTTTTCTCTATGCTCCCAAAATCAACTCAATGGATCCAACAGTAAATCCACTTTACACAGTTCAGGGAACCGCCACATTTGACTCAAATCCTGAAAGCCCTACTTATACAAGTTTTATCAATCCCAATTTTGATTTAGGCAGTAGTGTACAAAACGGAAACTATCAAATCGCTTTTCGAACAGATCTTTCATTTACGACACTTATAAAACAAACCCCTACTGACATTGGCGGTGAAACTTTCTCCTTAAATGTCGGTAATCAAACACCGCTTCCTTCACAACAAATGCTGATGGGAGATGGTATTCCAAGTGGGAATAATTACTCATTCACTATCAATGATTACAATGCATTTATTAATTGCTTTGGCGATAAAAATACAACAACTACTTTCTGTAAAGGACAAAATTACGCAGATTTTAATGATGATGGTATTGTTGACGGGATTGATTATAATATTCTCCTTAGATCGCTTGATGGACTTTTGGCAGAAGGACAAATCCTTCCCAAAATAACACCAACGCTAGCGCTTCCCAAACCGACAACAAGACCAAAGCATTTCCCCATTCCAACAAAAATAATTAAAAAAACAAACACCGCTTCCGCTTCTCCAGCTGCAACAGTTACCTCTTCTAAAAACTCTGGGAGTGGAGCAGCAGGCGGGATAATTTTTCTCTTTTTCATTCTTATTATTCTTGGCGGCGGGGTTTTCCTTTATTTCAAAAATGAAAAAATTCATGGAATTGTTAACGCACTTATTCATCTTTCACCTACCGGTAGTCCTGCTGAAAATGAAGCGACAGAAACCGATACTTCTACGGAACAAGCTGCAGAGCCTGAAGCACCCGCGGAAAATCCAGAAGCAGCACAATCGGAAACACCTATCGAAAACCCCACAGAAGCTCAACCAGAAACTCCACAGGAAACTCAAACACAAACTCCTGCTCCTTCTGGAGATACTATCGAAAAAGACTGTTATGTCAAAAAGAAAGGACCTGATGAAGCAGAAACAGGTCAGTGGCTACTGTTAACTGATGACAATGGTGCCGTTGACGCACATTACGCAAAAAATGACGCGGCTGATGGTTTTGCCAAAGTCAAAGGAGTAATGAAAACAGCAGGAGACGGCAAAAAATACATGGAAATCACAGAACTTACCCCTGAAGGATAGATGGCCAAGGATCTAAGCTAAAAACTTTTCTAAATTAAACGATGTTCGGTGAAGATCACACAATCCATATTTCCCAATCGCATCCCGATGTTTTTTGGTTCCGTAGCCTTTGTTGGTAAAAAAATCGTAAACGCTATAATCTTCAGGTAATTTCTGCATTAACTCGTCACGATAGACTTTGGCGATAATTGACGCGGCGGCGATAGAGATACTAATGCCGTCACCATGAATAATCGCGGTTTGTTTATCTTTCTGTAACGCCTGTATCACAAATGCGTCAATCAAAATGTGTTCTGGTTTTATTTTCAAATCTGCAATCGAATTGACAAACGCCTGCTGTGCAGCATTGCCAATCCCAACGTCGTTGATAACATCAACAGAGACTTCTGCGATTGCGAATGCTAATGCATGCTTTTTTATAATTTCAGAAAGCTCGACTCTTATTTTTGGAGATAATTTTTTTGAATCATTAATTTTATCTGTGGCATGAAAATCTGAGGGTAAAATAACAGCTGCTGCAACAACAGGTCCCGCAAAACATCCTCTTCCTACTTCATCAACACCTGCGATGAATTGTAAACCTTTCTGCCAAAGTTGCTGTTCGTATTCAAAAGTCGGCTTCTTTTTCGTTTTCATCCTCAATTAGTAAAGTCTCAACGCCGTTCAATTCAGGCAAGTTAGCGACTATTGTTTTAAGCTCTCCATAAAAACTTGTCGTGTTTCTGTCCATTTTTTCTATAACTGCTTCTTGTTTTTTCCACTTGAGTTCAGTTGATCGTCTCTCTGCTCTGAGTATCTCGCGTAATATATGAATATTATCAAAATGTGACTGCATACGATTCTTGAAAGCCTCACTCATCATATAATCACGAATTTGCCCCCATTCCTCTTCGGTATGATTGGTAGAAGATTTCACTGTTGCTACTGAGGTAATCAAAAATCTTACATATCGACAAATGTTAATAGCATGTTCATATGTTGTAATCCAAATACCTTCTTTCCTATCAAAATGCGCTGAATCCACAGGAAGAACTTGTGATACAAGAATTGCTTCTGTTGCATTCACTCTGCCGACATCGTCTTTTAATTTTATCAACCAGGATTTACTCCATGCTTTTGTTCTTTTTGTTTCCCACAAAATTGATCCAACTATGTTACCTCTAAATCTAATTTTTTGCCAAATATCGCCACCTTCAACACCTTTTGGAATAGGTACAAATTCATCTGTAGGAAATGCTTCTTTAAGTTTGGATTCAAGATCGAGTTCTAAGGCCTCACCTTGTAATTGTTGAGATCCTTGTTTGCCTTTTCTTTGAGCTTCTTCCAAAGATTTCTGCATATCACTTAATTTCTTTTCGTATTCTAATTTTTCCAGACGATGTTGTTGAGCATCTTGTTTTATTGCATCTTCTCTAGCCTTTTCAATATCTTTTTTTCTTTGCTCATCAGATTTTGCTAACTGCTGGATAAGTTCCTTTTCTCTCTTATCTGAATTCTCTTGTTTTTTCTTTTGTTCCTCAAGTTGTTCTTTATTTTGCTGTTCCAATTCCAAACGCAATTTTTTCTCAAAGTTAGCTTGTTCATCAACTTTTTCCTTCTCAAACTGAATTTTCAAACTTTTCTTCTCTTCTTCACGAATCTTTTCCTGCAATTCATGGGCAATCGCTTCAGAAGGTTCAAAATGTTTCTTACAATGAGGACACTGAATGGTATTCATTTGTAGATAACATAATACACGTGCATTTTGGCAAATGCAAGCAATCTCCCAACTGTGATAAAATAGCTATGAATTCCAATATGAAAACAATACTCCGCTCAATCGGCATCTATTTATTGGCACTGTATTTTATCCCGCAGATTGTTCCCGGATTTACCATTGATGGCGGCTTTGTAACGCTTCTTATTGGTGCCATTGTTCTTGCGGCAATGTTTCTTGCTCTCAAACCAATACTTAACATTATTAGTTTCCCAGTAAATCTTCTTACACTCGGATTATTCTCAATTTTTGTCAATGCATTTATTCTTTATCTTCTAACAATTTTGGTGCCAGATATCACGGTTCAGCCATTCACCTATCCTGCAAGTCATTTTTATGGATTTGTTACACCGAAAATAGCTTTTAATACATTCTTTGCTTATACATATTCAGCCTTTATTCTTTCATGCATTAATTCTATAATACGGTGGATTATTAGTTAGAATATTGATTAAGGATTAAAGAATTCATTAATCGTTAATCATTAATCTTTAATCAAAAACATATGAATAAAAGAATAGTATGTCTTGGTGGAGGCAGCGGGGGGACAAGTACACTGCTTCGAGGCCTTAAAGATTATAACTTTCATTTGACAAGTATTACTTCAATGGCTGATGATGGAGGCTCTTCAGGGAGATTACGGAAGGCCTACGGTATTATGCCACCAGGCAACCTTATATCATGCATTGCTTCATTAATGCCAGATGATAAAGCTGAATTGGCAGAATTGATGATGTATCGTTTTCCCGGAAATGATCGTGAGAATAAACTGCTTGGCGGACACAAATTGGGTAATTTAATAATGCTTGCAGAAATGCTTCGAACAAAAGATATTTACAAAGCTCTCGAAGTTACCCAAAAATTATTAGGCGTTGAAAACGCTGATATTTTGCCTGCGACAGATGAACGAACACATTTAAGCGCAACTACAGTTGATGGCAGAAGAATTCATACAGAAACTACCCTCGATCTTGCTTTGTATGCCGAACCTCTTGGATTAAAAAAAATTCATATTAGACCAAAGTCACCCAAAGTAAATCAAAAAGTCCTCGATAACATTGCCAAGGCAGATGTTATCATTAGTGGTCCAGGTGATTTGTATACGAACCAGCTTCCTGTCCTTGTTATCAAGCAAATCCGTGACGCATTCTTAGCATCCAAAGCAAAAAAAATCTTTATTCTGAATGTCGCAAATAAACCATTTGAGACAAGAGGATATACTCTGAATGATTTCATCCAAGCATTTATAGACCATCTAGGATCTTTTCCTTTTGATACAATTATTGCAAATAATAATTGTAAAAAACCTTTTCCCAAAAAGTATCGGTATGATTACGTAAAAATAAATGATAAACCGATACATCAAAATGAATACAAACTCGTTCTGGAAGACCTAATTGAAAAAGATTTTCCAATGCATCATGATCCGAAAAAACTTGCATCTGTAGTGGTAAAACATATATACACATCTGCTCTCAAAATATAATAAGTATAATACCCGTAGCAATCATATTTTGTTGCATAATGATTGCGAAGTGGTATATAATTAGCCTTATGGTTTTTACAATTTTACAAATTGTCGTCTCAGTTCTTTTAGTAGCAGCAATTTTACTTCAAGCTCCTGGAACAGGCTTATCACCTGTTTTTGGTGGGGGCGGAGAATCGTATAGAAGCAAACGCAGTGCCCAACGATTCTTGCTCATAGCAACAATAGCGCTTGCAACTATTCTTGCTGTCCTCTCACTAATAGTTTTATTTCTCCAGAAATAACAAATCTTGAATCATGAATAATAAATTAGGAATCAGGAAAAACTAAATCATAATTCATGATTCTTAATTCTTGATTCCAATGTAACTATGGCAGTTATTCGAAAAAGACTTATCTTTTGGCTCATAAAAGCATATATTAAAAAGTCCGGTAAAACGATTCTTTTTTCATTTCTTTTCGGACTTATTGTTTTTTTTGCGCTCCTTTTTATTGGTAAATACTATTCACACATCGTACCCTTCTCTCGAACAGAAACAATCGGCCTTGTCGGCGCATACGCTCAAGATTCCTTGCCAAACGAAATTACCAATAAAATATCAACTGGACTAACAACAGTCGCTCCTGACGGAACAATTGAACCAGGGCTAGCCTCTTCTTGGGATGTATTGGATAATGGGAAGACCTACCGTTTTCATTTAAAAAAAGGCCAGCATTTTACTGATGGACAAGAAGTTACCTCTGAGACAATCAATTACAATTTTTCCGATGTCACTGAAGAAAAACCAGATAAATATACAATTGTTTTTAAATTGAATGATTCATATGCACCGTTTCTTGTTACTGTTTCACGACCACTGTTTGACAGGGGACTCAGTGGTGTCGGTAATTATCGCGTAGGGAAAATAATGATAACGTCATCCTTTGTTCAATCAATAACCCTTGTCTCAACAAAGGGGCCTGAAAATATTATTACCTATGATTTTTTCCCAAGCGAAGATGCGCTAAAACTTGGATATCTTTTAGGAGAAGTTACTGAAATTCAAGGAGTTACTGCAACAACCGTAAATGGTATGAATTTACAGAAATTTCCAAATACCACTATTATCAAAACTCCTGACTATACGCAGTTAGTAACGTTATTTTTTAATAATAATGATAATACCTTATCAAGTAAAGAAATTCGTTTGGCATTATTTTCTGCAGTTCCAACGACATTTCCGCAAGGTCAGACTGCTTATGTACCATATTCTCCTCTTTCCCAATACTATAATAAAAATATAACCCCAAGAATCCAAGATATTGCATATGCCAAACAACTTCTTCAGCCATCTTCGACATCAAGTTTGAGTGGAAAAGTTAAATTGCCAGCAACACTTACCATTCAAACATTCCCACGGTATCATTCAGTTGCACAATCAATAGCAACAGCATGGAAAAATCTTGGAGTTACCACAACGGTTCAGGATGTTGATAGTTTGCCAACAAACTACCAGATTTTTTTGGGAGAATTTAATATCCCACAGGATCCTGACCAATATACTCTTTGGCATTCGCTAGGGCCCAACAATATAACACATTATAAAAATTTGCGAATTGATGATTTACTTGAAAGTGGAAGAAAAACAGTGGATGAAAAGAAACGCGAGTCTATCTATAACGATTTTCAGAAATTTTTACTTGAAGACGCACCAGTAGTTTTCCTCTATTATCCAAATGAGTATACGGTAAATAGAAATTAGTTGTTAATCGTATTTATGTTATTATCTATATATGCTGCCTAACAATAAAGTCGCACGTTCTAATAATGAAGTCCTCGAATGGAGGAATTTTTTTAAGAATGATCTTGCCGATGATTCAGCCTTTATATATATAGAAAACCTACGGTCTAAAATAGAAGCTCTTGAATTATGGAAAGAAGCAAAAATTCAAGCACAAAAAGAATTAGCTGATATTCCTGTTTCTATAATTGATATTCTTATAGATCGCTTTGCACCCTTTATCAAGCAACTTCCCACTGGACATGGTGTTGGACATTTATCTAGGGACTTAATCAATTTATCGCTAATTCTGCAAGATCCATATATCCAACAGCAATCAGAGGTTGAAATTTTTGTTGCTATGATCGCTGGCATATTTCATGATATAGGCAATTCTATTATTGAAAGATATGACGAAGCAAAACGCTTTACTGGACATGCAGAAGTGGGAGCTTATCTGTTTGGACAAATAGCAGGTGATATTATTCCCCCACATCTTCTCAAGCTTATTCAATTTGCAATAAGTTCACATACAAACTATTTAAAAGACTTAACAATTACAAAAGATGCAAATACTTCTCAGGAGCGGACAAGAATCCGAAGGCAATATGACAGCATGCTTCATAAAGATAAAAATGAGACACACAAGATTGCAGTATGGATAACACAAGCATCTGACAAAACTGATGCATTGGGCGTACCATTTATTACAAGACTTATTTTAACAAAAGCCGTTCCGACACAGGATTATACTAATGGTGAATTTCATATACCAGCAGAGACCGCAGAAGCAGATTTTATGCATCAGTTTATGCCATTGGTAAGAACTGCAGAATATAAAAAACAGCTAATCACTCCCAAAGATAAAACATCAATAATTCTTGAGCATTTTTACACTTTTTACGAAACCACTGTAAATGTATCGCCGTATTCGCAATATGATACGCCATATTATTCAACAAGAATAGCAACTGAGAAAGCATTAGATACGGCGCGATTTATTATCGCGGCGACAGCAAAAGCAGAAACATATACAACAAGTAAAAAAGAAAAACAATTTGAAAATTTTTATAAATTGTGCACAATACTAGAGCCTGCTTTGAATACTGAAGCTACTCTAAAATTATTGAGACATAAATTCACCTGGTTATCAGAGTCGTATCAAAATCATTGGGCTTATGGTTTTATGCTCCTTACAGATACGCTTTATCCACGATGGTATCAGGAAACAAATACTGCGTTAAAAAAGACTCTAATAATAAAAGATAAAAAACTTAATGCAATTGTTTCTAGTATGCATAAAAAGGCTCAAAAAGTTATACCTGCATTTTCCCCCGAGCAGATGGATAATAAAGATCATGCAAACTGTTTTGAAATGCTAATCAATGCGTAAGTAGATATTGTAGTGTTCCTTGGCAAAATCCTTCAATATAATCCACCGGATATTCTGTAGGGAATTCCCCCAATTTCAATCGATCTCCGACATAAATCATTGTAACTTTTTTTCCTCTTTTGTGTAATTCATCGCTCATCTCAAAATCTGATTTGCTGTCTCCAAATGTTTCAAATTCTTGAGGTTCTAAATCCATTTTTTTCAAAAATTGCAAAAACCGATCAGCACCTAAAGCTTTTCCTACTTTAGGACTTTCAACATCAGTTGCAATTGTTGTAGGATCAATGCGATAAATGTTTTGCAATTTATATTTCTTTAAAAGTCGTTTTAAATCCTTAACAAGAGCCTTTTGTCTTTGGTGGAACCTATCTAAATCAAAAGCATCATGCATTTCAATAGAAAGCATTGTTTCTTTAGTAGCATCAAAAAACATTGCATCACC
>CAZJVI010000004.1:19398-38258 GCA_964549385.1 uncultured Gammaproteobacteria bacterium
GCATTTCAATAGAAAGCATTGTTTCTTTAGTAGCATCAAAAAACATTGCATCACCATATTTTTGCTCAACGAGTACTTTTGCATCTTCAATAACATCATGCGAGATAGTCAATTCATCTATTTTTCCATGATGCATATTTCCTTCTTTATCAAAGACAGTCCATGTTGCGCCTTTTTCACCAATTGCAATAAAATGCTGTAATAAAGATTTATCGTGAAGTTTCTCTAATAATGGGGTAATAATTCGCTCTACCAACCATTCAATTGATCGACCTGTATTTAATCCAACTGGTTCACCTTGCTGGAGTTTTATTATTATTTGGCCAAACAATTCTGGCTCCGTAACTCGTTTTTCTTGTGGATCAGTGAGGACTCCATCAACATCAAAAAGATATGCTTTCATTGAATGATTGTACTACACAAAAAATCTAAATACTACAATAACTACCTTACAATTAAAATTATCAGGCAAACCTCAAAATATGTTATACTAGCCTCATGAGTAAGGAAACAGCACCTTATGGGATCCGAAAACCTGAAATAGTGAATCCATCGAAGGAGCCACTTAGGATAAAAATAGAAAATGTAGCAGAGGGAATAGTGTCAACTTCTCCAGTTGGAATAAGTGTTCACACCGAAAGCGTAGAACCACAGTTGTATATCCCTTATGATCCTGACTATCCACAGAGGCTTGGTTTTCTTCATGATCAATTTTACTTCGAACCTGCAGATTCTCCCACAGATCCAGATTTGTTGGTTGGTCAAATTACCGAATCAAGCTTCGATGACTATAAAAAAAACAAACCGCAAGCTGCTACCCCACTTGCGGCAGCAGGAATTGTTTTAACTTTAACGGCAAAAGACAAACAACCACGAATATTAATCGGTATACGAGGATTTCGCAATCGAGCTTACTCTCGGCAACTTACCTTAACACCAGTTGCAGGATTTATGGATGTCACCCGTCAAGAAAATGGTCTAATAGAACCGCTTACTGATGAACTTATTGACGATACATTTGTAAGAGAGGCAAAAGAAGAAGTTGGATTAAAACCGGAGAAAATAGTAGGAATGAGAAGAGTAGCAGTTGTTGATGATTTGCGAAAACCACATAAAGATTTAGGACTAGTAGTAGAGATTAACCAAACAGCCGAAGAATTGGCCGAGGAGAATGCTCGAAATACCAATACAATCGATTTTTCAGAACGGTTTGTTGAAGTAGAAAATCCTCTCGCTGTGATAGAGAAGATCGCAATTCAAGGAGATCCAATTCCCCCAACACATTTATTAATCGCTTTGGCTGGTGGTTTTAATATTGCTCAGAAGTACTATGGCTATTCAGAAAGCGAAGCACGTGACTGGGTGGCACGTATGGAAGAAGGAGCGCGTGTAAATGCACAACGAAACGATTTGCTTGTACAAGCATATTGGTCTGAACGTCCACTTACAGCTAAATTAGGAAGATGGCGATCAGATAGAGATGGCATCTATAGAGATGATATAACACATACCCCAAATACAAAAGGCTACGATCCTGATTACCCCAATACATATCAAGGTTTTTCTCCTGAATACAAAGTACTTGAGCGACTTGGATTAATCGAAAAAAGTGAAGAAGAAGCATTGCCAACGCCAACTTTTGCTATTAATGCAGATTTTGATGATGTTTTGTTGGATAGTAATACAAAAGAAACACAACAACAAAGTATTGCAGAGAATATCGTCACACAAATCCAACAAGGCGTTATTTTTGGTGGGAACACAGGTCGAGCAGCTGAACTTGTCGAGAAAGAAGTCCTAGATAAAGTCGAAAAGATTATAGATCAGCGCGGTATAAGTAAAAAATATCTTGATCGTATATTTGTTGTTTGTGAAAAAGGAGGAGTAGTTATTCGTTACGAAGATGGAGAAAGACAGCGTTTTATCAAACCAGACCTAGCAACTTCTGAGAATTTTAATCAGGTAAGAGAAGACATAGTTAAATTATTAAACGAAGATGAAGAATTAGCTCGTTTTAACCTGAATGACAGTGATAAAAGAACAATGGCAACACTTGAAAAACATAAAGTACCTGACGGTGTTGATCCGGAGAAATGGCAAAGTGAATTTACTCGGCTACAACAAACAAAACTTGTGCCGTTACTTAATAAAATATTAGCAGAAAGAGGTCTCTTAAGTACGCTAGAGGTAGATGCGACACCGAGTGCCACAGATATACAACAAATAGAAGAGACAAATAAAGAATATACAGCAAAGATATATCACGAATATCTATTGGGGATGCTTGAAGAGTATGGAATAGGGAGTAAAGACTTTGAAGTAAAAAGGACATTACTCACTATGAGATAGTGTTACTTTGCTTCTCAGTTTTCTATGATAGGTGATTGCAAACCGGTGGGCTTCATCTCGGATTCGCTGGACAAGATGCAGAGATGGAGAATTTTTGGGTAAGGAAATTTCTGTAAAATTATCTTCTTGCACAATAATTTGTTGATTTCTTTCTTCTTTTGTCCCTGCAAAACGGACTTGTAATAATTCTTTATAATTTCGCACATGCGGCAAATTCGATTGTTTTCCATCATTTTTTCCCATAGATGGCACCACAATTGTTTCTTCTCTTTTTGCCAAACCCACCAACGGAATTTCAACTCCGCTTTCTGCCAAAGCAACAATCCCGCTTGCCACTTGTCCTTTGCCGCCATCGACAATAATCAAATCAGGAAAATGCCAATCCTCATGGTGCAGTCTTCGGGTTAAAACTTCTTTCATCATCGCAAAATCATTTGGCAACTCTTTCACATTTCTCGTATCCCATTTTCTTTTAATTTTAAACTTCCGATACTGCGATTTATCAATTTCTCCATGTGTTAGAACAACCATTGACGCAGTTGCATTCGTTCCTTGAATATTTGAAATATCATAACACTCTATTCTTTCAAGTTTTTGCAAATCAAATCCCTGAGCATTGAGCACTTCTATCAAACCATCAAGTTCTTTCTGTCGAATGTCTTCACGCAGATTTGGATTTACTGCATATTCAAAAGGATGATGAAATGGTGTGGTAATCAAACTTAATGCGTTAATTTTCTTTTGTATCATCAATGCTTCTTCATATCGTTCTTCTTTGCTTACTCTATCTCGTTCTTTTTCAAGCTCTTTCATAATAGTCCGAGATTCACCTTCGAGAATTCGAATAATTCCTCGGATATTCTTTCGATAAACTTTTTTTAGTTCTGGTGAATCAAACATCGGCGGACACGGACAAAGTCCCAAATGATGAAACAAACAAATGCGTTTTGGATGATTACGTGCGGAGACAAAGGGAAAAACTTTACGAATTGTTTTTAAAACTAACTTCACCGCTGAAGAGCTAGGAAAAGGTCCAAAATAAATTGATTTAGGATCTTCTTCATGACGTGCTAAAAGTACTTTTGGGTAATCATCACTCATTGTAATTCGAATCTTCAGATACATTTTGCTGTCTTTCAGCATAATATTGTATTTTGGTTTGTATTTTTTTATATAAAATGCTTCAAGAAGTAAAGCTTCTAATTCTGACTCAACAATAGTTATCTGTATTTTCTCAATTTGTGAAACCATTATCCTAGTCTTTGGACCAAGCTGTGCACTTTTGGCAAAATACGAGGAAACACGGGATTTCAAATCAATTGCTTTCCCGACATACAAAATAGTTCCGTCTTTATCGGAATAAACATACACACCAGCTTTTGTCGGTAATTGTAAATAGTCAGAACGTTTATAAATCATATTATTTTCTTCTTGTATTGTAAGAGGACGAAGAGAGTTTGTCAAAAAGATACAGAACGGATTTCTTTATAAACACTTCTTGAATGATTATGCTTGTGCTTATTATTGCCATATGAAATAATCAAATTAATAAACAATATGAATCCAAAAAATTCACCGATAACTGATAATAACAACCCTCAATCTACAATTAATAATACAATACTTGAACAACCTCAGGCACAGGATGATAAAAAAACTCAATCATCAAAACCTCTATTACATAAAATTTTTTCTATTCTTCTGTTGATAACAATAATAGCTGATTTATATGTCCTCTATCTGATAATTTCAGAAATACTTTACGGATTAAGCGGCAATGACCCTGGAGGTTTCTCTTGGATTGCTTTAATAATTACTGCAGCCATCTTTGGATTTCCTGCAGCATTAATTACATGTGCAATCATATTTGGCTTTTTTAAATCAAAACCCTCTGATAAATCGAAGTAAACTTAAAAGATATTATCAACAGTTACTTCCTTTTTTTAAGGAAAACAAACAAAGCCATAATAATAACAATTCCAGTAACTATTTCTATTCCGAGTGGTGTTAAGAAGAAAAGTTCTGATTGTGTCTCTTCATTAGCAGAAATTCCTCCCACCTTTATCGTATAATTCCCATCTGTGTTCGTTAATGGATTGGTAGGAGTGAAACTAACTGGAATTTCAAGAGTCCCAAACGGTGGAACTCCTGATGTTTCCAAGGTCTGCGTTTGTGGAGTAAGGGCAGAAGATGTGAGATACATAATCTGACTAGGAACATATGCAGATCCATTATTTTTTATAACGACATTTCCTTTTATCGTAAGTCCTGCAATAGTAACAGCAGGAATTGTACTATCAAGAGAAAAAACAGGCGTTTCACTTGGTACCGTTGTACTAAATTGAACCTGTACATCTTTTGAAACAGGCGTACTCGTATAATTATATCCACCAGCGGGAATAGGATAGACACTACTTTCTCCTCGTATATCAAAAGCAAAGTGATCAAAATCCAAAATATTGAAATAATCAACTCCACCGGTCGTACTCCCCCATGTTGGATCAACCATTACCCATGTTTGTTTTTGACTATCATAATATTCCGGCCATACATGTAAAATATCTTTTTCTTGAGAAATAGGACGCTGCTGCGGGTTATCAGTATAAGCAAAGCCGTCAACTTCCCGTGCAGGAATATGTGCAGCACGAGCAATTGCAATAAACAAATCAGTAAATTCAAGACAAACTGCTGAATTTGGATCCTGTAATACACCAACTGCTCCAAGTCGTGGTTTCTTACCTGTCACTCGAGAAAAATCATAATGTAGTTTGTTGCTTACATAGGTATAAATTGCCTGCGGTGTTTGCAATTGATTTGCCAATTGGGCAATTGCGGAATTGTTTGATTCCCAATATTCTTGCGGTTTGATGTAATCGCTCAGTTGCTCCGGTGTCATTGGATTTTGTTTTGGTGTAAGATGAATTACTACATTGCCGCTTACATTGACATCCATGCTTTGAACAGAAGAAAGATTGTACTGCGCCAGCCAATTTCCGTCTTTATCTTCAATTACGTTCGTTGGCTGGGGATCGATATTGGTTATTGAAACGTCTTGATAATTGGTTGATGACGGCAACGCAATTTGCATTTTTGACGGATATAAATTGGTATTTCGTAAATGATAGACGAGATGAAAGTTATAAACTTGCGTGTTTCCATAAGCGAGTGAAATGCCTGATTTGCCCAAGGTTTGTTTGTCAAAAACCAAATCATTGCCGGCTTCTTGCGGTTTGATATATGCAGGTTGTCCAAACGATGAAGGTGTTTTTAACTCAACGACAAACGTTGAAAAATCTTGAGGATTGGAGATACCCGGTATATCAATCTCCCAAATTCTTCCATAATGATGCGCAAGTGTTGGCGTATCAAAAGTAATGGTAAACTGCTGCTTGTTCCCCAATCCAAGTGCTTGACTATTAAAATGAAGAGCAATTATATAACCACTGCTATTTTTGGAAACTTGTGGCGTAATTGAACCACCGGTATCCTGCGCTTTGACATTTGAAATTGTGTCAAATCCCAACTGTATCGTATAGGAAGTGGCGTAGTACTGCGAAGTTGTATTGCTAAGTGTGCCATTAACAACCGCGTGTGCCATGCCATTATTATCAATAGTATAGGTGACGTGGTAGTCTGTGTTGAAGTTGTTTGATGCAAAGGCTTTATATGGGAATAAAAAGAAAAAAGAAATCGTGACCCCAATAATTACTTTTAAGAAAAGTTTCATACGCAATTTTCAATTTACAATTTTCAATTTTCAATCAATAACCAATTTACAAAGAGAAAACTATTTTAAAAATTGACTCAATGAAAATTCATTGAAAATTAGTAATTAAAAATTGAAAATTCGTTCTTCTCTATTTTAGTACATTTTTGAGAAACTTTCCCGTCCAGGAATTGGGATTTGCAGCAATTTCTTCGGGAGTTCCTGTCGCAACAATTTGTCCGCCTTTTTCTCCACCTTCAGGGCCAAGATCAATAATATAATCAGCGTTTTTAATCACATCCAAATTATGTTCAATGACAATCACAGAATTTCCAACATCTACCAATCGTCTCAAAACATATAATAATTTTTCAAGATCAGCAAAATGAAGTCCTGTTGTCGGTTCATCCAAAAGATACAACGCATTTCTTCCTTTTTTGGAAAGTTCTGTGGCAAGTTTCACACGCTGTGCTTCTCCACCAGAAAGCGTTGGCGCTGGCTGACCTAATTTAATATATGACAAACCAACATCTTGCAATGTCGCCAATCGATGAGCCAGTCCTGGCATAAAAGAGAAAAATTGTAATGCCTCACCAACACTCATCTGCAAAACATCAGCGATACTTTTATCATTAAATAACACTTCCAATGCTTCACTGTTGTATTGTTTACCTTGGCAGACCTCACAAGTTATATACACGTCCGGCATGAACTGCATTTCAATTTTTATCTGCCCTTCTCCTTCACATGCTTCACAACGTCCACCTTTGACGTTGAAAGAAAATCTTCCTGGCCCGTAACCGCGCAATTTTGCTTCTTTAGTTGAAGCAAACAATTGTCTGATGTAACCAAATGCTCCCGTGTATGTTGCTGGATTACTTCGAGGAGTTCTGCCGATTGGCGTTTGATCAATTGCAAACACATTTTTGAGATAGTCGCTTCCCTGCATTTCTTGAAACTCTCCAGGTTTTTGCGGATGATACGGATTTTTTTTCTGCATCAATGCGTGATATAAAATGTCATTAACCAATGTTGATTTTCCAGATCCCGAAACGCCCGTAACAACAACAAATTTATTGAGCGGAAATTCAGCAGTTATATTTTTTAGATTATGTTCTGTTGCTCCAATAATTTTAACGCTGGCTTTTTCCAAATTTGCTAATGGTGAAACGATTGTAGGATCATTTTCTTCAACAGTTGATTTATTAATTTTTATTTTCTTTTTTCCAGACAAATATTTTCCGGTAATCGAATTTTTATCGTTTTTAACTTCTTCAATTGTCCCTGCAGAAACAATATGTCCTCCTTGCTCCCCTGCTCCAGGACCAAAATCAAACAAATAATCTGATGCTTCCATTGTCTCCTCATCATGCTCGACGACAAGAACGGTATTCCCTAAATCACGGAGTTTTTTTAGTGTATCAATCAATTTTGCGTTATCTCGCTGATGCAATCCAATTGATGGCTCATCAAGAACATAGAGAACACCTGTCAGACCTGACCCGATTTGAGAAGCGAGTCTAATTCTTTGCGCTTCGCCGCCAGAGAGTGTCGCAGCACCTCTTTGGAGAGTTAAATATTCTAGACCAACATCAACAAGAAATTGTAATCTCTCACGAATTTCTCTTAGAATCATTTTTGAAATTTCTTTTTCTCTTGATGAAATCCCATCCGGTAAATCATTAATAAATGAAAGTGATTTTTCAATTGACATGCGAGACACATCAATGATTGATTTATCATTAAGTGTGACTGATAACGCTTCTTTTTTAAGTCTTCCACCATTACAATCAGGACACGTATCAAAACGCATGAATTTATCAATTTGCGTTCTGACAAATTGCGAATCGGATTCGTTGTAGCGGCGTTTCAACTCCCATGCAATTCCACGGAATGCTTCTTCGATAACAGTTTCCCGTCCGAAACGATTTTCTCCTTCAACTAAATATTTTTTACCGCCAGTGCCGTAAAGCAAAAGATGTTTTTGTTCATCACTTAATTCACTGATGCGTTTATTCATTGGAATGTCATTATCATCACAAAACGTCTTAAATGTCCGGGAGAACCAGGTATCATTTGTTCCAATATTAAAAAAAGGTATAATGCCGCCTTCATTGATCGTCAAATTATCATTGAGAATTAAATCAGGATCAGCATTTAACACACGACCCAAACCAGCACACGTCGGACAAGCACCATGCGGAGTGTTGAAAGAAAAGATTCGTGGTTCAATTTCAGGCAATGAAATATTATCGATGGGACAAGCAAATTTTTCCGAAAAAAGCTGATCTTCCATTTCTTCTGGTTTTTCGGGAATGGTAAATGATGCATCTTTGATAACCGCAACAATCATTTCTCCATCTCCAAATTGCAATGCTTGTTCAACATCAGTCGCAAGACGAGTCCGTTCAGTTTCTTTACTTAATACCATCGCATCAATAACAAGTTCTATCGTATGCTTGTTGGTTTTGATAAGAACAAATTCATCAGTTAAGTTATAGATTATCCCGTCGATTCTCACTTTGGTGTAGCCACGTTTTTTGAGACTTGCAAACAAATCCGTGTATTCTCCTCTTCGATCTTTAACAATTGGTGCAAGAATCAAAACACGAATATCATTTCTTCCTACTTCTTTATGTGTTTCTTGTAGTTTCAAAACGGAGTCCACAATTTGCTCTTTGGATTGTCGTGCGATTTCTCGTCCACATTTGGGACAATGTGGATGACCAACTCGTGCAAAAAGCAAACGCATATAATCATAAATCTCTGTAACTGTTCCGACAGTTGAACGAGGATTGTGGCTTGTTGATTTCTGATCAATAGAAATTGCCGGAGATAATCCTTCAATAAGATCAACATCAGGTTTCTTCATTGTGCCAAGAAATTGTCGAGCATACGATGACAAACTCTCAACATATCGTCGTTGTCCCTCGGCATAAACAGTATCGAATGCCAATGATGATTTTCCACTACCCGACAATCCGGTAAAGACGACCAGCTTATTTTTGGGAATTTCTAAATCGAGGTTCTTGAGGTTATGCTCTCGTGCACCTTTAATCGTGATTTTGTCTATACTAAAACTCAAAGCATCCCATTATAACGAATATTTCAAGCTATGGCAAATGGCTATTTATTTCTTATTCTCCAAACTCCTCCACAAATACCAACACGCGGTTGAGCGGTGAGGACTCCATGTTTCTGAAAGTTTGAGCATTTCTTTTCTGTCAGTAATACCATACAATTTTGTAATTGCGTTTCGCAAACCCAAATCTCCAATCGAAAACACATCAGGCCGCTTTAATGTAGATATGAGGATCATCTCAGCCGTCCATCTTCCGATTCCTTTAATTTGTGTCAACTCTTCGATTACTTCTTCATCAAATTGTTTTCTGATTTTTTCGACATCAATCAAATCGCTGACAAAAGCATTAGCAATAGATTTGACATACTTCACCTTTGCATACGATAGCCCTGCACTTCGGATTGTCTCATCATCCATTTGCAGGATCATTTCTGCCGTTGGGAATTCTCCGCTTTTAAACAAACCAACGAAGCGTGCAAAAATAGTATCAGATGCTTTGATAGACAATTGTTGTGAAACAACTGACTCGATCAATTCTCTCATGAGAAATTTACTCCGATCTTCAAAATGCGGCGCTGGATATTTTTTTACTAATGATTGCAAAATCGGATCCTTAAACATATTATCGCTTAAACAACTTATTTATTCTTTCCAAATCCACCGCTATTCTTGTGGGGCGACCATGAGGACACGCTGCGTTATTTGGCGTTTTTTCCAATTGCTCCAGCAAATCTTTTGCCTGTTTTTTTGTCAGTTGATCGCCTGCTTTGATAGCCGCATGACAAGCAAGATAGGCAATCATCCGTTTGGTAATACTATCAACTTCTTTTTTGTTGTCATTTTGTAAATCTTCAAGTATTTCTTTGATCAACACCACATAATCTCTATCTTGAAAAAGAACTGGCAAACTCCGCAAAACAAATGTCGTCCCTTTAAAATGTTCTATCTCCCATCCTAATTCTTGAAACGTTTGCAAATGTTCCTTCAACAATTCTGTTTCAGAAAGACTTAAATCGAAAACGCCGGGTTTTGGGAAATAAAAAAGATCAAATTTCTTTTCTTCTTTGGCAAATTCCTTAAGCAATTGTTCATAAAGAATGCGTTCATGTGCAGCATGTTGATCAACAAGAATAAAACCATTAGATGAAGATACAAATAAATACAAATTATGCAGCTGGACAATTTGCGTATAATCAAATTTATTCTTTACTGACAATTCCCATGGAAATTTCTTTTCTTTCAATAGTTTGCCGGCATATGATTCGGTACTTCCTACAGCATCATTGAGAAATAAAGAGCCAAACGATAATTCTGGTATCAAATCATATTTTTCAAACGTTTCTCTTACTGCTTGCGCGATTGAATCATACAGTAAATTTGTATCAACAAAGCGCACATATTCTTTTCTCGGATGGACATTCACATCTACCATTTCAAATGGCAAAGAGCAATATAAAATGCTTACAGGATATGTGTTATTTGGAAGCATACTACCATATGCAGATTTTATTGCTGAAGAAATTCCCTTGTCATTCACCAATCTATTATTGATGAATAGAAACTGTTTACTTGGTGTCCGAGTCGTAAGTATTGGCTTTGCAAAAAAACCTGAAAGAGAAATATATGAATTGGTATATGAAATAGGCAAGAGTGATGAGAAAATATCTTTTCCTAAAAGTTTTTCAATTCTTATTAGTGGATCATTTGTTTTGGGAAGGTCTAGAATTGTTCTTCTATTGTGTGTTAAAACAAAACGAATGTTTGGATATGATAGTGCATAACCAATCACCAACTCAAGAATATGATGAAATTCAGTCCGCGCGGATTTGAGAAATTTCTTCCGTGCTGGCAAGGTATGGAATAACTGATCAACAATTATTGTTGTACCAACCGGCATACCTATAGGCAAAATTTTTTCAGGTTTCCCATTTTTGATAGTAAGACTTGTCCCAGCAGAATTTGAAGAAACTCTACTATTTATTGTCATTTTGCTTATCGCTGCAATACTAGACAGCGCTTCTCCACGAAAACCAAGCGTACTGATATGCGACAATTCATCTTCTTTTGTGATTTTACTGGTAGCATGAGATTTGATACTTTCTTGTAGATCTTCTGGCTCTATTCCAATTCCATTATCAAGAACCGTTATGCGTTTTAATCCGCTTTCTTCAATATGGACAATGATGGAATCTGCGCCTGCATCCAAACTATTCTCTACCAATTCTTTAACCGCAAAAACAGGCCGTTCAATGACTTCTCCTGCAGCAATCTTTGCAACAATATGATGAGGCAATTGATGAATTTTCTTCATTTATGAAATATGAAGTAAGTATAGCATGGATAAGTTTAGACTATGAAAATGGTTAGATTTAAATATAATAAAGAGGTTACGAATAGAAAGTGCCAATTCCTCTAGTACTTTGGCTCTGAAAAACAATCTATATCTTACTTTTTTCCTCTAAAGTGTGTTATGAATTATTTAGTCTTTGCGACGAAAGATTTACAACTTGCTCAGCAAGATCAACTATAGGTTCAGCGCTAACTCGATCCATGCTCGCCACATACACTAGATTTGCACGCGGTTGACTTTCCTGATCTAAAACATTAAATACAGTATACCGTGCGACTACATATCCACCTATCTTTCTCTCTCCTTCTATACCACTTTTTGCATCTCTTCTTATTTCAGTTAATCCAATACAAAAATCAAGTGGTCCAATTTCATCTCCATCTACTACCCGGAAATCTAATTTAGAGACAGGGCTATTAATGTCTAAAAAGATATCAGAAGCACCAGCGCTAATGGGATGCGTTACCGCCACAATTTTATTTTCTACACGTGCTCTTACTCTCCCTGGTATTGGTCCTGGCAAAAAAAGCTCCGAGGCAGAATGGCGGTAGGTACCCGCCCGAAAACCGTCATTAACATCTTCAATAGGAATTGGCGGAGGAATATTAGCTTTAATAAAATTTATACTTTTTTCTAAATCGAGCATACTGCGGGAATTATAGCAATTATTTACTATATTTGTTGAACTTCTTAACTGATATCCTTTTTTCTGCTCATTATTATCATGTTAAATCAGTGTCTAATCTGACTCAAGATATTTCTTATCTTCTCTCTCAACAAATTGTAATTTCTCTTTCAAATCAGCCAACACATTTAATGCTTCCAACGGCGTCATCCTCGCAATATCAAGATTTTCCAGTTCTTTATGAATGAGATGATCTGCCAAATTAATCTGCTGTGGAATAAATGTTTCTTGATCTTTTGAAACCAAACTGCTATTTCCTCTTCCTTTCTCTAACTCTTCCAACATTTCTTTCGCTCGTTTAATCACTGGGTCAGGAATTCCGGCCAATTTCGCAACAGCAACACCAAAACTATGCGATGCACCTCCCTTTATAATAGTATGAAGAAAAACAGGCTCGCCTTGATCATCACTCACACTCATGTGGTAATTTTTAATTCTCTTTGGAAACTTTTCTTCAAGCGCTTGCAGTTCATGGTAATGCGTTGCAAAAAGTGTTTTGGGTTTTTCATTGTTTGAAACAAGATATTCGGCAACAGCCCACGCAATACTTATCCCATCATACGTACTTGTTCCCCGACCAATTTCATCCATAATAATAAGACTTTTACTTGTCGCATGATGAAGAATATGTGCTGTCTCAACCATCTCAACCATAAAGGTTGAAAGCCCCGATGTGATAACATCTGATGCTCCAGAACGAACAAAAATTTGGTCCACCAACCCAATAGTCGCTTTTTCTGCTGGAACAAACGACCCCATCTGTGCCATAAGAACAATTAATGCATTTTGCCGGATATAGACTGACTTGCCTGCCATATTTGGCCCAGTAATAAGCATTAATTGCTGTTCCTGCGTATGTAACACAACATCATTCGGAACAAACTGTTTGTCTTCAAGGAGTAACTCAACAACAGGATGTCTGCCGTCTATTATATTAATCTCAGAATCCAAACTTATTTCGGGTCGGACATAGCGTTGTTTTTCTGCAATATATGCAAAATTTAACAAACAATCCAAAGTCGCAATACTTAATGCGGCATCCTGCAATATGGAAACATTTTCCAAAATTTTTTGTAATGTTTCCTGAAAAATGCGATATTCAATGTCATTGATTTTTTCTTCAGCAGTCAAAATAATTTCTTCTTGTTTTTTTAACGCTTCTGTTATAAATCGTTCTGCACTGACGAGAGTTTGTTTCCGCATGTAATTTTTTGGGACTAAACTTAAGTTCGATTTGCTTACTTCAATATAAAACCCAAAAACTTGATTAAATCGGATTTTAAGAGAATTAATGCCAGTCCGCTCTCTTTCTTCTTGCTCCAAAGAAAGAATCCAATCTCGACTTCCTGCAACAATTTTTCTCAATTTATCCAATTCTTTATCAACGCCTTTTTGAATCATTGCCCCGTCTCTCACGCTAATCGGCGGCTCGGGAACAATAATTGTTTCGATCAAATTAATAATCTGATCAATAGTATTGTCATTCTCGCGAAAGCGGGAATCTATAGGTTTTTTTTCTGGATTCCGGATCAAGTCCGGAATGACAGATAGTTCACTATTACTCTTAATCCCTTTAGACAATTTTTTCATTAAACCGCCTTCAAACTCTTTCAATTCCTCTTTAATCTTCAAAACCACAATCAACGAGCTTTTTAAATTTACCAAATCTCGTGCATTTCCTAATCCGACAGAACACCGAGATAACAATCTCTCAATATCACTAACTTCTTTAATAAGATCAAACAAAACCTGCCGCTGAGGCTGTTTTTTAAACAATTCTTCAACTGAATCAAGCCTCTCCTCAACTATTTTTTTATCAATCAATGGCTTTCGCATCCATTCTTTTAAAAGACGTCCGCCTATTGCCGTCTGCGTATGATCCATAACTGACAATAGCGTTCCTTTCGTATCATGTTCTCTAATTGTTGTAAACAGTTCGAGATTGATCGTTGTTGAGCGATCAAGAAGCAAATAATCATGTGTCGTATAGGTTTCAATTTTCTTAATGTGCCGCACTGGACCTTTTTGAGTTTCTTGTAAATAACCAAGGAGTGCAGCAGATGTCTCTTGTGCGGTCTTTTTATCTTCTAAATTAAAAACCGCAAGCGTTGCAATGCCAAAATGCTTTTGAAGAAACAGTTTTGCATCGGATGAATACATCTCCCAATTTGGATAAGGAAAAATATTCATTCCTTTTTCACTTTTTACGATTTGCAAAAATGACGGATCATTATAAAGATTTTCAGGAAGAATACATTCTTTCGGATGGATACGTGCCAATTCATCCATAATAACCTGTTCCTTAAACTCGGTCATAATTTCACTTGTCGCGAAATAACCTGTTGAGACATCGGCAATAGTCAGTGCGACATTTTTTTTATCAATGGTTAAACTTATCAAATAATTATGTTCTTTTTTCTCAAGAGCTTTCTCATCAAGCATTGTTCCAGGAGTTACGATGCGCACGACATCCCGCTTGACCAAACCCTTTTTATTCGGCGGAGAAAGTTGTTCACAAATCGCGACTTTATAGCCTGCTTTGACGAGTTTGGCGAGATAACTATCAACCGCATGATACGGAACGCCCGCCATAGGTATCCGTCCGCCTTTGCCATTGGCTTTGCCAGTCAAAGTAATGTTTAAAATTTTTGCCCCGATATGGGCATCTTCAAGAAATAATTCATAAAAATCTCCCATCCGGTAAAAAAGCAAACAATCTTGGTAGTTCTTTTTGATGTCGCTATACTGCTTCATCATGGGGGTACTAAACGTATCTTGCATGTACTATTACTATACAACTTACCTATGCTTTCTTCAATTAAAGAAGTTCTCTCCATGATGGCAAAGTAACTCCATTTACCACTTCACTCGTGTCAGTTTGTGGAATAAATAATAAAGAAGTTTCTCGAAGAGATTCAGGGCCTGCATAATTCATAGCAATACGAAAAGCATCCTCAATGGACATGCCACCTATAATTGCATTCCCAAGTGCATCTTGAAAATCTGCACTTTCTTCTTTGCCAGAATGTAAATCTCGTTCGATCGCACTATCTTTATATTCATGAGTTCGCACCCACGCAGCATTTTTTTGTAATCGTTTTCCTAATGCTTCTCGATAATCCGCATTTACATCGATAAAAGCAATAATATCGCCAATCGTCAAATCTTCTGAAGCAATTCCTCTTTCACGATAGTAATTCATTGATCTCTCCACGATAACAGCACGTTCCTCAGGAGTTACCACTCTCCACAAACCTTCCATTTCATGCATTAGACCACGCAATGGAGCATCACGGGCTGCCAAACAAATTAAGTCACCATCAGAACCTGCCTCATGAATTTTGTTAAGCGAATCAAGAAAAGGTTGCTCTTCTTCAGGAAAATCTGCAGGATCGATACCTCTGAGATCACAAAGTGCTTGCTTTACTTCACCAATTTGTCCTTCATTATCCTCAAATACTGATGCGGTGATACATGTTCTTACGCCTTCAATCATATCATCATCAAAAACCCCAGTCTGACGCATCATTGCAGCAACGGTATCGGCACTTCTCGCTTCGTCTTTTCCTCTTCCGAAGCCAAAAACAAGATCATCACCTGAACTCACCAACCCAAGCATTAACCGTTCTTTAAAATCTAAATTGCGTTGTTTTTCATGTATAAATTTTGCACCAAGCATTGCCTCCAACGTACCGATTTTATTGTGATACATAAGAGGCACACTATCTGAATTCCCAGGATTGTCTCTGTAGAATTTACCCAATTTATTTTTTGGCGTATCACCCTCTCCAAAATTTATTCCTGCTGAGACAAGACATGTTGCCATTATATCTATCGTTGCTTCAACAAGTTCTCTTTGTGTTTCATCACTTGTTACCCATTCCGGAAAAGTACTCAGTGCTAATCGTCTTGCCTTCGTTAATCTTGCTAGATCTTCTGGCGAGGATAATTCTGAAGATAATGTGACAAAATTACGATTGGGAAGATTACTCGGATAAGGATTATTTTCCCTGTTGGGACCTGCATTTTGTTCTTCTGGTGTCATCGGTTATGATAAAATTTTACCTTTTTTGATTAGAATAAGCCACTAACAGAAGTAGATCTTGACGTTTATTACCTGTTGACAAAAGGCATAAATGAATTATTATAGTTGAGTCTATTATTATGAATTTCTTATCTGAACTTCTCTATTTTTATACTCGAAAAATAGAACCCGGTCTTACAATCCCCAAAGATGCACTGGTCATAGATATAGGATCAGGAGATAAACCATTTTGGCGTGCAGATGTATATGTCGATGATTTGTCATTACAGGACGTACAACGTGCATCTCACTCCCAAACCATTCATAACATTGGAACCTTTGTTGATGCAAACGTTATGCATTTACCATTCAAGGATCATGCATTTGATTTTTCCTTTTCAAGTCATTTGCTCGAACATGTCATAGATCCTCAACAAGCCATTAAAGAGATTATGCGAGTTTCAAAAGCAGGATATTTTGAAGTTCCAAATGGCATCCTTGAAACGATAAAACCTTTTCATAGCCATTTATGGTTTATTTACGATGACTTGGGAACCCTTGTATTTTTCCGAAAGAGTCAAAAAATGCATAATGTGCTTACGAATAATGGAAAAAGGTTTATCCCTTTCTTTCAAAATATTAGAGATCCATTTATTCGTGTTACTTGGAAGAAAAATATTAAATTTGAAATTATCGATCCCTATACTGAAAAAGAAAAATTTTATGCAAAAAATATAAAAGAACGCAACTCATCTAAAAATAGCAGTAACGTGTATATTACTGCGGCAAAAATCTTACGTTTCCTGTTTTATAAAGAGAAAAACATACCAGCATCAATTTATAAAACAAAATTAGCCAAAAAGAACTCTACTTCAAAACAGCACAATTAGCTTGTTTTTTCAACCTATAAACCTACCCATTAGCCGCTAAAGTTAGAAATATCTTTGGCGATCCAATATTTGATTTTGTTTTCGGGAAGAATCATAATTCGACTCGGTGAAAGACCTTCCACAAATTCCTCAGTATGACTTACAAAAAGCATGGCTCCTTTATATGATTTGAGCGCCTCTAGAATTGTTCGTTGCGAAACCATATCTAGGTACGTCGTTGGTTCATCAAGGATAAGTAAATTATAATTCTGCAGCATGAGCATTGCAATTGAAAGTCTCGTCTTTTCTCCTCCTGAAAGTGTTCCTATTTCTTGATAAATTCTTTGTCTTTGAAAATTAAAAGACCCGAGAATGGGAAGAGTTTGCGACATTGGCAAATTACATTGTTCTTCAACCATTTCAATAATCGTCTTAGTAAAATCAAATGTTTCAAATTCTTGTGAATAATAACCAATTTTGAGCTCTGGATCTCGGATAATTTCGCCTGTATCCGGCTGCAATCTTCCCATGAGAATCTTAATAAACGTACTTTTCCCTGCTCCATTTGGTCCATACAAAGCGATACGTTCACCTCGCTTGATAGTGAGTGAGACATCTGACAAAATCGTATTCCCCTCAAAACTGATCGATATATCTTTTGCTTGTAATGGAATTTCACTAGTATGTTGTGGATCAGGAAGCGTAAATTTAATACCTTTTACTTCTTTTGGTAATTCAGGCAGTTTATCTTTGATACGATCAATACGTGTCTGCACACTGGCTCGTGCACGAGCTCCTTTTTCAGTCATGCTGCTTCCCATTTTCTGAAGACTTTTTTTCATACGAGTAATTTCTTTTTGGTCATTTTCAAATTTCTTTTTAAGCATCGCGTCATTGTTACCTTTTAATTTGACGTATTTTGAATAATTTCCTTTGTATTCTTCAATCTTTTTAGTGTGTGGATTGATTGCGATAATCTTATCGATATGCTGATCAAGAAGATTAATATCGTGCGAAATAACGATAAGCGTGTTGGGATAATCACTCAAAAATTCCATAATCCATCGTTTTCCTTCTGTATCCAAAAAGTTTGTAGGTTCATCAAGAAGCAAAACATCAGGCTCTTGAATAATAGCGCGCAAGAGAGCCAATTTTGTGCGCTGTCCCCCACTCAAAATTTTTGGTTTGGTATCTAACGCTGCATTCACTTCCAATGATTCAAGCATTATCATCAGTTCATACATTTCCTTCTTCATTTCGGGATCGATATAACTTTGGATATCTACAGCACTTTCAAGCTCAGGATCATGCTTCACTTCCTGAGGCACATACCCCACTTTACCTTGAATTTCTAATGATCCTGTCGCTGTATGATCCTCACCTTTAAGCAATTTAAATAAAGTAGACTTTCCCGCTCCATTCGGACCGACCAGACCTACTAACTCACCTTTAATAATTGAGAAATTAGATTCCTCATACACGGTTAAACGAGAGTATCCATACGAAATATTTTTGGCGATAATCATAATAAAGCAGATAAGTTGTGGCTACAAAATTGCGGCAAATACACCTTTTCTGAATTCAATTATATCAGATCTGTGTTCTGGGGAATCTTGGCCTTAAAAACAAGGCTGCAAACAAAAAAAATGCTTCTATCTCTGGTTAAAATTATAAATTATGTTAGTTTGGATGGTCCTTTAAGTTTATCTCCCGTTAATATCTCTAATAAATTCTGTTGTACACGAGTTGCTGCATTATCAAATTTATTTGTTTCCATATACGGTAAGCCTGGTTG
>CAZJVI010000005.1:0-32301 GCA_964549385.1 uncultured Gammaproteobacteria bacterium
TGAAAAAGTTCTTCTCCTTCACGAGTACGTTCACCGACACCGGTAAAAACAGAAACGTTTTTTTCAGGATTTAAGATAACAAGATTGTGGATAATTTCTGAAATGATAACTGTCTTACCGACACCAGCGCCTCCAAATAATCCAACTTTGCCTCCTTTGACAATAGGAGTAAAAAAATCAACAGGTTTTATGCCGGTTTCAAGAACCTCTTTTGGAATTGTGACATTTGCGAATGAGATACCTTTTGAAATAATTGGTTTGTAATCCTTTGCAACAATCGGACCAAGTCCATCCTGTGGCTCTCCTAGTGTGTTAATGACCCTGCCAAGCATTTCTTGCCCAACAGGAATCCTGATCGGCTGTTCAGTGGTTATAACAATCGCTCCATGATGCAATTTGGTTACTTCTGTCAACGCGAGACAAAAAAATGAATTTGGAGACGCAGAACGATAGACCTCCATTTTGACATGTGGGTCTTCTTTGTAAATCAGAACATCATTGAATTTGGGTTTGCTTTCAATAAATTCGACTTCAATGATCTGTCCTTTAACACTGATAACTTTACCAGTTAACATATTTTTTAATTGTACTTTCTGTCGAGAAAGTACCAAAGCTTTCGACAAGGCTGTGCGCCCCAAGAGCACTTTCCATTTCATGGAGGCGCTCGTTAAAAATCTTTTTCATTCCGCTAAAAATTTTGCAATTTTTTTAACGCTTCACTTCAAAGATTTTCTTAACACTGCGCGCAGTGTTGTCGAGTTTTAATGTTATTATTAATTTCTATCCTTCATCCATGAGCATAACAACTCCTGAGATTGTTTCCAATTGTTTTTTATTGTCTGAAAGATGTTTGAGTCGTGATTTTTCCTGATTGAGTTTTTTTGTCTCGTCTTCAATATGCACGAGTGCTTCTTCCATAGCATTCACACGGGATGCATGACGGGCCAGTTGGTTTTCAAGAAGGGTTTGGCTGAAAAGATTTGCCATGATTTGTGTTTCAAAAAAATGAAAGATTTTTTGCAGTGTCGGCTCAAAAATAAATCGATCTTCGCGGGGGATTTCACTGAGAGTTTCAGTTTCAAAGATATCTTCGCCGGTGATACTCGTCTCAATCGGACTTTGGCGCACAACATTACCAAATTTTCCATAAAAAACATTCACCTTTTCATACTCCAAAAATTTTTTCATCAGACTTTTTATATGCGCAACACTGACACTAGTATCAGGAATTTCAAAATATTCATAGGGACGATTGGCTCCTGATCCTTCAAACATTGTTTTCCCGGCATTTCCGATGATGACGATATCTGTTTTGTCTTTATCATTTTTTGCCAATTCTTGCATAAAGAGTTTGTAAGTTTTTTGGGTCACAGCACCATATAATCCGCCGTTTGAAGAAAGATAAACTAACAGTGTTTTATTCTTTTTCTGCAGAGTTGGAAGAAGCCCTTGGTCACCCTTTTTAATTCTTTCCATAAGGTCCTTAACTTCACGATTGTAGGATGATTTTAAGTCGACATAAACATCTGAAATATCTGCTAGAAAATCGCGCGTCTTTAGAACAGATTCTCGGATTTTTTGCATTCTCACAACAGCTATTTCTTCATAGCTTTCAGCCAAATCTTTCAGACTGTTCAATGCTTCTAATTCTTCAAAAATTACTTTCTTTTGTGCCATACGTTATTTTATTAATCCCAACAGTTTATCTTTATCCTGCAGAATCTTTTGATTAAAAGTTTTTAAATCATCAGCAACGGCAAGTTCCATCAAATATTGCTGTGGTTGTTCTGTATAGAATGCTTTAAGAAGACCTGCTTTTACTTTATCCAGCGCTTCTTTGCTATCGATGATATTTTGTAAAATCATAGAAAGAATAATAAGCTGAATCGTTAAGGGAATAGTCAGTTGATACGGCTGATTAAGAAATTTATAAATAAGTTCTCCTGTTTTCAATGATTTTTTGACGTCATCTGTTAATTCTTGTCCAAAATGAGAAAGATTTTGCAATCTTTCATAATCAGACAAAAAAGCGGTGAGATTTTTGTTAACATCGCGAGTAAGTTTGTCAACGGTTTGCCGTCCCACACGAGTAACAGAAAGAGGAATATTCACTGCAGGTCGCATGCCTTGATAATAAATATTGCTGTCCAGATACAAATGGCCGTCGGTGATACCCATGACGTTGGTTGAGACATAGCCTGTTAAGTCTCCTTCAACAATCTCAATAACAGGTAGGCAAGTGATCGAAACTTCACCTTTGGGATGTTTGAAATTTCCTGCTCGTTCAAGAAGTTTGGAATGGACGTAAAAAATATCACCCGGATACGAGTCTCGTCCTGGAAAGCGTCTTGCAAGAAGCGAAAGCTCCCGATAGAATTTCGCGTGTGTTGAAAGATCATCCAGAACCAGAAGCGTGTCAATTCCTTGATCCCTGAAATGCTCTGCTACTGCCATGGCAGCATACGGGGTTTCATAAATAAGACTTGGTGAATCATAGGAAGAAGTCGCGACAATAATTGCATGATCCATTAGTTTTTCTTGGATAAAAAATTCCTGAAGTCTTTTAATATCGCTTTTTTTCTTTGCAATAGCTGCATAAATGACGATAGTACCTTCGTGGATTTGGTTTTTGACAGTTGTCAAAATAAGCGATGTTTTTCCTGTTTTTCTATCCCCGATAATCAATTCCCGTTGTCCGCGTCCCAAAGGAAGAAGAAGATCAATCAGTGTGACACCAGTTATTAAATGTTTGGTAATTTTTTTTCTTCCAGAAATACCTACGGGAGTTGCTTCCAAATCGCGAGAGATTTTGGGTTTAATAAAGCTCGCCGCAGGGTCAAGCGGTTCTCCAAGTGGATCAATAGTATGTCCCAACAGTTCCGGACCGACAGGGATAGATAATATTTGATTTGTCTTTGTAACTTTTGTTCCGACAGTTATTGCATCATGAGAAAAAACTCTTGCTTCAATTTTTCCTCTGTTGATAGCGAATACTTCTGCTTGTTGTCCTGTTTCAAATAAAATCAGTTCATGCGTTCTTACCGTCGGCAGACCTTCTATAAAGACAATAGGATGACTTACCTGATAGGCAATACCATATTCGCCGGTTGTTCGTAATAGTTGGTTAAAGTGACTATCCATAATTACCTTCCAAAGTTACTATTATTGATATCTTGTTTTACCGTTGGGTTTGCTGTTGGTTGAGGAGCAGGGGATGCTGGTACTGTTTGCGTTGATAGTATTTTGGCATTAGGATGCATAAGTCTTTCCATATAATCTTGAAGGATTCGCTCAAAGGTAGATTTAACAGAAAAATCAAAAAATTTGCCATTGTAAGTGATGTGTGCACCACCAATAACAGTGTGATCTACTGAGATATCAAACAACACTTGCTTATGCATGGTGATAAAGAACCATTGTGAAAGGGTTTTTAAGGTTTGATCTTGCGGTTCA
The DNA here is from genome assembly GCA_964549385.1 of uncultured Gammaproteobacteria bacterium. Lineage (GTDB taxonomy): Bacteria > Patescibacteriota > Microgenomatia > Levybacterales > UBA12049 > JACDET01. Next base: position 3,454 of record CAZJVI010000005.1, read on the forward strand.
AAAGCAATCGTTAATGAGATAACAGGAAGCAAGGAAATCTTTTGCATAAGAATGAAAAGGAAATCTTTAACAGCAGGAAGAGATTCTGGATTTATATTACTTGATCGCAGAATGGTGATCATTTTGTCACTTTTATTAACGCCAAATTGTTGATGTAATGCCTGTTCTAGATTAAAACCTGTTTGGAAAAACATTTCCGAAATTGTCGTTACTCGAGCAAGAAAATCGTTCGCTTCAAGCTTTGTTGTAAAAAAATCTGATAAATCAACTTGATCCATCTATCCAAACACTCCTTCCTTTTTTGCTTTTTCGAGAGCTTCAATAAGCAACTGTTGATGATCTTCAAGGGAAAGCGCTTTATTCAATATCTGTTGAGAGACCTCCTGAATGACGTGATTGATCGTCCTGTCAGCCTGTTGTAGTCTCAATTTTTTGTATTCTTCCAATTCTTTTTCAAGTCCAGGCAGCATTGTTGCGCTGAAATCTTTCGTCTGTTTTTGTAGATCTTCTTCCATGGTTTTTACCACTGAGTGAAAATCAGTAAGTGACTGCGTTGCCAATTGTTGCAGCGTTGTGGAATAAGTTTTTGAAAAATCAGTTGAGGTGCTGCCGACTTGATTCTCCAAAGTCCCTTCCATTTTTTGTAAAGCATCATCAAGTGATTTTTTTGCAGAAGAAGTCACATATTGGGTTCCGGATATAATTTGACTTGAAGAGAAGGCTGCATCTTCAATAATTTTTCGTTCTTTTGCCAATGCATCATCAACAACATGATGATAGTTTGTGTCCGTCTCAGCTCGCTGCTTTTCAATTATTTTTTCTTTTTCATGGAGTTCCCACAGGTAATAGCAGACAAACACAAAAATTACCAGATCGGCAAGAATTGTTATAATTTGGACCACAGTTGCGGGCAGCATACTACTATTATTTTAGAGAAATTTGAGGCATTTTACTAGTGCCTGGAAAGGTGAAATTAGTGATTGAGGGCAATCATTAATGAACTTATAGTTTATGCGCGTTTATATTTTTCGGGAATTAACTTAATTTAAAGACTTATAGTTTAGCCTCGAAAAAGCAATTTGTGGATAACTTAAAAGAAAAATTGTAGAAAAACATAATAGATTTTTGTTGATAAGGTGTTGACATTTAGATTAGCTTGGATTTACAATGAAATAAGTTTTATGACCACTGCCTTTTTTATCATAAACACAACTCTACTAATTTTTGTAGTTTTTTTGCTTCTAGGGAGATATATCTTCAGGGGGAATCAACTAATTTGTCATCATAGAACCACCTGTAAATGGAATTATAGAGGTAAAGTATAAGTTTCTGTGAACTATACCTGCTCTTAACTGAAGCTCATCGGCCAAAGTCTATAATCGAATTATCAGGTGGTTTTCTTTTTTAATTAAACTGCATTAGCTTCGCAAAATCAAGGATTATTTTTTAATCATCTTCTAAAGCCGTAAGATCATAAACGCAACCGTCAAGCCTGCAAGAACAATAACAACAACAATGACAACATTAAGAATAATTCCTAAATGGATAATTCTACTCGCGGCTGGATTTCTTCCAAGCGCTTCAACTCCTTTTGCTGCAGTTCTTCCAAAAGTCATAAAGGCAAGGATAAGCGAAGCAAGGACAACGAGAGCGGCAACAGTATATTTAAAAATCGCAGTCGGGGAGTTTGCTGTAGGTAAGAAAGCAAATTTTAATATATCACTCAATGAACCGAGCAGCGTTGGTTTCGTATTAAAATAGTGCAAATTAAGATCAACAGCCATAAGTTCTGTTTGTTTGGGATTGGAATTGCTGTACGATTCAAGCGCGGTACCGAGAACGTAGCCCGAATCAACTGCTTTGACGGCAACACCGGGTATGGTTGACGTTGTAAGAAAATCGCCTTTTGCGATACTGCCTTGTTGTGTTGAAACAAGGACATAGACTGTCCCATCTGAGATGACTGGCAGGGAATTTGAGCCGCTGTTACCAGTACTGATGAGAATAGCGGCATCTCGCGATACAATACCCAAAACTTGCGGATCGTAGGGTACGACAGAAAGTATCGCTCCCTTTTGGGCATTTGAGAGGATACTGCCGTCTGGGACTTTTTGTACATTTAAATTGGTAGAAACAAGGTTTGCAATTCCCAATGTTGCGGCTCCTTCTACCTGACCGCCTGAGTTATTAGAAGCTGCAATTGCCACAGACGAGACTTGTGGAGCAATCACAAAAAGAAGACAGAAGGTAATAATTATTACAAATGAAAGGATATTGTTTGTATTTTTCAAGCCAGGAAGCATATGTTTAACTATAGTAGAATTGAGGCATGTTTTCCAGTAGTGAGGATTTGCTACCTTTTCCTGCTTACTAGTATATATAGGTATGTGCTAGGTATTCATCGAAACTATGAGGAGCGTTAGGTTTTAAAGATACAGTCTTTTCTATATTTATTTTTTCAGGTGTGCTATAAACATTATTATGGGAGTCGATGGAGATGAAACAGCAGGAAAATTAAAAGGACGCTTAATGAAAAATAAGGAAGATGCCACGAGGGAACCAGACGGTAGTGGTGGTGACGTAACAAAGGGAAAAAGTATAGATGGTCCAGTAGTAGTAGATGGACGTTCAGCAAGAGACGTTTTAAGAGACTCGGCAAGTAAGGTGAAGCCTGAGCCAGAACCTGGAGATGGTAGATTAAGCATTCGTATGGGTCGTAAAAGAGATCCGGCAGATGAAGATGCTAGATTAGCAGGAGTAAGAAGATCTCTATCAGCCACTGGTGGAACATATGAAGATGGCCTAAGAGAAGATGAGATAATTGCCAGGACAGATGAAGCAGGAGATTCACCGCCCCCTCCTTCTTCCGAAATAGTTGATCCTGCGACAAAAGAAAGAGTTCAAAGAATTGTTAGAAGTATTACAGAGCGAGCTGTAGTGGGAAAATGGGAAAAGGGTGCGACTTATCCTTCCGTTGGAGATCTTCCCGCTATTGTAATTCCTCCTGGAAAAAGCAGGTTGGATTATGACCAGTATGGAGGAACCAAACTTCCTGGAATAGGAGTTATTAAGTTTATTGATGATGCAAGATCGTATATCGACGATTATCATTGGAGATATAAAAGATTCCCAGATGGTTTGCCTAGACATATTATTTCACGTATAGCATTTTTAGGGCCGGACTATCATCTTATAGATTATTTTACCTATGTCACATCTAAAGATTCAACGGGTCGAGATGTTACATTTATTCATCACCTGTATAAAGTACCAAAAAGCAGCGGCGAAGATCTGATAACCTTAATAAGTGAAAATCCAGATGCGGCTGAAGAATTTTATCGACAAGCAACAGGTTCTACTGAAAATGATGGTAACATCCCGGGTGAAGAAAGAAGCAGGTCATCACAGATAGGGATATTTGATAGTAGACAATTTAGAGACTTGCAAGAAGATGATGATCCTTTAGTATCTGGTAAATTTGAAAGAGGTTTTAATAACTTTGTACGGGCTACTACAAAAAAAGACTACGTACAACCATACGGCGAGCGTTGACCTCTCTATAAATTGCTTTATGCGTATTTACCTTAATAAAACCAATGATATTTCAATCTGGCGGAGGAGGCGGGATTCGAACCCGCGAGAGCTCAACACTCGCACGCTTTCCAAGCGTGTGCACTGGACCACTATGCGACTCCTCCTTGATTAATACGTGTTATTACAATAATGGAGTCGTGCCCTTGGGTACGATCTCCTCCTACCTTTTTTTAGATCCTTATTCTAATAATGGAGTCGTGCCCTTGGGTACGATCTCCTCCTACCTTTTTTTAGGGATCAGGCAACAAGGAATAGGGACTAGAAATTTTTAATTTGAATTTTTGCTGATCCCTGATCCCAATTTCCTAACCGTGTACACCCGAGAGGACTCGAACCGCCGACCTCAACGTCCGCAACGTTGCGCTCTATCCAACTGAGCTACGGGTGCATTTTTGAGACACAAAAACTCTGAACTTAATTCTCAGTTTTTCGTTCTTAGCATGCGATAGCATGTGTATTTTACCTGATAGGAGCTCTGCAAGCAAATAAGTGTACTTTATTGGGTTTGACTTTCAAGCGGAAAATTTTTCTCAAGCCAATTGCCAGCTTTTTCCATAAAAGTAGGTTTGACATATTCACGGAAAGGTAAAAAGCGCAAAAGAACTGATTTGACTTGCTGTACAGGGACATCACCAAGAACAATGGTAAGTTCTCCTGGAAAATAATCTTTTGTACGGATGTGGAGAACTTCTTGTCCATAATGCTGCAAAAAATAAAAATCATACAGCTCATCCCAAATAAAATAATGATCTTCAATTCGTATGCCTTGGTTACTAATGCGATAGTAAACATTACCCGGTGGGACAGCTGCCAAGGTAAAAGCCAAGAATGCAAGAGAAAAAACAAGAGCCATCAGAAGATATTGTGAGAAAAGAAATAAAATTATCTCTACGGCCATAAGAATCAGTGCGCTGTTGGTGAAGTATTGGACAGAGTGCCTTTTATATGGTCTTCCAGATGCGTGCCATGAAAGATAGGTATGGATATCTTCATATTCTGGCTCATCATTTATAAATTCTTCTTCAGGATTCATTTCATCTGGGGTTTTTTGCTCGGCAGAATAGTTCATAATTTCACTCTAACTGATTGGAAAAGGTAAGTCAAGAAATGGTATAATATTTCGCGTAGCGAAATAACTTATAACAAAAACTTTTAATTCTTAGATGGTTTTAGTTATCAGTGTCTTGCAAAGCAAGACCAGGAGAGGTCGTACATAAAGTACTCCCTCACCATGAGAATAAGACTTATTAATCAAGGAGAGGTCGCTCCACAAGGGAGCTACGCTCCTAATTTCATTCGGAGAGGTCGCATAGTGGTCGAGTGCGGATGTCTTGAAAACATCTGAGGGTGCAAGCCTTCCGTGGGTTCGAATCCCACCCTCTCCGCAAAAGTGGGATGAGAAGCGCCGCTTCGAAGAAGCAAGTGCTCTTGGAGTGCGCCGCTTCAAAGAAGCTAGTCCCCTTGGGGGAAATCCCACCCTCTCCGCAAGATTACCAACTAAATAAAAATAATCATTGCATTTTTCTAGGCTAATCAATTATATTAGTTGATATAAATGGATAAACGACTCATCTGGGCGGATATTGTACGTATCTTAGCAGTATATTTTATCGTCGTTCTTCACGTTGCCTCAATTCCGAATCCCTCACAAACTAACTTTATCTATAGCATGGGAATAACGATTGCAGATACCTGTGTGCCTCTCTTAGTGATGCTAAGCGGCGCACTTCTCATTGGGAGACAAGAATCTTATCAAACATTTTTAAGAAAAAGGGTTAGTCGTGTCGTTGTCCCTTGGGTTATGTGGACTGCAACTTTTACTGCTATTGTTGTTTATTTTCAAGCAAGAATTAGTTTTGGTACTATAATTCACGTTTTCCATCTAATCTTTATCCCTTTTTTTTGGTTTATTGTTTTGGTGTGTTCGTTATACGCTATAACCCCTGCTTTACGAATTTTTGCTCGTTCCGCAAAAACAAGAGATATAGTCATTGTTATTTTGCTCTGGTATGCGGCTCTTTCATTATTACCTACGATAAGAAATACCCAGGCCTTTCCTCTACATGTTGGGGATAATGTTGTTCAATTAGTGGTCAATTTTATTGGATATTTCTTATTGGGATATCTCATTAGTAAAATAAAACTACAAAAAAAATATGTACCTCTTATTGTAATGTTATTTTTATTGAGCTTTTTAGGAAGAAGTTTTCTTGAATATTATTCAACGCATAGCAATCAACAACTTATCAGTGGTTCTGGTTTTATCGATCCAACCCTTGTTGTTTTTTCTGCCTCATTTTTCTCATTACTTTATTTAGGTGAGGAAGTTTATCAGAAAATAAGTAATTCATTTATAAGAAATAGCCTTCCAATTATTAGTAGAGCAACGTTAGGGATTTATTTTGCACATTATCTATTTTTGAATAGAGAACCGCTACCAATGTTTATCCAAACCACGTCGTTAATACATATTTCCTATAATATCGATATGTTTATCAATGCGTTTATCTTTTATATCATTTCTCTTTTTATCATTCTTGTATTAGTAAAAATTCCCCTTATCAAATATCTCGTTACGTAGGAAATTTTATTTAACTCTCAAGAATTTACTGTGTTGCATTATACCCTCTAGATCATTTATAATTTTTAACCAGTTGGAAGTGCGAGAACAGTATGATATCAGAGGATGAATTGCGTGCATTAGAACTGCTTAAGAATAATACAAAAATTGCAACACTAAACGGCAAAACGTATCGTCGTACCCCTCCGTCAGAACACTATTATCTGCATCAATTTTTTTGGGATTCGTGTACTCATGCGATGGGACTTGTCTATTATGACCCACAATGGGCATATGAAGAACTTGCATCATTATTAGCAGCTCAATGGGAAAATGGATTTATCGGACATATTATCTATTCTGAAGATGAAAAACGTTATTTTCCTACGAAAGAGTTGTGGGGAACTGAGAAGTTTTCCCAAAAAAGTTTTGTCTCGTCTGGTTTTATTCAGCCACCTTTGTTGGCAATCAGTCTTAATCATATTGATGAAGTGTTGCATGATAAAGGAGAAAAAACTGATGGGGTTGATTCTCTTATTGCTGGTGTTGTCCGTTATCACAATTATCTAAAACGTTTCCGTGATCGGGAAGACAGCGGACTTCTTACTATTATTCATCCGTGGGAAAGCGGGTGTGATAATTCGCCTCGTTGGGATAGTGTGATGGAAAGCATTGATCTCAAAACGATTCCGCAGCGGATTATCGATTTAGTCAGAACAAACCGTAAAGACATTAGCGCAAGTACTGAATTAAATAGACCACGTGCTGAGTATTATTATCGCTATCTTTATTTAATTGATGTATACAAACAACAACAATGGGATACTGATGCGATTTTGGATATAACGCCGTTTGCTGTGAAAGATGTTCAAGTAAGTAGCATTTGGGCAAAAGCCAATCAGTCATTAGCTGCCATTATGAAAAGGCGGGGGAGGATAAAAGAAGCTGATTACTTTTCTTCTCTTGCTGAGCAAACAAATGAAACCATTAGAAAATGTTGGAATGAAAAAGCACACTCATATGCAAATTTTGATGTCTCTCATGGGCAAAAAAAACCAATATATTCTGACGATTTTGCAAATTTTATGCCATTATATTCACATGCAGCCTCTGATAAACAAGTAACAGCTCTTTTGACACAGCTTAGCGATCCTCAGAAATACTGGACCAAGTATCCGGTCCCATCAGTATCGCCCAAGAGTCCTTTTTTTGAAATCACGCGGTATTGGAGGGGGCCGACCTGGCCTATTGTCAATTTATTTATTCTTGAAGGATTAAAAGGTTATACTGCTAACAAACAATGTCAGAAATTATTTAAAGAATTAGCGAGAAAAACTGCGGAAATGATCCGAACAATTGGATTTTATGAAACATATGACCCAAATACTGGTCTTGCCGATACCTATAAAGATACTTTGTCTGGTATGGGATATGCGGACTTTAGCTGGTCAGCAGCAATCTATTTATATTTAAAAAATAAGTATCCAGAAATTGTGAGGTAAGATGGTATAATACCAAGATAAGGGGAGGTCGTACTCAGAGGTACGACCTAGTTATTATAATACGTATTATTAATCAAGGAGAGGTCGCATAGTGGTCGAGTGCAGAAGTTTACTAAACTTCCGTCTCGTTTACGGGACCGCGAGTTCGAATCTCGCCCTCTCCGCCAGTTAGGTCTTAGGGGTTAGGTATTAGAAACTACATTTAAATGTACTATCTATTAGTACTTGACACCTAATAATTAGCACCTTTTTAGGAGGAGTCGGTCTTCAGAGACCTCCTCCTCTATAATAATTTACTTAAAAATCAAGGAGGAGTCGCATAGCTAGGTCCATTGCGGGAGTTTGCTAAATTCCTGAGTAGAAATACTCACGCAGGTTCGAATCCTGTCTCCTCCGCCCAAGCTCAGCAATATCTATCAATCGTTATTTACTTTATACTCACGCAACAAGTTAATCATTACACGTGATAGAAGCTATTTTCCATTGATTTTGTATCTCTTGTAATCCAACACTAATAGAACCAGCTTGACCGCTGGAATGGTAAGGTTCTTGGTAAACAGTTACGGTAGCGGTTCCGTTATTTGTAATGACAGCATTGTCAAATGTTACATACGAGACTGTATTCTGAACGCAAAGTACAGGCTCGTAGTCTACCGGTTTCTGCAATTCATTTACAAGATTATCTGTTAAAACACCCGGCTTATTAAAAAAACAACTTTTAGAAGAATAACCAAGATTTGTTTGAGAAATCGCATTTTGACACGCGACATACCAATTATAATAATTTTGAACAACAGTATTTGGGTCATTTAATTGAGCAGCTGATGGAGTCCAGACAGGATACTGTGCAGATGATACACTTGGCGTTTGAGAAGCCTGCGGAGCCAGAGCAGCAGACGAAGGTACCATTTTCGTTACTGGTTTCTTCGGAACTATCTTGTTGGATAGCTGATTTTTGGTGAGAACCGCTTTACCTTGCTCTGTTCTTTGTCCTAGTTTGTAACCAACTATAGCTGAAAGTAGAACAAGTATGATTGCCGTTATCACAAAAAATAATAGTGTTTTGCTCGTAATAGAATGTTGTGAGGGAGATTGTACTTGTTCCGTTTGATTTTCCATTAACTCAAGTATTTCAGTATGGAGGCTTATTTGTCAACTTTTATTCATCTTGTAGTTGAATAATTTCTTAAATAATTAAGCAAAGATTGGTATATAATATTTTGCAGAGTTCATTCGTAGTAGATTTGAACATCATCTATGATCTTTCGCCATACGGGGAAAATATATAGACAGAGGTCTTTATTGTACGTCTATACTTGATACTGTATGACCAGGTAAAGAGATGGTAATCTCCGAACCGGAGAAATTTGTATTTCCTTTAACTTCAGTGATAGCTGCATTAGCTGTGTTTGGGTTAGTTTGCCATACATTGTAGGTTCCAGTTGTTATCCCACCCAGACCAATTGTCATATTTTCAGCATTAGCATTTTTATTTATTGCCACAATTTTGCCATTATTGGTAGCATACAGTTCTACTTCATGGGCTAATCCTGTGGCTTCTTTACCTGTGGCATCGGTGACAATCACACCACCGACAGATGTAGAAACAAGTTGACTCCCAAAGCGATCAAACTCGCCATTCATCCCTGTCCATATGCCAAGTGCCCAATATGCAGGTAAGGGGGTTCCAGCTTGGATGCCACCATTATTTGATCCATTACTCAGTGTCCCGCAGCCACCTGAGTCAGCATACATGTAGGCATGAGCGCCCCCTGCTACAGAGTTACCGATAATACTAGCAATATAGACAGTGCTTTCCCAATCAGAGTATCCGGCTCCATTACCTGCACAGCTTGAATTCCAGTTGAATTCTTCAAGGCCTGGGGTTTTATTATATGTCTGCTTTACCTGTTCTGCTGTTGCTAAATATTCAGGTGTTGCGTACACACCTTTTCCATCTCCACCTACATAGGCGTGATAACTAAGATAGGTGAGATACTGTCCTGCATCTTGTACTGCTTGCTGGTATGATCCACCATTGCCAAATCCTTGCGTCATATCAGCTATTGCCGGAGCAGATATCGTAACAGGGATAGATGGATCAGCAGTTGCGATAGCTTGTGCAGCGGCACCAAGTTGTCCCCAGTATGATCCACCTGGTTCATTGCCGATTATCCAGGCAGTTACAGGGCCGCCGTTTTGTCCGCCATTGTTATTAAAGAATTGAACCAGTTCTTTTGCGGTCGTTTGGTTAATATCATAATCTCCTGTATCTCCTGCAACAATAATAACAGGTACTCCGTTCATTGCACGAATGTCCTTGATGTAATTGGCTCCATTTCCATTATCTCCGCCACCAGCACCTCCTACCGCAGTGTTATTTTTATAGCGTAACGCAATGCGCCATGCCAATGGTCCAAGCTTTGCAAGGGTGCCTCTCCACGTTGCATTCTGAATGTTATTGTTTGGACTCCCAAATTCGGAGATAGTGTCTCCAATAGAATAGGTGTTTAGTGCTGGAACTGCTAAGTTTGTACGAAAATCCACTACTGCGTTGGTCCCAGAAGGTGGAGCGGTAGTGCCTATTTTGAGAGTAGTTCCTCCTGTCCCTGGAGGGGCTGAAGAAATAGCAGGTGCTGCTGATATGACACTTGATGGTGCGAGAGGTGTTGGGGTTGAGCTAATTGAAGAAACAGGAGATGGGGCTATAGAAACCGTAGGTGTGCCAGTGTTAGGACTTTGTACTCCACACGATTGGAGCAATTGCATAATAAGTTGTATGATTAGCGTTATGAGTTGACTGAGTAATCCATTATTGGGATTATCGGTATTTCCACCACCGCTATTTGATGGTTCACATTTAATATGGGTTCTTGTATCGCTGCTCGTTTGTGTAGAATCGAGTGTATTTATGATTTGGCTGAGATTGGGACATTCTTTTCCTGAAGGATTTGGGCTCGTCTCTGTGGGGGGGACTGAAGAAGAAAGGGAAGGACTTACTGTTCCAGATACAGAGCTAACAGTACCTGTTGTCCCTGGAGCTTGGGAGGCTGAAAGGCTATTATTGACAATTGCTTGGGTGGGGGCAATAGTAGCACAGGGAGGTTGGGGATTATTCCCCACACAATAAAAAATTGTGGGTGAGGCGCTAATTATTGGAGGTTGTGCATTGGCAGGATGAACAACAAAAAGAAGGAAAAGGACAAATGATAGTAGTAATAGATATTTCACGTGGACAGAATATTTCTTTATTAAGAGTAATTGATTGCAAAATCAGTGTCAAGACATTATCCTTACTATGAATATCTATTGAATACATAAAATGATTGCATATTGGGTAATGCATGCGTTTAAATAAATTTTGATATATAATACTCCTGCGGATTTTGAGCGGTTCCGTCTGATAAAATGCCAGAACCAGCACGTACACCAAAACAACGCAAAATTGATACGCTTTATCGTCTAGAATATGATAAAGATCTTTGGATTGCATCAAGTAATTCTTTCGGGGAGCCATATTTAGTGCCGCTTTCTTTTTGGTGGAATGGGAAAAGTCTATTTGTTTCAACTGTTTTGAAAAATCCTACAGCTCAAAACATTCTCTCAACTGGGAAAGTACGAGTCGCGCTTGGTCATACTCGTGACGTTATAATAATTGGCGCTTCTTCTCGTGTTCTTGAGTCGGATGAGATTGAAGAATGCGCAGATGCTTTTACCAAAAAATGCGGATGGGATCCTCGATCCTCAAAAGGATACCGATTTTTTCAATTGGATCTTTTTCGTATTGAAGTGTGGCGTGAAGAAAACGAACATGCAGATAGGTTACTTATGAAAGATGGTGAATGGTTAGTTTGACTGATATGAAGAGTAAGAAAAATAAATTACCAACATTTATTATTGATTTTGACAGCACCTTTGTCACCGTTGAGTCGCTTGATGAACTTGCAAAAATTGCTAGAGAACACAGTCCCAATAAGGAGGAACTCTTTAAAGAGATAGAGACTATCACAAAAGCGGGAATGGCAGGCATTATCGATTTCCCTTCATCACTTGCAAAACGCCTCGCACTTTTTCAGCCATCAACAGATGACATTAACGGCGTTATAGCTTTCTTAAAAGAGCATATAACGCCTTCAGTTAAAAGAAATAAAACTTTTTTTAAAGAATACTCAAATTATATTTATATTATTTCAGGAGGATTTCGTGATTATATCGTACCTATTGTTAAAGATTTTGGTATCTCAGCAGATCATGTTCTTGCAAATACATTTATTTATAACGCGCACGGTACGATTACTGGTTGTGATCCTGATAATCTTCTTGCGCAATCAAATGGAAAAGTGCGAGCGGTTACTTCTCTTAATATTGAAGGACCGATTTGTGTCATTGGTGATGGCATCACTGATTATCAGATAAAAGAACAAGGTAAAGCCGATACATTTTTTGCATTTACTGAAAATATAAGCAGAAAAGGTGTTATTGCAAAAGGAGATTTGAAAATTAAAAGTTTTGATGAAATTCTTTTTTATTATAATCTTCCTCGATCACAATCCTATCCTACGTCAAAAATGAAGGTGTTGCTTCTTGAAAATATCAGTGAGGAAGCAGTAGATAGATTTCGTGAACAGGGATATCTTGTTGAATCTATCGAAAAATCATTTTCCGAAGACGAGTTGATTAAAAAAATTGCTGACATTTCGCTGCTTGGTATCCGATCAAAAACAGAAATTACCAAAAAAGTACTTATGAAAGCAAAAAAATTACAAGCAATTGGTGCTTTTTGTATTGGTACCAATCAAATTGATTTAGTCAGTGCAGCAGAGAATGGTATTGCTGTTTTTAATGCACCATACAGTAACACGAGAAGCGTTGTTGAACTCGTTCTTGGAGAGATTATTATGTTATATCGGCATGTCTTTGATAAGAGCCAAGGATTGCATGAAGGGGAATGGGATAAATCAGCAAAAGGAAGTTTTGAAATCCGCGAAAAAAAACTTGGCATTATCGGGTATGGCAACATTGGCACACAGCTTTCGGTTCTTGCTGAAAGTATGGGAATGCAAGTATTTTTTTATGACGTTTTGGAAAAACTCGCATTGGGAAATGCAAAAAAATGTCAGACATTGCAAGAACTTCTTTTAACATGTGATGTCATTACCGTACATGTTGATGGAGCAAAAACAAATAAAAATTTAATTGGCGTCAAAGAATTTGAACAAATGAAAAACGGTGTATTGTTTTTAAATCTAAGCAGAGGACATGTTGTGGATATTGATGCATTGGTTAACGCGATAAAAAGTGGGAAAATACATGGCGCAGCAGTTGATGTTTATCCTACAGAACCAAGAAGCAATAATGAAAGATTTATTTCTCCGTTACAGGGTTTGCCAAATGTTATTTTAACTCCGCATATCGGAGGAAGTACTGAAGAAGCACAAAAAAATATTGGGCAGTTTGTGAGTGAAAGAATAATTACCTATATGAATACTGGCAGCACTGCTCTGTCGGTAAATTTTCCAAGCCTTTCGTTACCCGAGCAACGAAAAACGCATCGGTATATTCATATCCATGAAAACATTCCGGGAATACTTGCGCAAATCAATACCGTTTTTGCAAAGAAAAAGGTAAATATTGAAGGACAATATCTTAAAACAAGCGAACATATTGGCTATGTCATCACAGATATTAATACGAACCAAGATAGTACACTTTTGAAATCATTGATAAAGATTAAAGGGACGATTAAAGTACGGGTGCTTTATTGAAGAGCATCAGGTATCAAGAGTATCGAAAGTATCAGGAGCTTTAACGATGAAAAAGATTTTTTTTACCCCGGGACCAACAGAATTATATCCTGGCGTCAGCAAACATTTTCAATTTGGACTAAAAAATCATATAGCATCTTTGTCACATCGGAGTGGGAAATTTTGTGAGATATTCAAAGAAGTTACGACAGATTTAAAAAAACTTTTTGCTATTCCTGATAACTATTCCATTTTTTTTGTTGGATCGGGAACAGAAGCAATTGAAAGAACCATTCAAAATTGTGTTGAAAAAACGAGTTTTCATTTCATCAATGGAGCATTTTCTCAGCGCTTTTTTAAAACAGCACAGGAACTTGGGAAAGATCCACAATCAATTGAAGTCTCTCATGGAGAAGGGTTTGATTTCAGTAAAATCATAATTCCAAATTCTGCAGAAATGGTTTGTTTTACTCATAATGAATCAAGCACTGGAGTTATGATTCCTGGTGAGGAAATAAAAAAAGTTGCACAGAAATATCCTGATAAATTGATTGCTCTTGATGTTGTTTCTTCTGTCCCATATGGAAATCTTGATTATTCATTGTTAGATGTTGTCTTTTTTTCAGTGCAGAAGGGATTTGGATTGCCTGCGGGATTGGGAGTGATGATTGTCAGTCCGCGCGCAATCAAAAAGGCAGAATCATTAGTAGCAAAAGGGATAAGCGTTGGTTCGTATCATGGTTTTCCGATGCTTGTTGATTTCTCAAAAAAATTTCAGAATCCCGAGACGCCACCGGTTTTGGAGATGTATGTTTTAGGGAAAGTAATTATTGAAATGCAAGCTATTGGGATTGAAAAGATAGAAAAAGAAACTGAGCAGAAAGCGAAATTGCTCTATGATTTTTTGGATGCGAGTGATACTTTTAGTGCTTTTGTAAAAGATATTTGTTTTAGATCGCCGACAATTATCGTTGTTGATATTCAAAGAGCAAAAAAAGATATAAAAAAAATGCTTGCAGAAAAAGGGATGATTGTTGGCAGTGGATATGGAGAACATAAAGATAAGCACATCCGCATTGCCAATTTTCCGACGCACTCGATAAGAGATATAAAACGAATGATAAAAGTTTTGCAGTCAGTTTAATTATATTTTTATTTACTGCTGAGTTTCTGATATGCTTTTAGCATGTCCTTGTTTGATTTGCTTTTTCCCAAACGCTGTGTACAGTGTAAAAAGTTCGGTTCGTATCTTTGCACCAATTGCTTCGCATCAATTACTTTTATTGATAATATGGTTTGTACTGTGTGTCAGAAACAGGCGATAGGAGGATTGACTCACCCTGTGTGTAAAACAAAATATTGTATCGATGGCGTTTTCCCAAGTTTGGTTTATAAAGGTGTCGTAAAAAAACTTGTCTATGTTTTTAAATACCCGCCATATTTGACTGATTTACAAACGCAATTGATTGACTTATTTTACGAAGGAATTATTCAGAAGGAGCAATTTTTTTCACTTTTGCAAGAACCGTCTGTTTTTATCCCGATTCCTCTTCATGAAGGAAAATTTAAAAAACGAGGCTATAATCAGGCAAAACTGTTGGCGGAAGGTTTGGCAAAACGATTTGACGCGTCAGTTATTGATTGTCTCAAACGAGTAAAGTCCACAAAGACACAAGTTGGTCTGACGAAAGAAGAAAGAAGAAAAAATATTGAGCAAGCATTTGCACTACAAGGTACTGTTTCAGAACTTCTTCAAAAATCTCAGCAAGTTTTTCTCGTTGACGATGTGGTAACATCCGGTGCGACCCTTCAAGAAGCTGCGAAAGTTTTGAAAAAGGCGGGATTTACAAAAGTCTGGGGGGTAACGCTTGCCCATGGAGAATAATTGTTATCTATTTTTGTGTATCTTGCAGTCACTCTAAAAAAAAACTATTATATAATACTAGTATACTTTTTTATTGTAGGGGTACTTTTTAGCAGCTTATACTTTATTAATTGGTATTGGATTGAATAAAGAAAATGAATGTTTTAATTAATTGGGTAATAAATGCGTTAGTTATAATGGTTGCGGCATATATTTTGCCGGGAGTTCATGTTGAAAATATCTGGGCAGCCTTTGTTGTCGCGTTGGTTCTGGGAGTGTTAAATGTTCTTATTAAGCCTATTTTGGTCCTCTTAACGCTTCCGATAACAGTTGTAACTTTTGGTTTATTTCTTTTAGTAATAAATGCCATGATGGTGGTAATGGTGAGTCATATCGTTCCCGGATTTTTTGTCGATAGTTTTATGTGGGCATTTATTTTTAGTGCAGTTGTTTCTCTTATCAATTTAGCTCTGCAGCGAATGTCACTCATTTGATTGCGGTAGCTTGTTTATCACAAATCCTGAATTTCCCAGCAATTGTCCATTCGTTGAAATTTGTGTCGGTGCGCTTAATTTACCATCAACAAGCGTTGCAGTATAAAGATCATAGCTATTGTTGCCTTGCGCCTGCAGATAGTAGATATGAGTTGCCGTATACGAAAATTCCGGATATGCAAAATTTCCTGAGGCGATGCTGTGGATATTGGTAAGCCCATTCGCCGTCACCGTTGCCAAATACATGATCGGTGTAATGTTATTGTTCCGTTCAAGGAAAATAAACTGTTTGCCGTCAGGTGAGAAAGATCCTTGATACGCATTTTGTTTTTGTGTTGTGAGATCAGTTGTTGCTTGAGAAGAGATGTTATATTCTTCAATAACAGAGTAGGGATTGAAATTATCATCGTATTGATAGTAGTCATAGGTGATGAGATTTGTATTTATCGGATTCCAAACAGGATGTGCGATCCCACCTGAATGTGGGTCAGGGTCGGCTAATTTTTCAACAGCTCCGGTGGTGAGATTCATGACAAAAAGCGCGTTATCAAGGACGTTAGTCTGATCTTTATTTTTATCCGAAACAAATGCGACTTCTGTTTGGGCTGGATTAACAGCGGGATCGGTAAACCAGTCCATAGTGTCGATATTGCCGGTATTGCCGTTCTGAAGGGTTTTTAGAACCGCTCCCGTTGCTGAAAATTCATACAACGAGGAATAGTTTGTTTGTTTATCAACGCCGATATAATTGTTGTCAAGCGGATTTACCTCAATCAGTTGTGAATGTTTGGTGTCTGCTGTCGTAACTCCTTTTTGTGTAAGTGAAATAATGTTACCGTTTTGAGCAAGTGTTATTTTATCTGTGGATAGGATGCCATTGGTAGTAAAATTAGGATTTGTGTTGAGTTGCAATTTGTGCCCTTGAGCAGATGCCACAAAATATCCTGCGATAAGCGGGATAATAACGAAGATGATTAAAGCTCTTATTATTTTCATTGGTTTAATTGCGCTGGTCCTGTTGCGATATTCTGCACCGATACCAAACTATTATACGTTGTTTGTCCTGCCTGCGAGCCAAAAAGATTGGTAATAAGCTGCGCTGAAGGAGTTGCGTTACCGATAACAATGCTTTGTCCATCTGTTGCCCAGCCGATTTGTGAATCAGTTGGAAGAGACAGAGTATATTGTTGGGGAGTGATTTTATTGGTCAGAAAAAATGATCCTAGCTGAAGGGCTGAAACTGGAGTTACATCTGTTTTAATTTGTCCATTCAGTGTATCAAATAATTGTGGAATTTGACTTAGTGCTTGGGGAGAATTAAGAATAGTATCTTTGATCGTCAACAGTAATTGTCTCTGCCGTTGTGTTCTTCCAAAATCACCCACTACGTCTTCATGGCGTGATCTGACATACTGCAAAGCCTGTTCGCCGTTCATATGCTGCATCCCCGGTTGGATATCGAGCCTTTGATAGCCGTAGGGATTGTTACCAGTAATATCTGTTGGATATGAATAATCCAAAACAGGATGAATAATTTGAAGATTAATGCCACCGAGTGCATCGATACTTTTTATAAATCCATACAGTCCGACCCATGCATAATGATCGATATGCATACCAAATGTTTGCTCAACGACTGCAATTGCTGATGGTATGCCATTTTCTTCAGCTGCCTCATCAATTTTTCCATAGGTACCGTCAGGTTTTTGTATCCATAGATCTCTGGGAATAGAGAACATAATTACCTTTTTTGCATCATAATCGATATGAACTACCATCATTGTTTGGGTGAGAGGATTGTCGCCTGAGAATTTTTGGTCATTATCGCTTCCAAGAAGTAAAATATTTTCCTGATCTGTCGGCTCTGTTATTTGTGGAAGAGAGACTTTTGTATTGCTTGTTTTAACAGTAACTTTTTGTCCAGTATTTGCCGAAATAAACGTTTGGAGTTTTTGTACATAGAAGATGCCATATCCCAGCGCAAAACACACAATCATGCATAGAATACATAAAAGGAATCTTAATAAAAATGGTTTTTCTTTTTTAACTCGTTGACGAGAATGTCCTTCAAGATTTGGAATATCGTAGCTACTCATGATAAGTTTTTTAGAATTTTATAATAACATATAAAAGGGGAAGTTGACTAATGCAGTTATATACAAAAATTTTAAAGAAAGTAGTAAGGTTTTAATTGTATGATAAACTATATCTATGGGTAAAAATTTCTCTTCATCTTTATTTTGTTCTCCACAACCACGAAAGGGTGGGAGATGGTAAAAAACAAGATCAGCTCATCGCTGAAGAAGACATTTCTTTCTCTTCGAAATCGCAATTTTCGGTTATTTTTTATTGGTCAGTTGATTTCAAATACTGGCAATTGGCTAACGAATGTTGCACTTATTTTGCTCGTTCTAAAAATTACCGGAAGCGGATTTGCAGTGGGACTTCTTAACGCATGCCAATTCGGTCCTGTTTTTTTCCTCTCTCCATATGCTGGTGCTATTGCTGATCGATTAGATAAAAGACGTCTTTTATTGATAACACAGAGTCTTGAAATGTGTCAGTCAGTCGGGCTTGCCATACTCGCATTTTTGCCCCATCCGCCGCTTATTGGTTTATATATTCTTGCGACGGTTGGTGGAATACTTCTTGCTTTTGATAATCCTTTCCGGCGCTCCTTTGTCAGCGAGATGGTCCCTGCCAACGATATTCCCAATGCGGTTGTTCTTTACAGTACCATCGTGAATATCTCGCGTATTTTCGGGCCTGCATTAGCAGGATTATTGGTTGTGACAGTAGGTTTTGGTTGGGGTTTTACTATTGATGCCGCATCATACATAGCAGTTTTGATTGCAATTCTTATGATGCGGACAACAGAGCTTCATCGAAGACCTAAGAAATCGCGATCAAAAGGTGAAATACGTGAAGGAGTGCGATATATTATGTCCAAGCCTGTTTTGTGGATCAGTTTTGTTATGCTGACATTCATTGGGATGCTTTCCTATAATTTCAACGTTACTCTTCCGCTTTTTGTTACTCGGACGCTTCATAGTAATGATGGGATCTTCACGATTCTTTATTCTATTTTTAGTCTTGGAGCTGTTGTTTGTGCTCTTGTTATTGCTCATAGAAGTCTTGTTGGGATGCGGCATATCATTATCGGTGCTGCTGCGCTTGGCTGTACGATGTTGCTTCTTGCCGCTGTTTCAGATATCACAATGGCTTTTGTGGTTGCATTCCTTATCGGTATGGCAACAATTCTTTATATGAATTCAACAACTGCACTTGCACAGGTTGAAGCGAAACATGAAATGCACGGCAGGGTACTTTCACTCCAATCAGTGCTTATCATTGGCACATCACTGATTGGTGGACCATTCTCCGGATGGCTTGCTGACACAATGGGTACCAGATCGCCATTTGTATTTGGGGGAATTGTGTGTCTGATAGCAGCTGGTTTTGGCTGGTGGGCAACACGGAAGTACATTCCGAAAGCAATAGAGAAGAATGAAGTTCTGACAGAAACGCTTGAGACCGCTGAAGTGAGGTGAGAAATTTTACTCCATGAAAAGGTTGGAATAGTGTAAAGATACAAGTTATTTTGTTCATCATAGTATTGTGATATGCTTTTGATGCATACAATTAATAAATATGAAAAAGTCTGTGACAATTTCTAACAAATTACTTATTGTTGATATACTTGTCATACTTCTTTATTTAGCAATAGTGCTACTTCTTCTTTATTATGCAGCGATTCATCCAGAGAGAGAAGCTATACTTGGAGCTGTTCTTTTGGCTTTTTATTTGTATCCGGTCGTGATTATTCCATTAGCTATTATAAATATATGGTATTTCGTTGTTTTTTTATTTAAAAACCACCCTAAAGGGATAGTTCCAGTGGTATGTTACGCATCAATAGTTGCTTGGATAGCGTTACCTTTTTACTTCGGTATTCATCTATTAGATATTATAAATTGGTTTGCCCATCTGTTGGCAGCAGAATAGTACTTTACTCTATTTTTAAGTAAGTTCTTGAGGTCATTTTTGTAAATTATGTTTTAAAAGTTGGAACCAGGTTGAGGAGTATATTGGAAGTGGTATCCAATACTTATTGGGACAGCTTCGTTTGAAGAAGAGAATAAAAAACCGTTTACCACACGAGAGAATTGGAACTAAGTACTAATTATAAATGAAGCGAAGTAATTGTTACTTCTTTTTTGTATTTTTACTTTTATGTTTTATAAAAATATAAACAATTCCGCAAGCAAGAATATATGAAAGTACTGCGTTAAAAAAGAGAGAACCATATATTTCAAAATTGTATACAAATGTTATTGCTGCTTGAAGGGATTCTGAAGATGGATAAGGTGAACAACGTGGATAATTCCCAATTATGACATTTGGTATCTGTTGAATAAATCCTGAAAAGGTAAACGTTTGTGGCTTAGGCGGATTTATTGCTGGCAACATTAAAGGACACATTGTAAGACCGGCAAAACTCCAGTAAAGAGACATCAAAAAGTACGAAATAGCGAAAAAAATAATAAACAAAATAATTTTCTAAATAGAAGGTTTTAAGAAATTTTTCATTTTTGAACCAAAGTATTAACTATTTTTATATTCTCAAATGTAGAAAATTATTACAATAAGAATTAGTGAATTAAATAAATTTAGATTTCCGGCAGTGGACCATTTTAGCCTCGAAAAAGAAAGAAGAATAATGGGTAACTAAAAAATTAGCCTTGTAATAGTGTTAGTGGAGATGTCCGGCAGTGAACCGGAGTCTGAGTAAAATTAGTTAAAATGCCTACAAGCGTAGTCGACTATTGTAATTCGCTTTGCCGTTTCCTGTCGACCGGAATAACAAAGTATAGGTTGATAAATTCAATAAAAGTCAAACCATTCCTTTAAGGTTTTCCTCACCTGTTTTTGTGCCCATACCATCCCAGTGAGGGAAGATATGTATGAACAGTCTTTATCGCTTAAGCTGCAAAAGCAAAAGCGCCGCCAGCATATTGTGCTGGTTGGACAGCATTGTCAAGAGCTTCCAATCGAGCCTGTAGGGCTGCGATTTTCGCATCGAGACGTGCTCCAATGCTAGATTTAGCATTTATTTTTTGATCCAGTTTAGCGGCTCGTGAATCATCGCCGGCTTGCAATTTTAAGGTACTTTTCTCGTCGAATCAATTCATCCCCAGTTAAAAATTAAATAGTTAATTTTTATAGCGAATATTGATTCTTATTTATAATTTTTAATCTCCCGCTGTGTGTCTCTATCAATGTCCTGTCTTTTGATCGCTTCTTTCTTATCAAACTTTTTTTTTGACTTGGCAGTTGCCAATTCAACCTTGATTAATCCATGCTTAGTATACATTGAAACAGGCACGATTGTCAAGTTTGCGCCGTCCATTTTGCTTTTTAAAGAGATGATTTCTTTCTTATGTAACAAGAGCTTTCTCGTGCGAGTTGTATTATATGTCTCAGGTCTTGCGTGTTGATAGGGAAAAATTTTTGCATTTACTAAAAATGCTTCATTGCCGACGATGCGGGCAAAACTTCCACTCAGATCAACATGTCCTTCTCGGAACGCTTTTACTTCGGCTCCGACAAGATTGACTCCAGCTTCAAAATGTTCCTGTAATTGATAGTCAAATGTTGCTTTACGATTGGTTATTTTCATATATGTCTATTTTATCATAGCCACGCTACAATAATCGGTTGATATATAATAAAACAATGCAAATTCGCTTCTGGCCAATTTTCGTCGTTTTGCTCCTCGCATTTGTTGGTTATCTTCAGCGCGGCCTTTTTACTGTAGATTCTGATTTTGGCTGGCACATCAGAGCAGGAGAATATATTTTGGCGCACGGCATTCCTTATAAAGATCCTTTTTCTTATGCAATGCCAAGCTATTTGTTTGTTGACCATGAATGGCTTACCAATGTTATTTGGACCTTAACGATGTCTCATATCGGGTATTGGCCATTGGCTGTTGCGTATGCTCTTTTGGGTGTTGCTGCAATTGTTATTCAGTTTCCCCTGACCAAAAAGAAATGGCTTCTGATTCCTGTTTTTTTAACTGCGGGGACGTTACTTGATTTTGTGGGAGTCCGCACTCAGGTTATTGATTGGCTTTTATTGTCAATGCTTATTGTTGTCTTGTGGAAGAAAGATATATGGGAAAAATGGCGTTTTTTTCTGCCTTTATTATTTTTATTTTGGGCAAATGTTCATGGGGGCTTTGGTATTGGCTTAGGAGTGTTGGGAATTGTTTTTGTGACGAGAAGTATTGAAGAGAGAAAAGGAATAAAACAGAATTTTTTTCTCCTTGCGGTTTGTGTACTTATTACCCTTGTAAACCCGTTTGGCATAAGACTGTGGGGAGAATTTTGGAATCAATTATCCGACACAAATCTCCGTTGGTCTATTGAGGAATGGTATCCTGTGGTTTATTTCACCAATTTTTCTTTTTGGATATACCTGATCCTTTCAGTTTTTCTTATTATCAGATATCGACGCAAGTATTCTCTAACAGAATTAACGCTTTATGGGGTGTTTCTTTTAGCAGCGGTAGGAAGTATCAGAAATATCCCTTTGTGGATGATCATATCATTTTCGTTAACTGCACGAGGATTTTATTTGCTTGGAAAAGAAGCAGCACAGCATCTCTATGGTATAGACCGCTTTAAAATTTTTTATTATGGATTTTTTATTATTGTCTGTGTATTTTTTGCAACGCAATGGGGAATATATTATTATAGTGAATATCTGTCTCGTGGGGAAGGGAGTGGCTATCCTGTGAAGGCAGTTACGTATTTACACAGGCATTTGCCAAAAGGCCAAATTTTTTCTTCATACAATTGGGGTGGATATCTTTTATGGAACCTGCCTGAAAAGAAAGATTTTATTGATGGCCGAATGCCGAGTTGGCGGTGGCATCTCAATAGTCCAACGGAGAGTAATTATGCCTTTGTTGATTATGTAAATGTTTTGGAACAAAAAACTCCTTTCGCTCCTTTCGCTACGAAATTTCATATAACAACGATTCTTGTTCCGACGCCAGATTTGAAGAAGCCTGTGATAAAGTTTTTTGGAATTCCGGTTAAAAACAATACTTTATTGAAGCAGTTGCTTGATTCAGGTTTGCCCAATTTTACCTTTTATAACGTTTCAAATGAGGCTAAAAAACTCGGTTGGGTTGAGGTTTATCATGATAAGACGGCGACAATTTTTGAGAAACGGTAAGTTATTGTTTAATTGCTATTAACAGACAATAAAACAATTCAACAATTAGTTATTACATATTCATCTCCCACACTTTGCCTTGAGAAAGAATTTGTATTTTTTTATTCGTTTCATCAACAGTAAAATCTTTTGCATTCGAAAGAACGGATGACGTGTAGGATGCTTGATATTTTCCTGTTTTATCAAATTTTACGATTCTGCCGCTTCCAGAATCCAAGATATATATATTTTCCATAGTAATATCGGTGACAAGTTTGGTAGGATTGTTTAAAGGTTTTAGCAGTCCTGAAACTTGCAGATTATTTGATACACTTTTTGTATATTGCTTGACGGATCCATCTTTGAATAAAAGCCAAACAGAACCATCAATTGCCATGCCAGTTGCAGAAGAAAGATCAGGAGCGCTGCTTTTGAAATAAGAATTTTCCCCATATCCGCCTGAGCCTGCGACGAATTTGAGAAGACCTTTTTTCTGGTCAAGCACATAAACATTGTCATCATAGGGGACAATAGCAACAGGTGAGGACCAATAATTATTGTTTTTGATAATTGTTTTTGTTGTGCCATCGGTTTTTGAAACTGTTTCTACCACATTGTTAGTGACAACATATACATTCTGATCGTCTTGTCCAAAAGTTAGACCGTTGTTATTTGACTCTTCAACCGCGAGAAGAGAATTTGGAGTAGGAGTAGCTGCAGTTGCATTTGTTGATTGTCCGGCAGTGTTTCCTTGGACTGCGCTGTTGACTTGTGAAAGAAGTACTGCAATTTGCTGATAATAAGATGATCCTTTGCTGAATTTTGTTTCGCCGTTTTGTAGAAGTGTTTGGGCTTTTTTATAACTGTTTTGACTCAAACTTGCATTCACTGTTGTAAGACCTTTGCCTTCAGAATAATCTTGCTGTGCAGGTGGATAAATAGATTGAAAGAGTGCGCGTTCTTTGTCGTCGTGATATTTTTTAATAGTAAAGAAGATGCTTATGATTAGAAGTACTGCGAGAATAAGAGCAATGTTGAGAAAAAGTCGACGTCGGTGGTTGAAAGAAAGTCCAAAATTAAAATGAGGTAATGTCAGAAGGGATAATGGTTTATGACTATTTTTTTCAAATGATTGTTCAGACATTTCCGTTTGGAATTCAGGTTCAGATTTAGATTCAGGCTCTTCATCTGGAATGAGTGTTTGTGTTGGTGTCAGTGAAAGATCTGATAGCATTGGGTCTTCGTCCGCTTCAATTTCTTCTGCTGGCAGTGTTGGAAGTGCTCCTCGGCAGGCAATAACGATTGCTGCTTGAGCACCATTGTCTTGTTTGTGCATTTGCGGTGAAAGTGCTTCTACAATGTCGTTGGGCAGTTCCAATTCAAATGCCTGTATGATAATTTCTTGAGGAATAATTTGGGCGAATTGACCGGTTTCAAGAATGATTGTGTCTGAGTTTGCGATAAAACCTGATGCTGAAGTTATGAGATCGTCGTTTTGTTGTTTTGTAAGAAGTACGCCGATTTTTTCATCGCGTTTCATAATAATTCTTCCGCTGCCAGCGATAAAGACAAGAAGAATATTGTCTTTAAAATATGCAAGTGTCAGAGAAATGTTGACTCCTTCAGATATGGTGGAAAGACTTGTTTGGATTGCTGTTTTAATGGTGTTTATATTTTTCTCTTGAAGTGTGAAAAACTCCGATTGTAGTACGTTAAAAAGATCTTTGCCTAGAGCGCTGAGGAGAATTGTGTCATCGGCTTGAGGAATAGTGAGTGATATGCAGGCAAAAAGATTTCCGGCGTTATATGCTTGTGACCAAGAGATGTCTGTTGGTGTTGCTACCAATTTAGCAAAGGATAGACTCAATTTTGTGGCAGAATTGGTTTCGGGCATGTTACTTTTGGTATCAGTTCTCGATCAGCCTTATGCGTTTGCTTACGTATGCACTCTCTGATTCGCGGGTGGATACTACTTAAACTATAACAATTGTGGCGATAAAAAGCGAGAGCACTGCAAGAAGGTACAAAATGGCAAAAAATCGAATGACCACTTCACCGCTTTCCGCTGGGAGAAAAACTGTTTTATTAAGTGAATGGATTTTTGTTGTAAGCATGAGAGAAAAGAGTAAATAAAGTCCAATCAAGATAAGCAGTGCGATTTTGACATACAATACTGCCCCTGATGAAAAACTAGTGATGAGAATATTTGGATCTAAATTCATAGTTCTTGTTTGCCAATTAGTTGGCTGATAATTCCAGCGACATCAGTCGGTCTGGGTACTTTTGAAAAAGTAAACACTTCACCTCCTGCAATAATGCGGACGCGGACATCACCGTAGTCAAAAAGTGATTGAAAGAATCCTGACTGTGTGTATTCAACATCTTTAATATCAGGCAATGATGCCGTTGCAACATCAATTGTTGATAAATCATTGAAATCAATGTCAATACCGCGTTTATCGGTCACAAGACCGATATTATAAAACCAACTTACAAGGTTGGCAAAAGCAAATCCGAGAACGATAAGATAGTAAAAACTTACCAGTGGAATAAATAGTACGCTAGGAATTGAGAAAAGAGAAAAGTTTAGGGAGACAAAAATAAAACGGATCAGAAAGGGGATATATGCAAGCGCAATTGTTGTTGCCAGCCATGGGACGTTGGTAATAAAATCACGTCTAAGAAAAAGGATTATTGTTTCATTATCATATTGTTCAGCAAAAGTGATATTTCGAGGGTTTTGACAAAAGGTAGTGAAAATATGCACAGGCTTTTTTATGACCGCTGCTGGCGTTGATACTACGGGCTGTGTTTGCTGGGTAGGAATATTCGGTTGTACATCAGAAAAAAGATCTGGCATAAAGAAAAACAAATTACTATAAGGTGTATTGTATCACAAAAGGATCAGCTTGAATAGTGAGATTATCTCAGCTCAACATTATAGAGTGGACCAACAATTTGGATATTTGCGGGTGCTCGAAGATTAAAAATAGTTTTGAATTCTGTACCGGAAAAACTGTTCGTGCCTCCATCACCGCTAACTGTTACGGTTGTCGTCGTCCCGCTGTTGAAGTCGGCGTTTACTGAGATGCTGGAGACTGATGTATATGGTGTGATATTTTTACTCCTCAATGCCTGTTGGACTTGTGATGCACTCCAAGTATTCGGAACATTTTTATCGACCTGAGAGAGATATTGTGTCGTACTGCCATCAGCTTGGGAAAGCATGACTGCATCGACAATATCTGCAATATCGCTTGACGCAAGCCACGCAGTACCATTATCAGCGCTTCGGGAGCCCCAATCACAATAGAACCACGGAGAATCTTTGTCGTATGCGTCATTTTGCAAATCAGCAAAACTGTTTACTTGTGTTGTTGTATCTTGGGCAGTCTTTGTATATGATGTTGCGCTCCAGCCAATATCACCTGATGAATGAACAAATCCTCCATGAGTTGATGAGAAGAATCCTTCAATTGGTGTCCCTCCTGATGTCATGACTTGTCCAGCAGTTGCATTAACAGCATCAATCCACGGCTGTGCGTTGAGTTCTGTTTTTACTTCTTGGAAAGAGGTATTTGGTGCAACCGTTGTTGTTCCGTTAGCAATTGCATGCATGACATATGATCGTGCCGCAATAGCTTGTGCTTTTAATGCCTCAGATGGCCAGCTACTTGGCATTTCATACAAATGTTGTAGGTAATCTTCAACAGTAAACGATTGGTTTGAAAATGTTTCACCAGAATCATTTGTTCCATTAACGGTGACGTTGGTTGAAGAGGTCGGCATATTTGTTATTTGGAAGTTTGCGTAATATGCGTTAAGAATATCTGTATAGCTTTGGCCTGCTTCAGCTCGTCCTTTTGCACCATATTGGTTAAGTCCAACCCGATTGGGGACGCCATAGGTGAAAAAACCGAATTTTGTCCCACCAAATCCTGGATCTTTGTATGGATTAAGATCGCTTGCACAGCCACCGCTTGCTGTATCTGCTGTCGTTGGAATATTAAGAGAGGCATATTTTTGAGCCACTAATTGCTGTTGTTCTGTGGTAAGCGTTGCAATCTGATTTGATAATTGCGCTTGATATGCTTGAGCGCCGGTGATGATTTTATCAAGTTTTGCCGAATCAGCGTCAAGGCTTGTTTGTGTTGATGAAAGCCATGATTCTTCCTGTTGAAGCTGCTCTTTTTCGGTTTGCAGATCATTAATAGTGAGGGCAATATTGGTGATAATTGATTTATCTTGTTCTGTTTGTGCGTGCTGATACGCAAGCGTTTGTGTCACATCATCCATTGAGGTTTGCGAGAAAAATGTCAGGAGTGGATCATCATAGTAACTTTTAACGTAAAAGTCTCGAATTGTTGCATTAAGTATCTGTTCTTTCTGTGCAAGATTGGAGTAGCCGTCATTAATTTGCTTTTTTTTTGTTGTAATATCTGATTCGACACCGGCGATTTGACTTTTGATATTTGCTATTTGTTTTTGTTCACTAGTGAGTTGGGATTGTAATGGTTGCGTGGCGGCGACTGATTGGTTGAGTTCAGTACTCAATTGTGTAAGTTGCTGATTGATATCATCAAGTTGATCTGAAGATGCTGGATTGACAAAGAAGCCAAGCGGAAGAAGGTTAATGGTAAAAATCAAAAGAATGGAGATAATTTTTTTTGTGGGCATATTAATCAATGAATCAAAATAACTCAGTGCTATTATACCAGATATATTCTTCTTACTGTATTTTGTCATTTCACAATTTAATTACGTTGGGCATATTTCCAAACAGGGGAAAATGTGATAGTATCTAAGTGATTTATAAGCGACTCCACTATGAACGAAGAATCATCATTTCAGGGACAACCTACATACGTCGGACACACTTCCAATAAAAGACGATTAGTTACTATTTTTTTTGTTGTTCTTCTTTTACTTATTGCAGGACTTGGAGCACTCTATCTTTTGGGAAACTCTGCAAAACATACGTCCAACCCGACAAATCCAATTTCAACACAGACAGTTTCACCGGCGACTTCCTCAACGGTAACTCCTACTCAGGCAGCAACACCTTCGGCAGCATTGAGTCCAACCAGTAGTCCTACAGCAATGAGTGTTAGTGTTCTTAATGGTAGTGGTACTGTTGGCGCTGCAGGGAAAGTTGCTGATGCTTTGAAAAATGCTGGATTTACCAGTGTCACGACAGGCAACGCGAATGCTTATAATTATACTGGGCTTACCGTATATGTTAAGGATAAAGCAAATTTGGCTACGATACAAAAGGATATCTCTTCACTTGATCCAAGTGCCAAAATAACAGCCAGTGTTGATCCAACAATTTCAAGTGATGTTGAAGTGATTGTAGGGAAATAGATTAAAGATAAAAGATTTAGGATTAAAGAATTATGAGAGTGTATCTTGCAACTGATCATACGGGAGTGGATTTAAAAAATAAGGTTAAAGAATTCCTGGAAAAAGAAGGATACGATGTTGAAGATTGTGGTGCATATGACTATCATAAAGAAGATGATTATCCTGATTGGATAGGAAAAGCTGCACAAAAAGTCTCAGAAAATCCAAGCGACAGAGGAATAATTTTTGGTGGTTCAGGAGAGGGCGAATCGATGGTTGCAAATAAGTTTCACAATGTCCGTTGTGCATTATTTTATTCTCCCGCATTACCGACACATGCTATCGATGCCGAAGGAGATAAGAGTACTGATCCTTTCGAAATACTTAAATTAACAAGAATGCATAATGGAGCAAATATGCTTTCAATTGGATTTCGTTTCATCAAAGAAGAAGATGTTTTTAAGGCAATAAAAGTGTGGCTTGATACACCTGACCCAACAGAAGAAAGACATTTGAGAAGAAT
>CAZJVI010000006.1:0-31037 GCA_964549385.1 uncultured Gammaproteobacteria bacterium
CATTAATAAACCAAATAATGCCAATGCGAGCGTCAAAGCAAAAAGGACGGAATCAAATTTACCAATAGAAATTTTTTTGAAATGAAATCTATGTTTCATAGGCAGCAATATTATTAATTATATAGAGATGAAGAATTAATTGGAACACAGTGTTAAATTAGTGCGATAAAAACTCCCAGAACTGCAAGAAGAAATCCAATTAACCATGCGCGCATGACGATTTTCGGTTCTTCCCACCCCTTCTTTAAAAGATATAAATGCAAAGGTGCAGCTGGCATCACTCTGCGCCCAAGATATTTTTTACTCAGAAGTTGAATCAATGATGAGCCAACTTCAATGACAAAAACTCCTCCTATTATGATCAAAGCAAACGCCTTCCCAGTGAGAAGTCCCGTAACCGCGAGGGCTGCTCCGAGCGAAAGTGATCCTACATCACCCAACCAAAGTCTAGCTTTATAAATATTGAAATAAAGAAATGAAGCGGTGCTACCGATAAGAACAGCGATAAAAATCCCCAATGGCTGATCAAGCTGTACGGAACTAATTGCAAGAAACGCGAGCAAACAAATAATCAACAAGCCTGTCGCCAATCCATCAAGTCCATCGGTAATATTAAATGCGTTAACAAAACTTACAATCACACATGCCGCAAAAGGAATAAAAAGCATCCCCAGGAAAAGGAGTCCTGCTCCATGAATAAAAATAAAATCATAATGTAATTGAAAATAAAAAACTGTGGCGATAATAAATGCCAAAATCCATTGAATAAGAAATTTGTAGCGGAACCGCAATCCGAAGAATTTTTCCTGTCCTGGAGAAGCTAATTTTTTCAAATCATCATAGAATCCCAGAACACCAAAACTGATGAATGAGAAAAAAATTACAAATACTTCCCATGGATTTATCTTCACATTAAATATCCCATACGACCACGACGTCCAAATGATAACAACAACAATAATAAGAAGTCCTCCTCCAAAAGGGGTCCCAACTTTCCATGAATTAAATTTATCAAAAAGCGGCGTTCTTTTATTAAACATATCTTTTGTAACTTGATTGTGGCGGCGGAGTTTTACTTTGTAGAGAAAATCGATAAAGGGGACAAGAAGAATCGCGGTAATCAGTGACGATGAGAGCATAAGCCCCAACAGCTGTATCATACTATATATTATACTCCTTTATATTCTGTGAGGAAACACTAGAGTTTCTATTACAGCATTTTCTATCAAAAATATTTCTGTTATAATTATTTTTTTATGACACCAGAAGCATGCCTCATTACAGAAATAAATCCTTCTAATAAAGGACGACAAGGAACATCTGCTGTACCTACAGTTATGAGCCGTGGGGAAAATTTCAGTCTTCAACATTCTGAAAGATTGACTAGTGGGTATACCCCAGCAGATTGCGTGGCAAGAAAGCTGCTCGCAAGAGCTACTATGTTAGAACCAAGTGTTGTGGATAAACCTGTTGATTGTGGCCGATGTGCAGGAACAATTTTTTTAAGAAAAGAAGCACCGCTTATTGAGCATTATTAACAAGTGGAACAACATCTCGTAGATTCTCTACTATCGCATCTGGGGTAAAATCGGCATATGATTTTTGCATATTTGCATACTGTCCCCGTTTTATCCAAATCGTAAAAATAGAAGGATCAAATTTTTTTGCTAATCGTAACATGTCTACCCAATCATCCACAAAAAATACTTTTGTATTTCCTTTATATCTTTGAAGAGTGTCCTCAATAACATCAATTTTATATTCAACAATATGTTTGTGTTCTTCTGCAAAGTAATCGTTAATATTGGTCACTTCTAGCTTCTTATTTTGAAATGCAATTTTTCCTTGCGAAAATAATCCAAGCGTTGCAATTTTTGAAAGTTTCTCAAGTGTTTCTTTTACTTCCTCATAAAGCTCAAACGTTTTAAGTTCAGATTTTTTCAGTTTTTCTGTATTAAAAAGCGTATTATCAATATCAAATAAAATTACAATATTCGACTTATTTTTCATAAATATAATCGATATGCGTGGCTTTCGCGCCTTTGGAAGCCTAACTTTTCGTAGAGACTATTGGCTACCCGTGTTGTTTTTGCAGTAAGCATCACATAAGAAACTTTATGTTTTTTTGCTTCCTCAACAGCAATCTGAAGTAATTTTGTAGCGATTCCTCGCTTGCGGAATTTTTCATCAACAACTATATCATCAATATATGCTTTTTTTACATAAGGAATCCGATAAATTGCAACAAAAATCATGCCTGCAATTTCTTGAGTAGGGATATGCCTCGCTATAAATAAATATCCATGAGGATTTTGTATCATTTCTTGGACATCGTTATCGGTAAGGGACTGATAATGATCTCCTTCTTGTTTTATTAAGCGTTGTATTGCATCAGTAAGTTTAGAAGAAAATTCTGTGACTCGTTCAATAACTATCTCTGAGGTATCCATAAAAACAATGTAACAATCTGATTTGCCTATTTTTTCAATTCAGCAAATAACCGTTCTGCTTCTTCCAGTTCTTCCTTTGTATTAACCCCACGCCACGCCATTTTGCCACCTCTGACGGTCTGCACTTTTAATTTATCCTGAATTGCCAAATCAATCAAACTTGTCAGATAATATTCTCCCGTCACAGGACTTTTCTCTACTTTAGGTAAATATTTACGTAAAAAATCAACACTAAAGACAAAACACCCTGGATTAATTTCATTAATTTTCAATTGTTCTTCTGTCGCGTCTTTTGATTCAACAATTGCAAGCAGATGTCCATAGGTATCTCTCACAATTCTTCCCAAACCAGCAGGGTTATCTTGTTCAATCGTCAAAAAAGTAAATGCAGCATCTGATGCCAATTGCTCATTAAAAAGTTCCTTCATAACAGGGACATGCTTGTCATTATAAAAAACAGCATCATCTCCATAGACGACAAGAACATCAGTTACATCCTCTGGTATGACAGTCAAACCAACCTGAAGAGCATGGCCTGTTCCAAGCCGCTCAGTTTGTTCTGCAAAAAGAACATGTTCTGACTCAAGAGTCTGCATAACAGATTCTTTGGCATGGCCGATAACAACAACAATCGCGTTAATGGTCATCCGCTTCATAAAATGAACAATATGTGCAATAATCGGCTTGTTATTCAACTGCAGAGTCACCTTGTTAATGCCATCAACCTGCATGCGCTTGCCTTGTCCTGCTGCCAAAATGACTGCTCCTAATTTCCTTTTTTTCATAATATTTGTTTATAAAACCATTTCAAGCTTGAATTATAGCGTATCTCAACAAAAAAAACTAATTTTTCTTACTATTCTTCAACTCGTTTAATATCCGCTCCCAGTTCTGTCAATCGCTCTTCAAATTTTTCATATCCACGATCTAATTTTTCAACACCGTAAATAGTTGATTTCCCTTTTGCTGCAAGTGCAGCCAAAACAACTGCAGCTCCAGCCCGTATATCAAGCGTGGTCATCACTGCATTGTGTAACTTATTTGGTCCGGTAATTTTAACCGCATGAAAATAAGCCGGTTTATCATCTTCAAGATTAAAATTATATACCTTCTCTTTATTCTCAACCTCTGGATTGAACAGTTTTACCTTTGCTCCCATTTTCTTCAAATCTGCACTATATCCAAGTTTATTTTCAAAAACCGTTTCGTGAATCGTCGCAATTCCCTGCGCTTGCGTCATAAGAACTGCCCACGGTGCTTGCCAATCAGTAAGAAATGCAGGATGCACACCAGTGGTAACATCAACGGCAGTAAGTGTTCCATTGGCAAAAAATCTGATACCGTCTTCTTTAACTTCATATCCGGCTCCAGTCTCTTTATATTTTTCTAAAAATGCATCGATTGCCGCTTTTTGTGCATCTTTTACAAAAATATCTCCACCTGTTACAACAGCTGCAATAGCAAAAGTAGCAACCTCAATCCTGTCAGGACTTACACTAAAGTCTGCACCATGCAATTTTTCAACACCAACAATTGTTATCTGTCTTTTACTCGTTCGTTTCACATTGCCTCCCATTTTATTAATGAGGTCAATAGTGTCATCAATCTCTGGTTCTTCAGCTGCATTTTCAAGAATTGTTGTTCCTTTCGCCAATACGGCCGCGAGAATCATTGTTTCTGTCCCTGTATGAGTATTTTTAAGAAATCTATATTTTGTTGCCTGTAACCCTTTTGTCTTTGCATGGAAATAGCCATCTTCACTATGATAGGTAATATCGACATTCATTTTCCCTATCCCTTCAACTGTCCTATCAATCGGTCTCGCGCCAAGACGGCATCCACCTGGATTTGGGATAATCGCTTCACCTGTTCTTACCAAAAGTGGTGCAATAAACATGGATGAAGTTCGCGCCATTGCTGCTTTATCAAGCGGAATAGATGAATGAGCAAATTTTTTTATTTGGATGGTCACCGTATGATCTTTGAGCTCAACATCAGCACCAAGCTCTTTCATAATATCAATCATCACAAAAAGATCTGCAATAAGCGGCACATTATGGATAGTCACTTTTTCATCTGTCATGCAAGCAGCAACCAATAATTTTAATGCGGCATTTTTTGCACCCGTTACTTGTACGGTTCCCTGTAATTTATTTCCACCTGTTATAACAAATTTTTCCATACTTTTTGTCATTCCCGCGTAGGCGGGAATCTATATAAATTAGTTTTGGATCCCCAATCAAGTCGGGGATGACAGTTAGGACTTTTGTTCATTCCTCCACTTTACTGCTTCTTCTGCTCTTTCCCATAAATTTTTTTTGTCTGCTGGCGTTAACTTAAAAACTGCAGATAAAATAACGTCTTTTGATTCGTGCCAAGGTTCGTCAGTAAAAACAAAATATGGTACCTCTCCATTATACGTTTGTACCTCGCCTTTTTCGCTTAAAAGCGTTACCGACTGCAGCGCCTTATTCACTGGCAGATATTTCGGCTTATATTTCGCATTGGTATAAATCGCACCACCAACAGTCCCTGGCAAACCCAACTGATATTCCAAACCAGATAACCCTTCTTCAACGGTAAAACGTACAAGCTGATTCATAAGAACGCCTGCTTGCGCATACACCTGCATATTTTCTACACCGATTTCGTTCTTTTTAATTGTGCCTTTCACACTCACCTTATCAAATCGTCTGCACAAATTTTTAATAACCAATCCTTTAACATCCTTCTCTGCTTCGATCCGCGCACCGCTTCCTAAAATATAAACAGGTAAACCTAAATTTCTCGCCGCAGTAATCGTTTTAATCAACACATCCTGCGCATCAATTTCAATATACATTTCGGAAGTTACAGGAACTTTCAAAAGTGTATGCTCTGCCAATGGTTCGTTTATACTAATCTTTCGATTAATCGCTTTCTCTAACTGTTCAAGTACTCCTGCCGTATTACTCATAATATATAATTTTCAATCAATTCAACAATGAATCAATGTTTGAAAATTAAAAATTGAAAATTAAACTAGCCCCAATTCAGCATGTATCGAGTACACATCCCCCGCTCCCATCGTGACGAGTACCGTATCCGAACGGAACCTTTTTTCGTTGATATATTGTACCACATCAGTAAGTTTTGAAAGATAAATAACCTCCTTATGGAAGGTTGACATTGTAAATGCCAGATGTTTGGAGGTAACTGTCGGATCTTCTTTCTCACGCGCTGAAGCGAAAATATCCGTAAGAATTACTGTATCCACGCAATCAAAAGCACTCGTAAATTCTTGAAACAATTCTTTGGTTCTTGAATAAGTATGTGGCTGAAAAATACAGACAATTTTTTTCTTCGGATATTGTTGTCTGAGCGCGTGAAGCGTCGTCTTAATTTCCGTCGGGTGGTGAGCATAATCATCATATACTTTTGCACCTGTTCTCAAATCACCGATAAATTCAAGCCTTCTTTTTGATCCCCGAAAGGCAAGAAGTCCTTTTCTTATTTTTTCTACTGACAAACTAATCTCAAGCCCAACAATAACTGAAGCAAGTGCATTCAGTGCATTATGTTCTCCGGCAACGCGAATGACAAATTCTCCCAGTGGTACACCATGTGATTTCACCCAAAAAAATGTTTGTTCACCTGAGACAGTGACGCGATCCAAAACATAATTATTTTCCTGACTAAATCCATATGTGATAACTCTTCCTTCATATTCTTTTAGCAACAATTTTATTTGTGGATCATCACCGCACGCGATAAGTACTCCTTTGTCTGGAATTTTTTTCGCAAACGAAAGAAATGTTGATCGGACAGCGGCAATCGTCGGATAAATATCCGGATGATCATGCTCGATATTGGTGATAACTGCAAATTTCGGATTCTGCCAAAGAAAGCGTGCACGCTTATCGTGATTTGGTTCAGTCGCGTATTCATCAGCTTCAGCAACAAAATAACGGCCAGTGCCCAAATGTCCCGGCGCCCCAAGAGAACTGACATCCCCAGTGCCGATAATATATGTCGGATCGAGCTTATTTTCTGCAAACATTGTTGCAATCATCGCAGTTGTGGTAGTCTTTCCATGGGTCCCGGCAACCGATATGCCAATAAACTTTTTGTTAAGCAGTTCTCCCTTCATAAATTCCCCTGTCGCCTCACCTGCTGACATGACGGGAATATTTTTCATTCTAGCTGCCTGGACTTCAACATTATCAAATCCTCCATGAGCTCCTGTAGTAATAACCAAATTTTGATCGCTAATATGTTCTGAAGAGAAGCCAACAACAGGTTTAATTCCGGCCTTTTTTAATGCAGCATCGGTGATAAATTCCTGTTCCACATCAGAACCCGTAACAGCAAATCCTGCTTCTTTGGCAATCAAAGCAAGTGGCGTCATATTGGTCCCCTTTATCCCAACGAAATGAATTTTCTTCTGCCTTTTCATAGATTTATTGTATCATTTTACACCTATTCTATTTTATGAAATGTTACTCCTTCGTTAGTTATTGAAATTAAATGTCCTTTTCTTTCTCGCGGATTAAGTTCTTTTAACAATCTACATAGTTTATTATCAATTATTTTATTGGTTACGTTTGTAGAAAGAGCAATAACACTTGGTTTATCCACAGTAATAAACGGCTTAAAATCTTTTGTATTAAAAACAACGATTAATGCATCAATTATTTCTGCCAATGAATAAATGCTTGAATCACTTGAACCGCCTTTTTTCAGATCATGATTGATATGTCTAAGCGTATGACGATTATTAAGTTTTGGAAAACTCTCTTTACGGGGAAGTCCTTCATCAAGCAAGAGCTTGTGTCTTATATGTTTTTTTGAAGTCATCTAATCCTCTTTCCATGAGAAAAGCAATAATATTCTGTATTTTTTTCAGAGAGACTTGTGGATATTCTTTTTTAAGAGCATCAGGAGTATATCCTTGCTTAACAAGTTCTTGTATTCTCTCTATCGGAATTCTTGTTCCTGCAATTACTGGCGTTCCACCAAGAATATCTGGATTAATAGTAATATTTTTGGATAACTGAGAAATCATATGGTTAGTATATAAAAGAAAAAGTATTAAGTAAAGATCACATTGATCTTGAAACTATTTTGAGTAATCAAAATATAATTTTTCCTTATCTACTCTAAGTTCTTGAATTTGTTTTTCAAGATTTTTTAATGCTTCATTTAAGTGCGGTTTTAGACGAAAATCCAATACATTTGTAATTTCTGCCCATTGCGTGATTAAATGGCGGTTTCGGTTATCTATCGCTTTTCTAATATATTCAAACTGAATATGACGAGTTAATGTATGCCATTCAGGAAACGTTGCTAAATATTCTGGCTTATATTCTCCCATCTCGATAGCCTTATCCAAAGTCATTGTAGTTGATGGCGCAGGAACAGATGAAGATTGCTTCTGTTCCAGTTTTTCAAGGTCTTCCATAGGTTTTACATTTTGTATCTGTTCGATGAATAGATCATATGTTCATCATCTTGTCTATTTGCTACAAGTTGGAAGTCGTAAAAAATCATTTCCTTTATATTTTGCAATTCTTTTTTTACTTCTTCTTGATCTTCTTTTGGTACAAACCACACAACTTTTGTGTAGGAGGTAACAACAACTCCTTCAGGAACGAATTTACTGGCTATATCCCGAATTTTCTGCGTTTGCTCTGGATCAAATGAAAGAGCAAGATGCTTCTCTTCTTTTATGATGACATCTGATGTTTTTATAGTGAAAGGGAGAAATGCTTTTAATTCACGCAATAAATCTATATATCGTGGAAGATCACCTACAGGAATAAATCTATTAATTACCAAAGATAAATGGTTAAACATTCCAATTGCTTCATCATCTTTAGGGTAATGACTGTATTTTTCTGAAATTTCTTTAAAATATTGTTCTTGTTCTGGCTCAAGTCTACCGAAGACGCCAATTGCATTTATGGAATTTGATGCGGTTGATAATGACATGCTTTTAGTATAACAAAAATTTAATATTTATATCCTCAAACTTTCCTAGTAACCTTTAACCTGCAAACTATAAATCTAAATCAAACTAATCACACTCACAAATCTCATATCACCATCTCCTCCACGATAGGAATAAAAATCTTTATTATCTTTGGTACAAACATCCATAATCTCAATATGTTCATCAAGTATTCCTTCTTTTATCAGACTTTGCTGAGCAATTCCTCGCAAATCAAGAAAATATTTTTGGTCTTTTTCGATAAAGATATCTTCGAAACTTGGAAATTCTTCCTGAAACTTTTCTACTAATTCCACACCAACTTCATAACATGTCGTTTCAATACTAGGTCCAATGCCAACAATAATATCTTTTGGATCACTTTTAAA
The DNA here is from genome assembly GCA_964549385.1 of uncultured Gammaproteobacteria bacterium. Taxonomy (GTDB): domain Bacteria; phylum Patescibacteriota; class Microgenomatia; order Levybacterales; family UBA12049; genus JACDET01. The sequence continues at coordinate 8,808 of CAZJVI010000006.1, forward strand.
TTTGGAAACGAAAACTGAAAGAGTATTTTCTATAATATGATTGAGTAAACCTTTGTATCCTGCATGCGCAACACCGATAACTTTTTTTTGCGGGTCAAAAAATAAAATGGGCAAACAATCTGCGGTAAGAATAGCAAGAGGAATATGTTTTTTATTGGTAACCAACCCATCAGTATCGGAAATCTGTAAGATATCAGTATTTTCAATTATTGAAACATTTCCGCTATGAATCTGTTTCATACAAACGATAGGATCTGTTATATCGATTATTTTTGCAAACTTTGTTAACGCATCGCGGTCAGGTTCTTTCGTTTCATGATTTTTCATCGAACCAAACTTTCGTGTTGAAACTCCATGTTTTATCGAAGCATATCGGGAGAAAGTTTTAAATCCATAACTATTATTTTGTAATTCCATAAAATTTATAAACTCTCAATTTTCAATTCTCAACTCTCAATTTCAGTGCATCTTTTACTGCTTCATGTTCGCTCCATGGTTCCTCACCCTTACCGTAGTTCATTGATTTTTCATGTCCTTTCCCTGTTATGAGTACCAGATCACCTTTTTGCGCAATCTTAATTGCAAAATTAACAGCATCTCGTCTATGAGGAATTTTAAAGACATATTTTTTATTTTTCTGCATGGTACTCGCAACATTTTGAACATTTTCGCTCTCAACAATTTCGAATCCTTTAATTCCTGACGCAATTTCATTTGAAATTTTTACCGCGCCTTCACTTCGTGGATCTTCCGCAGTAAGGATAATAATATCGCTATATTGGGAAGTAATTCCCCCCAGAATCGGACGTTTAGAAAAATCCCTCAGTCCTGCCGCACCAAAAACATGAATAAGTCTCTTTGCAGCAAGCTTTCTCATAATCGGAAGCAAACCTTTATAAGAATATTCAGTGGTAGCAAAATCGATTATTACTTTGAACTCTTTGTCATAGACTGTTTCTTGTCTTCCTATGGGAGCTTGAAAATTCAAAAGAGCTTTTCGAATTATCTCATCAGGGATGTGCAATTCTCGTACAACCGCTATTGCTGCCAAGCAATTATATTTATTGAATTGTCCGAAAAGTTTTGTTTGGAAAGGAAATTCGTGAGGATTTATATCAGAATCTTTTTTAAGCCCGTAGGTCACAATTTTTCTCTCACCGCTTTTTAATTCATACTTCTTGAGTCTTTGATAAGAACGGTCATCTTTATTCACTACTGCAATTTTTGCAGCTTTTAATAGCTTTGCCTTTGTGTGAACATAGTTCTCCCATGTCTTGTGATAATCCAAATGATCATGAGCGATATTTGTCACAACGCTTACAATCGGTCTTACACCAAATGCTCTATGCTGATCCAACGCATGAGAAGTAACTTCTAATACTAGATATTCAACTTTCTGTTTCTTCGCTTTTTTCAAATAAGATTGCAAAGCAAAATGCTCAGGTGTAGATATGTGATAGCCTGTATCAAATTCCTCTCCATTAATAATTCCACCGATTGTCGATATGATTGCGACTTTTTTCCCAGCTTTTTGCAAAATATGATAAATGAGATTTGACGTTGTGGTCTTCCCTTCAGTTCCGGTAACGCCAATAATTTTCATCCCGCGGGAAGGAAATCCGTAGAGAATGTTGGCAACAATTGCTTGATTAAGATGATAAATGTTTTTAGTTCTCTGCCACATCTTACCGTATTATACGCAAAAATCTATTTACTTCAAATAGCTGTGGAACAGTAGCCTTATTTTGTCATAATAAAAATAAATAATATAGATGCTTGCAATCATCAAACCTGGGAAAACGATAAAGCGTTCAACCAAACCTCCTGTTTGAATCCGCAGCGCTTTTATTGGAGGGATGCCAAACTTAAACGGTATCGGCAACAGCCACGGAACACCTTCTGTAGTCAACGTATCCATAATAAGATGCGAGCTAAAACCAATCATAAATGCCCACCAAACGATGGTCATGTTGAGATTCGGGAAACTCGGTGTCAAAACATGTAAAATATAATAAAACCCATAGCCAAAAATAAATGCGCCCAAAATTGAATGAGATAAAAATCGGTGCCCGCCAAGGAACTTATCAAAGGTTCTGCCGACATATCTTCCGATAGGTAAATTTTTCCAAATCGGAGCAGTTGGCTGATCAATATCAGGAGCAATGCCACCTATTAAATTGGCAACTATAGAAACAACTGCAGTTGCAAGTGTAACGTGCGGCAACGGATGAGTAACGACCACCAAGGTCAAAGCAGTAAATGCCGCCATATCATGTGTGCGTCCTGTCATATTAAAATAGTATAACAAAACTTTGTAATAAGCCTCAACCGCATTTTTAAGATGCTATACTCAACCTATGCAAGAAATAAAAAATATTATTGGAATTATTGCAGTAGCTCTTACTTTTATTGGTTACATCCCATATATAAAAGATACCATTAAAGGGAAAACCAAACCTCACATTTATAGCTGGTTCTTATGGGGATTTGTTACACTTATTGCATTTGCATTACAGATTACCGGCAACGCAGGGGCTGGAGCATTTGTAACGCTTGCTGCTGGACTTACTTGTTTTGTAATTTTTGGTTTTGGGTTAAAAATCGGAGAAAAAGATATTACACGATCCGATACTGTCTTCTTTATTCTTGCTTTTATAGCAATAATACTTTGGCTTTTTGCAAAACAGCCGCTGCTTTCAGTAATTCTTGTCTCAACAATCGATATGCTTGGATTTATCCCAACAATTAGAAAATCATGGCATAAACCACATACTGAAACACTTTTTACCTATCTTTTAAATACATTTCGGTTTGCACTTGCAATTTTTGCTTTACAAAAATATACAATTATCACCTCTCTTTATCCTATTACCTGGATTTTAGCAAATGGCCTATTTAGCATTCTTTTAATTATACGAAGAAAACAAATTTCAAATAGTAAATGAAAATAATAAACAAAACAAAAAAAACGACTTTAGCAGAAAATATAGTTGTTCCTAAAACACTTCTTGACCAATCACTCGGACTTTTGAAATATAAAACGCCAGTAGCAATGCTTTTGAAAACTCGCTGGGGCATTCATACTTTTGGCATGAGATATCCGATTGATGTCCTGATACTTGATGGCCAAAACCATGTTGTTGAAATAAAAGAGAGTTTAAAACCCAATAATATCTTCATTTGGAATATACAGTATGAAACAGTCATTGAGCTTCCACAAGGAACAATTAAAAAAACAAAAACTAAAATCATGGATCAAATTACTTTCTCTAAATAAATATTTTATGTTTTCATCGGCATTACTGCGCGCAGCGTTAAGAAAATCTTTGTAATGAGGCGTTAAAAAACTGAAAAGTTTTAGCCGAATGAAAAAGATTTTTAGCGAGCGACACCATGAAATGGATAGTGCCCTTGTGGTGCACACCCTTGCCGAGAGTTTTGGTACTTTGTCGGCACAAAGTACTAAAAAAATTTGTTATAATAACCCTTATGAAACCAATCATTACCTACGACGATTTTGCCAAACTCGACCTCCGCGTCGGAACAGTTATTGAATGCGTTGAAAAAGAAGGATCAGAAAAATTGTTGAAATTAACTGTCGATTTCGGAGAGGAAGGTACTCGTACAATTTTTTCAGGAATCAAACAATGGTACAAGCCTGAAGATTTGAAAGACAAACAATTTGTATTTGTCTTTAATCTCGCTCCACGCAAAATGATGGACGAAGTATCCGAAGGCATGTTGCTTGCTGCAGATGGGGAAGAAAAACCACTACCGCTTCAACCAAATGAACAAGCTCCCAAAGGCGCAAAAATTCTTTAATCTTTAATCTTTAATCTTTAATCTTTAATCTTTAATCTAATTAATTATTCTTACTACTATTGAGAAGGTGGAATGCCGTAATACGTCAATATATCCTTTGCAACTGCATAAAACACTGGAGCAGCTGTTTCTGATCCCCAAATTGATGCAGATGGTTGATTAAGAATCACGATCATCACAAATCTCGGATTCTCAGCAGGACCAAAACCGACAAATGACGCAATTGTTTTTGTCGGATCGTAATGCCCTGCGACAGGAATTGATGCGGTTCCGGTTTTACCCGCGATATTATATCCTTTCAGCCGAGCGAAAGACGCTTCTCCTTCATTTGCTGCATCAACCATAATTTGTGTCATCACTTGAGCACTGGTTGCCGAAATCGGCTGGTCGATTTCTTTGGGCTGAATTGGAATTGTTTGACCGTCTGCTGTTTGCACTGCCGCAACAACCTGCGGTTCCATACGCTTTCCGTTATTTGCAATAGCACCAACGGCATCAAGAAGTTCTATAGGTGTTGCCACGATTCCCTGTCCAAAGCTCGCCGTTACAACATCAATAGGATACCATTCATTTTTTGGATGGAGTTCTGGCGCTTCTTCACCCTGCAAATCTATCCCGGTGTCCTGACCTATACCAAATCTATTCAGATAATCAAGCATTCGATCAAGTCCCAATTTTTCGCCAACAAAGGCCATGCCAGTATTATCTGAATGAACGATAACATCAGTCATTGTAGTATTGGGAAAATATTGATCATTCCACGTATGAATCTGATAACCGCCGATTGAGACAGGTCCATTACAAATATTACATTCAGTATTGGGCTGAATAAGCCCTGCATTCATTGCCGCAGACATAATAATAGGCTTAAATGTTGATCCAGGTTCATAAGTACTGGTGATAAAAGGATTTAAATAAAGAGAGTCTGAATATTTTTGATAATTTGTTGGGTCAAATGTCGGGAATGAAGACATAGCAAGGATTGCACCTGTCTTTGGATCCATCACTGCAGCCATACCAGTTTTTGCACCGTACGTCTGAATACCCTTTTTCAATTCCGTATCGAGCATATATTGAATTCGTCGGTCGATATGCAAAATTAATGTCCTTCCGTCCACTTTGACAGTGCTATTATTCATTTTTGCAAGGATTGGATGTCCCCCAGCATCATGGACAACTATTGCATACCCATCTTTTCCGCTCAATTGCTGGTTGTAGTAGCCTTCCAAACCAAAATATCCTTGATCATTGCCATTTTCATCTTTTCCGACAAACCCCAACAATTGCGCTGCCATTGATGCTTCAGGATAAAACCGTACGGTCTGTTCTTCAAAACCTACACCTGGGAAATTCTTTGCTGCAATCTTCTCTTTTATAGTATTATCAACTCCAGATTTTATGGGTACCCAAAATTCATTTTCAGATAACATTGCACTGACTGTCGCACTTTTAATATCAAGGAGTTTGCCTAGGACATCGGATTCTTCTTTCTTATTCTTTACCACTTTGGGATTTGCGTAGACAAGATAGGCTAACTTATTTGCTGCGATGGCAAATCCATCGGATGTTTCGATTTCTCCTCGTTGTGCAGGTGATACAACCTGTTGGTCATACTGTGCTTGACCGATTGCAGATAATTCCTGTGCTCTCACTACTTGCCAATAAAAAAGTCGAGTGATAATCAATAGAAAAAATATCAGAAAAAATAATAACGTAAACCGATACCGCCAATTCATACTACTATTATACACAAGTTTTGTACCTGTCATCCTGAACTTATTTCAGGATCTCTATTACAAAAAGTGTGGATGCTGAATCAAGTTCAGCATGACATAAAAATATTTTTTTAACGGAGCGCCAACGGTATTGGAACGGAAAGATCAACTTCAGAAGTCACAGGAATGTAGCCTAATTTTGTTGCCTTTTTGTCGAGGTTAGTGTAAGACGCTGCCTGTAAATACTGCACCTCCAATAATTCATTTTGATCTTTAAGATCTGCTATTTCTTTCTGAATATTAACAAGTGTTATTCCAGTTGTTGAAATGCTGTTAACAAGGCCAATCCGAGTAACAAGCAACGAAACAACAATACAACTTAGTATACCGATAATAAATAATGGTTTTTTCATAGTTTTTCAAACACCCGTAATTTTGAACTTCTTGAACGATTATTCGCTTCTATTTCCACTTCCGTTGGAACAATTGGCTTTTTTGTAACAATTGTTCCCCATCCTTTTTCCTCAAATTCAATAAATAGTTTTTTGACAATTCGATCTTCCAACGAATGAAAAGTTATGATTGCTAGTCTTCCTCCAGTTGTTAATAATGAAACGGCTTTGGGCAGCGCATCAACAATACTGTTTAATTCATCGTTTACCGCAATCCGCAATGCTTGAAATGCTTTTGTTGCCGGATGTATTCCTTGCCTGCTGTATGGCACTGCTTTTTTAATAACCTGTGCAAGCTCAGTTGTTGTTTCAATCCGTTTTACCTTGCGTGCATTTATAATCGCATTACTTATCTGCCTAGCAAATCCTTCTTCTCCAAATTTGGTAAAAAGCTCAACCAACTCATTTTTTGTCAAACCGTTGACCAAATCGCCTGCCGTCACTGCTAAGCTCTTATCCATCCGCATATCCAAATACGCTTCTTTTTGAAAGCTAAATCCTCGTTCGGCCGTATCAACATGATGACCTGAAATGCCCAAATCCAGTAAAATTCCTGTGACCGTATCAAATCCGTTTGCCTTTGCTATCTTGTCAATGTCCTTAAAATTCCCTCTCGCCAAAACTAAATCTGTTCCAATTCTTAAATCTTTAATCTTTAATCTTAAATCTTGCTCAGTAAACTCCAATGCTTCAGTATCAACATCAATTCCTAAAACTTTTCCACCTAATCTCAAAATTTCATATGTGTGTCCACCGCCACCAAGTGTCCCATCAATATATTTCTCTCCAGGTCTAATAGATAAATTCTCTATAACTTCTTGTAAAAGAACACTCGTATGGTAATTATCCATTTTTAAGAAGGGGGAAGCGTTAAGGGTAAAGGGTCAAGTTATATTATTTTTTACTTTCCCCTTTCCGCTTTACCCTTATCCCTTATTTTCCACTTCTGTTAATTTCTCCGCTATTGACTCAATATTTTTCGCCAATTCCTCTTGATGCTCTTCCCACCTTTTCATATCCCACAACTCAACAAATCTTGATACGCCAACAAAAACAATAGTATCTTCGATTTTCGCAAACTGGCGCAAATACTCGGGAACAACAAACCTGCCTTTCTGATCAAGTTCTACATATGTTGCGTTCCCGAGTAAAAATCGCTGCATTTCTCGTGTCGATTTATTGGTAAACGGCTTTCCTTCAGTTCCTTCTAGAAGAGTTTTCCAATTCGATTCAGGTACGATAATCAGGCAATTCTCAAATCCTTTAGTGACAATTAGTTTCTCTCCTAAAACGTCTCGAAATTTCTTTGGTAGTCCTGCTTGATGCTTTACTCCAATCGTGCTTTCATACTGACCCAATAACATATTTCAAATCTTAGACTACATTATCCTACTTTTGACTACCTTTGTCCATTTTGAACCTTCTACAAAAATATGTCAACGGGTTAAGGACATCGTCTAGTGTGTGATAATAATATAAACTCAGTATGTAGTGTTTTGGAATGTAAGAAATGTGTAAGAGAGGGGTCGTTGCTTATTCCAACGTTATTGGTTGTTTATTGAGTACATGCGTATAGATCGCATAACTTTGAGAAGTAGGATTTAGTAAAAAGTAATTTTTTGCTGATAGTAATGCTTCGTCATAATTCCCCATTTTATATGAAACAATGAATCGATAATACCACAATTTCCAACTGTTAAGATTTTTTGTTGTTCCAATTCTTAAAAATTTTAAAGCATTTGTGGGCGAATCATATTCTTTTTCAAGAAGTCCGCAATTTTCATATGCTTGATAACTGCCATCAATTGCAATTGCATGCTGAAAATCCCTTCGCGCTTCTTTTATATTTCCCTTCTCAAAATTTATCACTCCCAAACTATTCCAAGGATCGGATGCTTGAGGATAAAGACTCATTGCCTCCTGTACATGTGGTAATGCCATATTAATTTTATTTTGCTGTATGAGATCAGTACTATAAACTTCCTCGAGCAAATAGTCATTCGGCGATGCATGCTCATCATGTGTAAGAATGGTTGATTGATCTGCCCAATTGGTATTCCTGACTATTGTTCTCAGTGATAGGGCACATAAAATCATAATTGCAAACACAATAAAAACGTTTCTTAAAGTTTTTTTTATATGAATCTGTTGAAAAAATAATCCTAAAAGCGCCATTAATGCAACAAAGGAAAAGATAAAAAAATGATCAGCAACGGTAAAATCTAAAGGAATTATCTGTAAATGAAATAAAAGTCCAATGACAAACCATATGGAAAAGAAAAGAATAAGCTTTTTATCTCCTCCCCTTTTCATGACAAACATGCAAAGAGCGCTAAGTCCGAAAAATAAAAAACAATCAATTATAAGTGGAAAGAAAAAAGTGTTAAAATCTATTGTTCTGATAACCCAGGAATGATACACAACCAAAGTAGCAGGATAGAAAAACGTTTTAATATAATAAAAAAGTATCGCTGGAACATTTATCATTCTTTGTGATAAAGAAAGAGTCATAATAGGTACAGTATTTTCTTTTAGTGGAGTTTGGGAAATTAAACGTAAAATTACATAAACCATTAACGCCATAAAAGAAAAAGATAAATGAAGCAACAATTTACTTTTTTTGAATAAATAAACATAAAGAGAAGTAACTACAAAAAAGAGAATGCCTGTTTCTTTTGAAAAAAAGGAAAAAAGCAACAAGAGATTTACAAAAAAAAGTGTTTTAATATCTATATGCCTTCTCTGTAAGAGATACACAGAAAGTAAACCAAAAAACATATAAAGTACTTCTTGCAAATCTGTTATCCATACAACGGATTCTTCATTAATTGGATGGACTAAAAAAATAAGAGAAAGAAAAAAAGCGAGATTTATTTTCAAAAATTTCTTAAAAATGAAGAAAATAAGGATTGTATTTGCGATTTGGATGCAGATCTGAAAAACATGATAAGGAAATGTGTTCTGCTGAAACAAAGAATAAAATATATCATAAAACGTAAAGAGCAACGGTCTATAATAATCAATTGACTCTTGACCACCTACTTGATGAATAAATAGATTTGGAATATTTGTAATCGATTGAACACTAGGATCTCGTAATATCTCTGCTCTATCTTCCAAAACAAAATTATTAAAAAGAATATTAGAAAAAATAACAAGTCCGATAAGGACAATAAAGTGAATTGCTTTAGTTGTTGTCAGTGGGACAAAATAGCTTTTGAAGGAATATTCTTCTTGAGTCTCACGAGTAGACATATACCCTACTATTATATAGATAGCGTAACCTGGAATTCAAACGATCTATTAATTATTCCATGTAATTTTATCAATTTTCTGCATAGAGGCATTTTCTTTTATTAAAGAATAAATATACGTTGATTGTGCAGGAGATATAGTATTCGCCTTTTGTGCATATGAGAGTGCTTCTGTATGATTATGTAATTTATACTCCGCTATTGCTAACATGAGTAGAATACCCGTGTTGGTAGGAAATGCTGGAAGCAATTTACTTTTAAGAATGGCTACTGCCTCATTTGGATTACCATAATAGATATCTAACAAAGCTAAATTTGCATAATACGTATATATCGAAACAGTATCCTTACTTAGAATAATTGCCTTTTCATATTCTTGTCGAGCAAGATTATATTTGCCAAGCTTTTGATAAATTTCACCGAGATTGTTTAAATTATTTGGTATTTCATGAAATTTTACGGACTTTTGATCACGTATAAGTGCTTGCTGATATTGCCCTACTTGGTAGTAATAATTAGCGATCTTATCTTCTTTATAATAATCATCAGATATAGGAATATCATGAGAATATAATGTTACTTCACTATACCAATTCGTATTTCGTACAACTGTCCTTATGCTCAAAAGAGTAATAATAATTATCGATACAATGATACTTATAGTTTTGAATTTGCTTTTATTATCAAATAAATCCTGTGTAATTATTCCAATTACTCCTAAAAGTCCGATTATCGGCAGATAAAACCACCGATCTGATACAGTATTATCAAGCGGGAAAAGTTGAAGCAAAAAAAACATTCCACTCAAAAACCAGATTACAAAAAGCAGATAAATTTTAAACTTTTTATGTGAAGATTTGTATACAAACCATCCTCCAGATAAAAGAAGAATCAAAAAAATAATGTCTATACTCAACGGGATATAAAAATTAGAAAAGTTTAATGAGGTAATATACCAATTCTGCAAAACAGCTAAGTCTTTAGGAAATATAAAAGTTTTAATATAGTAGAAAAAAATACTGGGGATTTGAATTATGCGTTGATTAAGTGAAAGGCTCGCGATCGGAGCAGAAATTGCTGCAGGTGGTATAAAATATATACCAGCGACTACGAAACGCAAAAACGCATACACCGCAAAAGCGATAAGTTCAACTGAAATAAGAGTTTTAACAAAGGTGCCTTTTTTAAAAAATATCTGATACAGTAAAAGTATTAAAAAATATACTATTGCTACTTCTTTTGTTAATAGGGCAAGCAATAATAGGCCGCCGATAAAAAAATATCGTGACTTCGTTTTACCATTTCTATTAATGAGTAATGCTGACATTCCAAACAACGCATATAATTCACTTTGTGTGGCTCCAATATAGGAAATTGATTCTACATTTATCGGATGCACTAAAAAAACTAATGCTAATAATAATGCAGGCAGTTCAGCAAAAAATTCCGCTAAGAATATAAATAATAGACATGTTACTGCTATATGTAAAATTAATTGTATAAAATGGTATAAAAATGACTGATTTTGTGTAATAGCATAAATTATTGAAAAATAAATTGCCGGGATGGGACGATAAAAATCACCACTGTTAAAGGATAAATCCTTGGTAAATAAAGAGAGGATATTAAGTGAATGTATGTCCGGATTAAGCTGAATATAAGTAATATCATCCCACACAAACCCATTAAATAGCATGTTAAAATAAACAATAAAACCAATGATGATAATAATAAAAATAGCTTTTTTTTTAGTTAAGGGGACAACGAGATTATAAAAGGAATATTCTTCTTGATTCTCACGAGTGGACATAAAACAATATTATAATAGTATAAGAAGCAGATCAATGAGAAAAGATTAAAACTTGAGGCTGTCTTGTACCTGATACACTTTATTATTTGTTTCTGTAACTTTAAGCGTAATACTTACCGATTTTACCCCGGTATCATATCTGACAACATTTGCAGATTGACTTCCCAAGATAAGCCAGCTTGACTGATAGGTTGAAGTCCCAGAATTGACAGTTTGATCTCCTGTAATTCCTCGCTGAACCCGCGCTTGTGCACCTTCACTTTTTTCTTCTGCAGTAGAATTAGCAGTATAAATAAGTTCATATTCAATTGATGAGATACTTGATGCTTTTGAAATAACAAATCTTACTTTTTTGTCATCTGGCGATGCCTCAAGTTTGAGACCAATAGCACTTGGTGAGAGTGTTTGGATAACATTGTCATCAACGGGTAAATTATCAGCGGTTTTTTGACTATTGCTGCCAGCAATAAAATAGTAGCCACCTGCGCCAACGATCACAAGAAGAACAACAACAAGAATAACTACAAACATTTTATTCTTCAGCAATTTCATATATTAAGCATAACCCAACAATCTATTCAATGTCAAGATTGGAGCTTTTCTGTAAAATAGGAGGTCAAATTCTCAATTTTTACTCGCTCTTGTTGGGTAGTATCTCGATCTCTCACCGTCACCATGCCATCTTCTAATGTCTGAAAATCAATTGTCACACACCACGGTGTCCCAATCTCATCTTGTGACAAATATCTCTTACCGATATTCCCTCTGTCATCAAAAGCAGTCATAAATTCTGGACTAAGCAATTTAAAAACCTCCTGTGCCTTTGAAACTAATTCTCCTTTATTAGCAAGAAGTGGAAAAACGGCAACTTTATAAGGAGCAAGTTTGGGAGAAATTTTCAAAACGGTGCGGTTTTCTTCCTCAACATAAGCATCAACCAGTACCATCAACAGTAAACGCGTCATTCCGACCGCAGGTTCAATAACATGTGGAATTATCTTTTTTTGCGTTTGAGGATCAATTATTGTTAATTCCTTCTTTGAAGCATTCATATGTTGCGTTAAATCATAATCAGTTCTGTATGCGAGTCCCCATAATTCTTTAACTCCAAATGGGAATTGATATTCAAGGTCTTCTGTGCGTTTGCTATAAAATGATCGTTCTTCATCTCCATGTTCGCGCCATCGAAGATTTTTTTCTTGTATTCCTAATTGTGTGGTAACAAAGCTCCATATTGTGTTCTTCCATTCCTCATATAATTTTTCCCAATCTGTAACTTCGGGATCAAAAAAATATTCTATTTCTCCAGCTTCAAATTCTATTGTTCTGAATACTGAATTTCCTGCCGTAATTTCATTTCTGAACATTTTACCGATCTGTCCTATACCAAAAGGCAGTCGAACTCGTGTTGAGTCAGCAACATTTTTAAAATTAATAAAAATACCTTGAGCAGTTTCACCTCTTAAATATCCCATACCTTGTTCTCCTTCAACAATTCCTAACTGAACAGGAAATAAAAGATTAAACTTACGGATATTTGTCCAATCATTTTCTCCACAATTTGGACATACCAGAGGCTTTTTTGCCAAATTGCTCAAATTTTCGCGGATATTTTCAAAAGATTCAATTGGCAATCCTTCAACTTTACCTGTTTTTAACGCAGTCGTAAAATCCTTATTTTTTTTATGGTTACTCAACAATTCTTGCCGTGTATCTTCATCAAGTGACTCAATATAATTCTCCAATAAATGATCGGCTCGCATACGAGCTTTACAGTTCTTGCAATCAATCATCGCATCTGCAAAACCTGCTACATGTCCGGATGCTTCCCAAATTTTGTGATGAGAAATAATTCCTGAATCAAGACCGACAATATCTGCACGTTTCTGCACAAAATTTTTCCACCACAAATTTTTTATATTACGAAGAAGTTCTGTTCCAACTGGACCATAGTCATACGTATTTGCTAAACCACCATAAATTTCTGATCCGGGGTAGATAAACCCACGACGCTTTGCGAGGGAAACAATTTTATCCATTACATTTTCAGCCATAAATGTATTATAACAAAAAAGGTAAACTTTAGTAATGATACATTGACCTTGAAACAAAGCTAACTTTATAATTAATACATGAGCCTTTTTCTGCCCATTTTTTTATTTAGTATCATCTTTGCACCCTATCTTTTTCTTATTCCTGGGGGTGATGGAAATGGACAATTCAAATTAGCATATTACTTAATAAACGGAAACTATTCCCCACAGTTATTGGTTTTCCATCCACCATTCAAACTTTTTCTTTTTGATACTTTTCTCCTTTTATTTGGACCGTGGTCAACTGGTTTTGTGGGATTACTATTAGGCATCGCAGGAATTATAGCGTTTTACTACATCGGCAAAGAACTTTTTAATCAAAAAATCGCTCTATTGAGTGCTTGTCTGCTTGCTATATCAGGATTATATCTTTCCGTCGGAACATTCAGCATAGATGATTTCGTTATGACGGTAATGATTCTAGTTGCTTTCGCCTTTTATCTAAAATCGAAATATATATTTTATGCAGTTTTTTCGACGTGCGCTATATTAACAAAAGAAACGGCAATTTTTTTTGTTATAAGTGTTTTTATTGTTGCAGTAATTAATAAAAGAAAACATTTCATTGAATTTTTAGCTCCAATTGCTGCGCTTCTGTTATGGACCATTATCCTTTATGCAAATGGTCAACATTTATGGAATGAATATAATTTCAGCCCGACAAAATCACAAGGGAGTATATATACAATGCTTCATAATCTCATTACTTTTGGATTTTTTAATGAGTATGCATATGAAAATTGGTTACATTTGTTCGTATTTAATTACAACTGGATCTATACAATTTTTGCTTCTATCGCTCTCTTTTTTCTTCCTAAGAATAAAAATAAAGATGGGCTGATAATTATCGCACTTTTCTCGCTATTGTTTCTTACTATGGTATTAGGATTTCAAACATGGACAATTAATCGATACACATTACCATTACTGCCATTTTTATATCTGTTTGCAATATATGGAGCAACCAAAATACGATATACAACAGTTTGGTTAACAATAATTTTCCTAGCAGCTTTTCTCAGTCTTGCAGGGTCAACCGATCCTGTTTCTCATGCCATATGGCCCAAAGTACAAATATTTAATCAAGAATTCTTTCTTAGTCGTAATGACGGAGGAGACGGAATTACCTACAACCTCCAATATCTTGATGTTATGCAGAGACGAACGAGTATGCTGACTCACGGGCAATGCAACATACCATATTTACTTTCTTACGATAAAGAGACCCTTAAATTCCTCGGCATACATACCTGCAGTACATATCAACAATAGATCCATATGTGAATATAAGTGACGCTGAAGTAAATTTTTATTGCAGTTTTGCGAAAATGGTGCGGCTTTTGAGTTTGCGTTCGAGAATATCCTCAATCATATCATGGGTATCAAACTGCTGTGCAATAGCGCTTTGCCTGTCCCAATAACCTAATTCTGAAAGCAGGGTATATTCAAAATTTTGTAACAAATCATTTTGACGCGTCTCTCGTCGTGGTGCGTCATTCACGGCAAGTCCATAGGTGCCAAGAGTATAATCATCAATTTCAGAAGACTCATATTGTGGGAGATAAACATCGTCCTGTTGAGATAATTTCTGCAGAGTTCTTTGCAGAAGGAAATACACATTTCTATTTTCTTGATTTTCAGGACACAATCCGTCAATCAATTCACATACATGATATGCCAAACCTACTTTATCAAAATTTTCTTTAATCTCGGAAAAATCATCGAGCATTTTTGCTTCGGTGAGAATTGAAAATGTATTGCCTTTATACAAATGCAAAATGGTATGATTGAGAAGTTCTATATGAGCAGAGCGGCGACTAGTAATCTTGCGTACGCCTGCGGCTTTTATCTGAATTTTGCCATAATCACGCGTCATCACAGTAAGTATTCTGTCTGCTTCATTAAAATTTCGCCTTTTGATGACGATTCCTTCGGTTCTAAAATTTCTCATAGGCAGCTAGTAGTGTTTAGAAGGTAACCTCCGTTATTTTATCCGTATCCAAGGTGAACTGATTAACGGCGTTCCCGTTAACAGTCATTGTAAATGGATTATTGGTGGCACCAGGTTGTTTTTGAATCATCACAGGAAGTGGTGAACCTGATTTTAATTTAAATGGCAAGGTATAATTAAGAGTAAAGGTAGTTAACCCTCCAGCCGGTTGAACAGTTACAAATCCTTCAAAAACGGTCTTCCCTAAATCATTATACGTGTTTATTTTTATCTGCGAACCGCTACTGCTTACAAACTTACTTCCTTGCGGTACATAGACCCGCAGCCAATCACGATATTCTGCATTCAAACACAATCCTCCATCTTTCAAGCTACAATCGGACGGCGGGAAAGGATTTTTGTAAGTGATTGTGACTGTCTTTGTAATCGTGCCATCACTTCCAACACTGTACGCATTGTTAACCGCTTCACTCAAGAAAATATTGACCTTTGCTCCTGAGAAATTCGTATCATTAATGTGAAGATAATCTCCGTTAAACGACTTGATCTGACCGGCTGCGTTGAGCGATTCTATCCCTTGCTGCGCCTGATTATCAAAGAGATCAAACAAGATATCTTTTTGTTTGGTTCCAGCAATTATGTATTGGAATAGTGATCCCCAATATTTCTTCGGAGAAGATTGCAGAGCTTTCACCATAATTGCCTGCATAAGATCACTAATCAAACTCTTTCGAGTGGTCGTGATATAATTTACCGGTCGTGAAATGCTGTTTTCTAACGCATAAATAACCTGCGGACAAGCACAATGAGGATCGGTATTTGTAGTAAATGTCTGCCCATCTGCTTCTACTTGATTGTCAAGAATTTTGATTATTTGAACAAGGACATTGGTGTTAATTGCTATGATGCCATCGATAGGTTCTGTTTTAAGTGACGCCTTTTGATACATCGAATTAAATGTCTTCATGGATACCATGAAATCAGGTGAAATATTACTGTCACGCAGGTTAAATTGATAGACACCAGAGAAGTATTTGAGAATCGGTGCTGGTGCTGGCGGCTTATCTGAGATAGAATCGTCTAAATTATAAATATCATCAGATTTTTCTAACTGAATTGCTCCTTGGTCGATATCAATAATTGCATATGCTGTGATAAATCCACCAGTGGGACGAAGCTCTTTATCATTTTGAAAAATGACGAGATATTGTTCAGGTTTTGATGCACCAAGCAAGCTCGGCAATGCCTTAATTAATGGTTTTGCATCGGTCACGCCTGTTGCACTCTCATCAGTAAAGGTTTTCAAATTAGTTAAATCTGTTTTAATTGTTTTCCCAAAAAGAAGAGTAGGATAATGATTGGGATCAACTTGATCCATTTCTTTCTGCATCGCGTCCAGTGATACTTCAATTTTATCTATCTGAGGTGTAATCTTACTCAAACTAAGCACTGCTGTTTTAATTCTATCTGATGTTGAGACAGCTCCACTACTAGCTCCTCCTTTTAATCCCAACACATCAGCATCTGGCTTCAAAGCAGTAGCAATTGTCTGAGCACTGGTCAAACCGTCATCAGCAGCATTCATTAAATGATCGGCATCGTTATAATACCAACTGACAATCGGAATAATTTTTAATGGAAGAAGAAAATGAAAGTTTGTTTGTGTCTTTTTAAGAAGTTTTTGCGTTTGAGCAATTTCATTAGATGCTTCATCGACATTCTGATCTTTTACTGCGGAAGCGATCAGCTTAGCTTGACGATACGTTTCAAGTCCAGATTTATATGTTGCAACTGCTGGAATACTCATAAGCACAAGAAGAACAACCACAACACCTAAAGCAATGCTCAGCTTTTTATGAAATTTAAATTGAAAATTTGTTTTTTTCTTTCTCTGCGGCATAATTACTATTGGACTCGCGCTTTTTGCGAAATCCGGCGTGCTTTTTATTTTTCTTGTATTTGTTTGTACCTTTGCAGGAGGAATATCTTCCTGCTTTTTAAACTCAATTTTATCAAATCCAGACATTGCGTACTTATTATCATATCTGACAGATTAACCCCTTGTCAACTTTTTTAAACTTGAATCACGAATTAAGAATCAGGAATTATGAATTTAGTTTCTTTATTTTCTCTTTATTCATGATTCATTATTCATAATTCTAATCACAAGGCTCCTTTTCCTGAAATCATTGCCCATGGAGTTTTCAAGATAATCCAAATATCAAGGAGAACTGATTTCCTCATCGCATAATCAGCATCCATCTGAATCCGTTTATCAAATTTTACTTCACTTCGTCCGCTTACCTGCCATGACCCGGTAATACCGGGTTTAACAGAGAGCACTTCTTTTACCAATTCCTTCGTCTGAGGATAAATCTTTTGTTGTTTTTCCAATTCTTCAGGATAATAAGGACGCGGACCTACCAAACTCATTTCTCCTTTTAACACATTCACCAACTGTGGAATTTCATCAAGAGAATATTTTCTGATAAGTTTCCCTACATTCGTAATTCTCGGATCATTTTTTATTTTATAGTTGCCACCATGTTGTTGCTCATCATATGCTTCTTTAAATTTAGGATCAGTTTTTAATAAATAGTATGCGTTAACGATCATTGAACGGAATTTATATGGATAGAAATATGTATCATCTTTTCCAACACGCCGTGGGGTATCAGCCAAAACTGGCCCCTCTGAATCAATTTTTATCGCAATTGAGACAAACAAAATAACCGGTGAGAAAATAATAAGAAGAAATAGAGAAGAGACAATGTCAATTAATCTTTTTACAAAATTATATGATATGCTTTTACGTATTTTTTTGTAAGCCATGATTTAGTTGACGAACAGTTTGGGTAAGTTATTTTTGTTCATCGACTTATGCCAAGTGCTCATAGTCTGTCCCACCAAGGTTCTGAACAAATTTTTTAATTTTGGGGACGGAATCTTTCGGACATATAAGAATGACATCGTCCATACTCACAACAACGAGTCCATCCAAATCTATCCCGACAATAAGTTGTTTGGTTTCATTATGCAGAATTGAATCTCTACAATCTTCCAAAAGTATTTTACCTTTGGTGACATTTGAATCAACAGTATCGCTGAGTGCTTCTTTGAGAGCTTCCCACGCACCTATATCACTCCAACCTATATCAGCCGAGATAACACAACCTGCTTTCGGATCCATCTTCTCAAGAATTGCATTATCAAAAGAAATTTTTTCTAATGTTGGATAAACATCGTTCAACACTTTTTCATAATCATCAGTTCCAAATGCATCCTGAATCTTCTTTAGCTTTTTGTAGAGATCTGGCGAAAACTTTTCGAACAGTTTCCAAAGAAATCGCGGCGTTGTGACAAAATATCCGAGATTCCATGCATGCTTACCATCATTTAACCATTCTTGTGCTTTGTCCAAAGAAGGACGATATTCAAAACCAGTGAATTCATGAATAGGAAGTTCGTTAACTGTTTGTGTCTTGTTACCAAATTCAATATATCCTAAATTTTGATTTGCAAAACGCGGTTTCTGACCTATGAAAACGATCTGATCAGGATTTTTTAGCACAAGCTCTTCTGCAGTTCTGAGCATTTTTCTAAAAATCGCCTCTTTTTTAACTAAATGATCACTCCCCCACAAAAGTACAAGCGGCTCATCAGGATTCAATTTTTCCATTTGAGCAACTACCAAACCAACTGCTGGCCCCACGTCTCGCATTTCAGGCTCTACAATAATATTATTTTCGGGAAGTTGAGGAAGCTGTGCTGAAATAAGCGATGCATATTGTTTACCTGTTGAGATAAAAACATCTTCCCATTTAAACTCAGGAAAGAGTTTGTGTACAGCAATCTGAAGCATTGATCTGTCAGCAATAATTTTTCCAAATTGTTTTGGTGCATTCTTGCGAGAAAGAGGCCAAAGCCTACTTCCGACGCCGCCTGCAAATAATACAATTTTCATAAGGACTCTACTATTATAGTATCAAATCATTTGATGTACAAGTTTTAAAAATGATCTACTAAAATTTTTCTCGCTAAACTTTTGCGCATTCTTTTTAGAAGACTCTGGATCAAACGTTATGGTATCGAACATTTTTAATGCTTGTTTTATCGACTCTTTCGTTTGCTTATCAAAAAATATTCCCGTTCTCCCTTCAATAATTGTCTCCATTGCACCACCGCCACGAAAAGCGATAACAGGTTTGCCAAAGGCTTGTGCTTCAACAACAGTCAGTCCAAAATCTTCCAAAGCAGGAAATAATAGCGCTCTGCAATTTTGATAAAACTGACTGAGCGTATTATCATCAACATCATTAAGAAACTCAACAGTCGGACCAGCCATTTGCTGCAATTCTTTTTTCCAACTCCCCTCACCAATAATTTTTAATGGCAATTTAAGCTCGTTGCATGCCTGAATCGCCAAATCAATCCGCTTATATTTCGTAAATTTTGACAAACGAGAAACTATCAAGAAATAAGGTTTACCCTCGCCCTTTTTCCCTAATCTCTGATCCCTGTTCCCTGATCCCTGAATACTGACCGGTGGGTAAACAACAACAGAATCCCTACTATAATATTTTTTAATCCGCCCCTGAACTTCTTTTGAAATCGCAACGAATATATCCGGCCTTTTCGCAGCTACCTTATCCCATTTTCTTAGATATGAAACTACCGGTGATGCAGCTATTTTAAGAGCTGGCTCCTTAAAATATTCTTTATACCCGCTCCATAAATATCTTGTTGGCGTCAAACAATAAGAAATATGCCGTGTGCCAGGCTGAGTAATAATACCCTTTGCTGCTTCACTAGTTAATGAAATAACCAAATCATATCCAGCAAATGAAAATTGCTCAAAAGCCATTGGCATCAGAAATGGATATAATTCATGATGAGAAACTGCATGAGGATATTTTTGCAAGAATGACGTCTTTACCTCCATGTCATCAGCCCATTTTGCGTTTTTGGGAAAATATACTGAGGTAAAAACTGGTGCTTTGGGAAAAAGCTTATGAAGCGCAAGCAAAACGCGTTCTGCGCCACCCCATTTATTAATCCGATCGTACACCAACGCTACTTTCATAGATTTTTACTGTCTCTTCAGCCATTCTTTCCCAAGAGAAATTGGTAAGTCTTTTTTTGCCTTTTTCAATGAAAGACTGAAACTTTTTTCTGTCCGTAAGAACTTTCCGTATTGTAGCAGAGAGAGATTCAATCTCAAGAGGGTTAAAATAAATTGCAGCGTCTTGATAAATTTCTTTAAATGCAGGGATATCGGATGCGATTACCAAACACCCAGCTTCCATTGCCTCCAATCCAGGCAAACCAAACCCTTCCATAAGTGATGGGAGAATCAAAGAATTGGCGTGACGATAAAAAGAAATTAGTTCTTCTTCAGTTATATCGCCAGTAAAAAGAATATGCTTGTCCATATACATGGCTTTCACGCGTTGTTCCAGCCGTTCATAAAAATAATTTTTCTTCCCAACAAGAACTAGCTTCACATCCGGATAATCTTTAACAATCAGAGTAAACGCATCAATCAGCCTTTCCAAATTTTTATGAGGATATGCATTCCCAACATAAAGAAAATAGGATGAAGTGTTAAGGGTAAAGGGTAAAATTTTTTCTTTCTTTTCCCTATTCCCTATTCCCTGATCCCTATGCTCAACCCCTTCATATGTCACTATTACTTTTTCTTTAGAAACTCCAAGATGCTTCACAATTTCATCCTTTGTCGCTTGAGAAACAGTAAGTATTTTTTGTGATTTTTGAGCAGCCCGTCTGATGACAAATTTATATCCCATCAATTTGAAATAATAAATGGGCGAGGGGAGTGTCGATGCTTTTCCAGTCGGATAGTGATTGATAATCAAATCATGAATCGTGATGACAAAAGGACGATTGTAGAAAATTGGAACCGAAAAATAAGGAAAATGAACAATATCCAGATTCTCTTTTTCTAATATTTTTGGAAATTGCAATTGTTCTTGAATCGTATGCCACTTAATATCTGTTTCAACTATTTTCCAATTCTTTTCTCTAGTCCCTAGTCCCTGATCCCTGATCCCTTGCCTTACGAACAAAACGTACTCGTTTTGCTTATCTAATTCTTGAAGCTGCCAAACTAGGTTTCTAATATATCTTCCAACACCTGTTTCATTCCACAACCGTGCATCAATACCTATTCTCATGAATTTAGTATAACACAGGTAATAATCTGGAAGAGTTTAAGGATAGTTGCTTTTTAGTAAAACGACATTATGAATTCAAATAACTTGTAATTCTATTCCAAATGGCTTCATCATTAATATTTTTAAGAAGCGTTTGATACCAATCAGGCATAAAAGTATGTACTTCAGAAAAATAAAAACAGTAATATATGCGATAAATATCGTTATATTTTAAAATTTTTTCTCCATATTCTTGTACTGAAAGGCCAAGCAAATATTTTATATGTTCTTTAGTATAGTGTTTCATCCCCTCGAAAAAGAAAACTCCTGCAACATCTAAACGTCTGTCACCTACGATCGCATGGGCGCTAATATCAAGGACAGCTGAAATTTCATTTTTTTCATTTACTAGAACTTGATTTACAAAATAGTCTGCATGTACAAGTGATTTTTTATCTATTAGCAATTCTTTTTTTATAACTTCAGTAAGTAATTCAACCTTTTTATCAAAATTAGTAATATCTTTTACAACTCGCTCTCCTGCTACTTGTATTTTATAATGAAGCGTTTTGACAAGAAAGCCTGTCCATGTATCATCAGTAATTGGATGTGGAACTTCTACAATATTTCCATAAGGTAAATTTGGAAATTCAATGCTATTAAGAGCTTTTATTGCATCATAATAACTTTTAAGTAATTTATATTGTTCTTTTTTTGGAAGTGTAGGGAATTTATGCTCCATAAGAACACCATATAATCTTTTTTCTATCGTGTAATATGTTTCATCTACTTTTCCGATTTCTATAATAAGAGGCGTATCAAATGGTAAATTTTTAGTAGAAATAATTACTTGCAATTTCTTTAAGCTATTAAGGTATTTTTCATCTGCATGATCATATATTTTTATGACTTTATCGTCCCTATAAGTAAAAACAAAACCCTCTCCGCCTTTTCCCAAAA
>CAZJVI010000007.1:0-30623 GCA_964549385.1 uncultured Gammaproteobacteria bacterium
GGTATCCGCCAGGAGTGCAATGGATACATAAAACACCGATCCTTTTCGGATTAAAAAATCTTGTTCTTTATGGCGTCGGCCTTGGATATACCGGCTGCATCGTCTTAGGCATTTATTATCTGATTAAAAAAATTCGACATGCAGATCTTATCGTTATTTTTTCCTGGGTTTTTCTTTTTTTTCTGTATCAATCTCTACAGTCAGTGCAAACGATGCGCTATTTCATCATCATCTATCCCTTTCTCGCATTTTTGGCAGGCATTGGTTTCACCTATTTTGCAAAATCAACGCACAAAATTGTACAAGCGCTACTCTTACTCATTATTATTATTTGGCCACTCCTTTTCTTTTCAATTTATACCAAACCCATCTCTCGCGTCACTGCTTCTGAGTGGATATATCAGCATATTCCCACAAACAGTGTTATTTTAACGGAAAGTTGGGATGATGCTCTACCGCTTCCCATGGCAAATATGCCGTCAAATGAATATAAAATTTTGGAACTTCCTATTTTTGATCCTGATACGCCGCAAAAATGGCAAAAAATGAATTCCATGTTGAATCAAGGTGATTATTATATTCTGTCATCCAACAGAGGCTGGGGAAGTACCCCAACAGTTCCTGAACGTTATCCGCTGATGAAGAAGTTTTATCAAAACCTTTTTGCAGGGAAAACCAATTACAAAAAAATCGCAGAATTTACGTCATTTCCGTCACTTTCATATGTTGGAATTCCATTGACCATCAATGATGAAGGCTCAGAGGAAGCATTTACTGTCTACGATCATCCAGTCGTTATGATCTTCAAACGCGAATGATGAAACATTTCAAAAAGTTACTAAAAAACAATTGGCAGCTTCTTCTTATTTTATTTCTTGGAGCATTTCTTGGTCTTTTTCAGTTAGACAATCTTCCTGCAGAAATGTGGGGAGATGCAACTGCGCACTATACTCTTGCCCAAGCAGTCAGACATGGTTTTCTTTTCTTTAACTATCAATTCGGCGGTGATGGGCCTATTTATACATACCTCGTTGTCTTTATCAGTTGGTTTCTGGGACTTTCATTTTATACACTCAAATTTACCTCAGTTCTTGTCTATCTTCTGTTTATTTTCTTCATGTATCTTCTTACTGATCAACTTTTTAAAAAAAAAGAAATTACCTATATCGCAAGTTTTTTAAGTGCTGTTTCATTTTGGAGTGTAACCTTTGCGCGACAACCGCATGCCAGAATGCTTGTTCCTCTTTTTATCGCAGTAACGTTGTTTTTTGCTGTAAAGAAAAAAACAGCAGTAAGCGGCATTTTTCTAGGACTTGGCATGTATACGCAAGCAAGTTTTTGGGCTATGCCTCTGGTATTTTGGAAACACTGGAAAATTCTTCTCATCGGATTTATCGTCACTATTCCCTTGTTAATTAGTTTTTATACAGGAAATGTTGGATTTTTTACCAATCAATCATATTTTGGAGAAAAACTCGCAGTCACCGATCATTATACTTTTTCTCAAATTGCAGAAAATCTTGCAAGCAATGTTTCGGCTAATTTCTTCGCATTTATCACAAGAGGGGATGAGGGATTTCGTATCAATGTTCCTGACTCGCCACAGGTTGATACTGCATCTGCACTATTCTTTTTTATCGGTTTTTTTCTTTTACTCCGTAAATCAATAAAAGAAAAAAAGATGAAGTATGTAGAATTTATCATTTTGCCTTTTCTTTTTATCCAAATCCCATCCCTTCTGGATATTCACAATCCTCTGGCGCAACCAAACATCGGACGGATGATCGGCGTTATCCCTTTTGTTTATATGACGACCGCTTATGGATTAACGACAACTTGGCGATTTTTTATAAATAAAACAATAAAAGATAAACAAGTGAGAAAAGTGCTTTATTTCATTTGTATTATGTATCTTCTCCTTGTCATTGCTGCGGCAAATATCTATAAATATTTCATAGTTTATCCATATTTTTTGCCCGACCAGAATACGCCATTTGATAAAATTATCACGCAAACCATCAATACATTCTCTTTTCAAACACATACGATTATCATCGGCTCAAGCTGGGGAGCATGGGGACAACCAGAACAACAGGCAATTATTGATGAAGTAAATCCACAGCATAGTGTCACGTTTATCCAACCATATATGCCCAAAAGTAAACTTTGTCCTCTACTGAATAATAAAACAGTCGTTATTACTAACCCAACGGATACCATGGATCAAACAACAATTTCAACATGCGGCAAAACGACAACAGCATATATCCTACAAAAAAATTCATTTCAGGTTGCAAAGGTGATAGAGATAAAATAGATTAACAGAAAATTTAAACCTTCAATAACTCTTCATACGTTTTTAAAACTTTTCCAACTGAAAAAACTTTCTCAATTACAGATACTGCCTTTACATACTTCTTTTTATCTTGTAAAACATTACCAATCGCATCTGCCAATGCCTCAATATTTTTTGGTGGAACCAGCTCACCCATTCCAGTTTCTTGAATTGGAACCCTGACCCCCGGTAAGTCCGTCGCAACGACAGGAATTCCGCAATACATTGCCTCCACCTGTACCATACCAAAAGCTTCTGTAGTATTAATACTTGGCAAAACGAAAACATCAAGTAACGCATAAAACGCACTTTTTTCTTCTTCCGTTAGTAATCCAAGAAAAATAACAGAATCCTTTTCATTCTGTATCAGTGACATAATTTTCTTTTTATATACCTGCTCACCGACTGCGTCCTTTGATCCTGCAATCACCAGCTGACACTTTTTACTCATTTTCTTTTCTACGAGAGGTAAGGCTTTAACGAGATATTCAATTCCCTTCTCGTTAGCAATCCGTCCTAAAAATCCAATGCGATATGCATTAGTATCTCCCATTCGCTTATTCATCTGCGTTTTTGTTGACTCTAAGACATGTATAGGAGGGAAAATCGGAGGATAAATAAAAATGAGTTTGCGCCGAAAATGGGAAAGAAAAGATGAATGGTCTGCGTTATCTTTTGTCTGGACAACAATTGCATCTGCCAATGAACAAGTTACGAATTGAGATAACACAAGAACCTTTTTTATTATCCATTTTAAGAATGACTTTTTATTAAAAAGATCAGTATGATAAGTAACAATCACTTTCTTACCAAAACATTTTGCCACCAAAGCAAGAAGCGAGCTCTCAAATTGAGGCAAATGACAATTCACAACATCAGTATTTCTTATCAATGGCAGACATTTTTGAAAAAAATTAAACATGATTGGCCCCTTGCTGATCTTCACTGTGACAGGAATACGAACAACTTTTACACCATTTATTTTCTCTTCAAGTGGCAAATTCTTGTCATGTTGAGATGTCAAAATCGTAACAGCTATATCCTCTTTGGCAAGAGCTTCTGCAAGCGTCTTGGCATATATTGTTACTCCGCTGACATAAGGGGAATAGTACGAAAGGCTTATCAATAGTTTCATAAAAGCACTATTTATTATATACTTTTTATTACCTATTCATGAAAAAACATGCACAAACACTTCTGTTTGTTTTTAGTATTATTGTGTGTCTTTCCTTCTATTATGCTGTTTTTATCCACGAATGGGTAGGTTTTTTTCTGGAGACAACAACCCCAGGCCAAGATTTTTTTCAAATTCCCAGTGGCGTTTACGCACTTTTTCATCATGGCACGTTGACAGGAGTGCTACCTTACGGAGTCGCACCATATGTTTCATGCTGTGGAATTAACAGTAATGTTTACAATCCTTTTTTTACGTTATTGATCGGCTATCCGCTCCAACTTCTTTCTCCATGGACTGCGTATGCAGTTTGGGGGATTATACATTTTTTGGTAACACTATTTATTGTGATTTTCCTTTGGAAAAAATTTCCTCATCATCCTTACCGCAAACTTGCTTTATCTTTTTTCCTTCTTAATGCGTACACGTATTATGAACTCTCAAAAAACCAATATCATTTTCTTTTTAATTTCTTCACGATACTATTTCTTTATTATCTTATCAAAGCGCCCAATACTACAAAATCAGTCATGTTCTATTTTTTAGGACTATTGGTGAAACCAATTGGTCTCTTGTGGTTTATCCCGCTTATTATCTATAAGAAATATAAAATCGCGCTGTGGGGGGTTGGATTATATGTTTTCGTTTCTTTACCATTTCTTGTCACTCCTATCGGAAGTTATTTCTCAAACAATTTGCTCCATGCTATGCAAGTGCCTAATCCGTCATATAACATATTCACACTGGCACGCATTTTTCCAGGGAGTTGGGAACTATTACTTTTCCTACGACTGATTACCGCATTAACACTCTTAATACTCACTGTACGAAAAAAACTGCCATTATTTACGACTATTTTTCTCTGGATCAGTTATGAATTAGTATTTTATGGACTTTCATATAACTATCATTATTCTATAATTGCAGGGATGCTATGTTTGGGAATACTTTTTAATATCATCCCCGTTACAAAAAAATCATTATTTCTTTGTATAATGAATACCATTCCAACACCTCTTTTTATCTTTCATCTTGCAGGAGAAACAAAGCTTTCACAAATTCACACAAGTATGTTAACCCTCTGGAGTATTTTTTGGCTCTCTTGTATACTAGTATTTCTAGTAAGACAAAAAAATCATTCCAAGAAATTGGTTGAAAACTAATATTCTTATGCGTAAATTTTTCTAACAGACTCTAAACACTATGAAAATCGGATTTGATCTTGATAAAGTTTTTATTAATACACCGCCATTGATTCCCAATGCTGTAATCAACAAGCTTTACAAAAAGCGTGATAATGGAGTGTTGCTTTACCGTATTCCAACGCGTCCTGAACAATTATTTAGAAAAGCAGTTCACGCGCCATTTCTCCGTCAGCCCATAAAAAACAATCTAGCATTTTTGAAAGAATTATCAAAAGATCACAAAAATCAACTATATCTTATCTCAAGTAGATTCAACTTTTTAAAACCTGAGACAACCAAACTTGTCAAAAAATATCAATTAGATAAAATCTTTGATGAGCTCTATTTCAATTATGACAACAAACAGCCGCATGAGTTTAAAAACGAAATATTAAAAAAACTTAAACTTGATATTTTTGTTGATGATGATCTTTCACTTGTCCGATATGTTGCAAAAAATAATCCAAAAACAAAATTTTTCTGGTATGATCAACAGGCAAAAGGAAAATCCGTTGAGGACAATATTAAAGCAATTACAAATTTGGGAGAAATATTTCAGGGGAAAGCGTAAAGCGTCAAGGGAAAAGTTAAATATAAACAGACAATTCTAAACCCTTTACCCTTACCGCTTGCCCCTAAACATACTTTATGAATCCATCTGACGTTCAAGCAGTTTTACAATGGTGGCTCGTACTTTTACTTCTAGGTGTTGCACTAACGCCTGTGACGTTTCGGCTTTTCCCCTTATTTTTCGATAAAGGTTACCCCTTTTCAAAAATTCTCGGCTCCCTTGTTATCGCGTATCTTGTCTTTGTTGCAGGGATTACTCATTTCGCGCCCTTTACTGTGCCAACTATAGTCTTTGTTGCGCTCGTTGTAACAAGCGTGTCATTTTTTTCATATCGTCCGAAATGGAAGTTATGGTATACATTCAAACAAAAATGGTTCACGTTTGCAGTGGAAGAATTACTCTTTCTTACCGCGCTTCTTACGTGGTCGTACATTCATTCCTTTGATCCCGACATTCACGGACTTGAAAAATTTATGGACTTTGGCTTTGTTAATTCCCTACTTCGCACGACATACTTCCCTCCAAAAGACATGTGGTTTACTCCATATGCAATTAATTACTACTACTTTGGACATCTGGTGACCGCTATGCTTACCAAACTCTCAGGACTTCCCTCATATATCACTTTTAATCTTATGCTTTCAACAATTGTCGCAACATGTTTCACTCTGACAC
This sequence comes from uncultured Gammaproteobacteria bacterium, assembly GCA_964549385.1. Taxonomy (GTDB): domain Bacteria; phylum Patescibacteriota; class Microgenomatia; order Levybacterales; family UBA12049; genus JACDET01. The sequence goes on from CAZJVI010000007.1 coordinate 5,940, forward strand.
TATCTATCGGCTCAAATTTATATTTTAATCTTGTCAAAAATGAGAGAGTAGCAATAATAAAACTTATCTGTTCAGGAATTCTTACTGCCTGCCTTACTTCTATCGGCGGCAATCTACATGTTTTTTATGCATTCTTCAAGCAATATAATACAGACAATCCCGTGCCAATGTGGCAGTTACCTTTCAAACCTTTTACTTTCCCCAATAGTTATTGGTATCCCAATGCCACTCGTTTTATTTATCACACAATTCATGAATTTCCGATTTATTCCTGGACTGTTGCGGACTTACATGGTCATGTGTTGGACATCCCCTTCGTTCTTTTAACAATCGCATATCTCTTTTCATTGCTTCTTATATACACGGATCCAGAAAAAGACACAAAACCTGTTATCGGCAAGACGTTTCTTGTCAAACCAATTCATCTAATTTTTATCAGCCTGTTTCTTGCAGCGATGTATATGACAAACGCATGGGACGGTGGGATTTATTTGCTTCTTACTGCCTTGACAATGGTGTATCTACACGGTAGGCAACTATTAGTATATAAAGGAACGTTTGATAAAAAAGAAGAGCAGTTGGTCATAATAAAAAACAAACAAAAGAGTCAGGTGCCTACAATTAAAGGATGGCAAGTTGCCTGGGTGCGTGATTTAGCGCTTTCTTTACTTATTATAACGGCTGTAATGCTTCTTTTTGCAACTCCTTACAATCTTTTCTTTAATACCTCCGCGTATGATCATGGGATTGGTGTTAACTGCGCACCTGCATTCTTGACAAAAATCGGTAAAATTGGACCGTTTCTTTTCGAGCAAGGATATTGTCAGCACTCATATTGGTGGGAACTTTTTACTCTTTATGGATTTTTCTATTTTTTTGTTATTGTTTTTTCCGTGTTTATGATCCGTTCCAAAAGACATACAGTGACTGATGTTTTTGTCATGCTAATGATTATTCTTGCAACATTTCTTATTATTGTTCCTGAATTTTTTTATCTCAAAGATATTTACACAACATATTTCCGCGCCAATACTATGTTCAAACTCGTTTTTCAAGCATTTATTTTGCTTGCGATGTCAAGCGCATATATTATTGTGAGAATGGCAACCCTTCTTCCGTATTTACGAATAAAACAGCGACTACTGCTTTTTTGTTTTTTTATTGCGTCGGCAGTACTGGTAGGCATTGTTATGATTTATCCCTTTCTCGCGGTCCCTTCGTATTACAGCAATTTCAAAAATTACAGCGGTCTTGATGGAATAACATATCTTAAAACACTTTATCCTGATGATTACGCTGCCATTAACTGGATAAATAAAAATATCAAAGGGCAACCAGTTATTCTTGAAGCTCAAGGAGATTCGTATACGGATTATGCAAGAATCTCTGCCAATACTGGTCTTCCGACTGTTCTTGGCTGGACGGTTCATGAATGGCTTTGGAGAGGATCCTACAGTATCCCAGCACCAAGAATCACAGATGTACAGACACTCTATAACACAACAAATCTCCAGACAGCTAAACAACTCTTTAAGGAATATCATGTGCAGTATGTCTACGTTGGAAATCTTGAACGCCAGAAATATCCAAGTCTGAATGAAGCAAAATTTGGAGAGCTCGGCCATATTGTCTTCCAACATGGCAATACGAGGATATATAAGCTAAACAGTTAATAATTTTCAATGACTCAATATTTGAAAATTGGAAATTAGGAATTGAAAATTTTTCTACAGAGCTGCTTTTGTCGGAATTGGTGTTGGAGTAATAATGCCATATTGCCCAACAGTACAATTTATTCCTTTTATTTCGCACGCAACGTATTGCTGAATCTCAGAATAATCTGTCTCTCCAGCACGCGGCGACAGAACCCATTGATAATCAGTATCGGCAGCAATTGGTGGATTGGTAAGAAGACCATACCTACCGGATGTTTCATCACCTTCATCAAGAACCGTACTTGCTATCTTCGTACCTTTTAACTCTTGCGCCAAACCAATAAAGTATCCATATTGAGTTTGATTAATATCAGTTTCTATGCTTCCTTGAAGGGTATTGATAAGTCCTGTTATTTTCACTGGATTGAGAAGTGTTCCTGCTGAGAAGAGTTTGGCTCGAAACGCACTGATAACTTTTTCCTGTCTTTTTGACCTTGCAAAATCTGATCCTTCTGTCCCTTCGGCATGACGTGAGCGGACATATTCAAGAGCTGTTTCTCCATCCATATGCTGTTCACCTTTATTAAAATGAATATGCTTGAATCTACAAGAAAAAAGGTCTTGTTCTTGTGCTGTGCCGTCAGCAACTGCTGCAGAAGCACTGGCAACCGCTGCAGGAGACATGCCACATGTTGCATCTTCACTTCCATCAATCGGATATTGATAATCATCAAACGTTCTATCAACACTAATATCCAAACCACCGAGGATGTTCACTGCTTTGACAAAGCCGCTGAAATCAAGTTTTATGCCATAAGTAATATGTTGTCCAAGAATCTTGCCTACTTCAGATTCAGTCGTTGCTAACCCACTACCAGGACTTTTCTCTGATGCAACAGTATAGGTTGCGTTCACTTTTGCTTTCATATCAGGAATCCATAAATCGCGAGGAATAGAGACCAATGTTATTCTTTTTTTGATAGGATCAATATGCATGAAAATAATTGTATCTGTCAAATCAGGACCGTCATGCGTTCCGCCGCCAACGCCAAGGAGAAGAATATTAACTGGTTTTTCTTGTTGATGACTTTTAAATAGACTCGTCAATGATGAAATTATCCCTCCGCTTTGAGAGATAAGAACTCCAAAGATAAGAATAAATGCGACGAGAAGTGCAAAAAATACTCGTTTGCGGACAGGTCTAGTCCTTCGCGTTCTATAGACATTTTCCATTAGTGAGTTGTTATCATCTGGACAAATTTTTCAGCATCAAGACTCGCCTGACCGATCAATCCTCCAGATACATGTTCCAAACCAAACAATGATGCAGCGTTATCAGGATTCACACTGCCACCATACAAAGTCACTACTGATTTACCGATCATTTTTTCAATTTCCGCAGTATCTCTGTCAATCACTTCTGGATCTTCTGCATGAAATGCTCCACCGCCACTGATAGCACTCGGCGGTTCAAAAACAAAAATAATTTTATCAGCATTATCGACAAGCACTGTATCTTCTTTCAAAAAATATTCTAATTGCTTTAAATCGCTAATGCATAAAATTGGCGTAATATTATTTGCCACAAGTTGCTTTATTTTTGCCAAAACGTCTTCGTCTGTTTCATGGAAAAGTCTTCTACGCTCAGAATGTCCAACGATTGCATGCGTCACAAATTCTTTCACTTCTTCTGCATAAACTTCACCCGTATAGGCACCTTTTCCAAAAGGAGAAACATTTTGTACACCAAGTTTTATCGGCAAGTTTTGCGAATCAATTATTGATTTCATTTCAGACAATAGCGTAAATGGGGGACACACAATTGCTTCTTTTTCTTCAGATGCATAGTGAGGATTGAGTTCTCCAAATTTCTCAAGCCACGCTTTTGCCTCAGCTACAGTTTTGTTTGATTTCCAATTCCCAACGATGAAAAGTTTTTTCATATGTTACAATAAATTATTGAAGTGAGAAGTAGAATGTTGGAAGTAGGAAATAAAAAGATTAATTCTCACTTCTCACATCTCACTTCCTACTTATACCACTAATTTATTATACTCTATGCAAGACGACTTACTCAAGGATTTAAACAACGAACAGAAAAAAGCGGTGATACAAACCGATGGTCCCATGATTATTCTTGCTGGCGCTGGTTCAGGAAAAACCCGTGTTCTCACCTACAAAGTAATGTATCTCATGCTTGAAAAAAAAGTTATCCCAGAATCAATTCTGATGATTACGTTTACCAACAAAGCAGCAGCCGAAATGAAAGAGCGAATGAGAAAATTTTTGCCAAATCAACCACTTCCGTGGATCGCGACATTTCATGCGATGTGCGCAAAAATACTAAGGCGCGAAAGTCATCATCTGGGATTTTCTCATAATTTTGTCATTTATGATTCGCAAGACCAGTTGGATGCAGTAAAAGAAGCTATGAGACGGCTTGACATTTCAATACGAGATTTTAAACCTCACTCAGTCCATGCAACAATTTCTCAAGCAAAAAATGAAATTATCACCGCATCTGAATATGGTAATTTTGCAAGGGGATATTTTCAGGACACTGTTGCCAAAATTTATCCTGAATACCAAAAAATTCTCAAAGAAAACGACGCATTAGATTTTGATGATTTGATTTTGCATACTATCAAACTCTTCCAAACAAATAAAGATATCCTTCAGCGCTATCAAAATAACTTCCAATATATTTTAGTTGATGAATACCAAGATACCAACAGAGCACAATATGTGTTGACCAAACTATTAGCAGCAAAATGGAATAACATTTGTGTTGTCGGTGATTTTTCTCAAAGCATTTACAGTTGGCGCGGAGCAGATTACCGCAATTTGAGCCGCTTCAAAGACGATTTTCCAGGAACAAAAACATTCTCACTATCGCAAAATTATCGTTCAACGCAAAAAATTCTTGATGGAGCATCAACAGTTATTGCAAAAAACACCAGTCATCCAGTTCTCAAACTCTGGACTGAAAATCCAGCTGGTGAAGAAATAGAATTATATGAAGCGCAAAATGAACAAGATGAAGCTGATTTTATTATCAGAACCGTAGCCAATATGGGATTTAAACGATTGAACCATGTTGCTGTTTTATACCGCACTAATGCACAATCCCGTGTCATTGAAGAAGCGTTATTACATCACGGACTACCTTATTTACTTATTGGTGGAACAAGATTTTATGAACGCAAAGAAATCAAAGATATACTTGCCTATCTCCGCATTTTCAATAATCCAAAAGATACAATATCCTACAAAAGAATAGAAAAAATTGGAAAAGGAAGATTGCAAAAATTTCTCGATTATCAAAACTCTCTCTCTAATCCACCTACTCCTAACTCTTCTAATCTCTCTTCAAAAACCATAGACATTCTTGATGGAATTATCAAAGCAACCAATTATCTCGATCTCTATGATGAAAAAATTGAAGAAGATCGAGCACGACTGGAAAACATTAAAGAATTGCGTTCTGTTGCAATTGCATTTCCTAACATGACAGATTTTTTAGAAAATGTCGCATTGGTCGAACAAGAATATCATTCAGACAAACAACCCGATGAAGAAAAAAAGAATGCAATAACATTGATGACACTCCATGCGGCAAAAGGACTTGAATTCCCTATTGTTTTTATTATCGGCATGGAAGAAGGACTCTTCCCTCATTCTCGATCACTTATGGATAGGGGAGAGCTTGAAGAAGAAAGACGATTAGCATATGTTGGGATGACGCGCGCAAAAGAAAAACTATTTCTTACCTATGCCAGACGCCGTCTCTTCTTTGGACAGCGGACAAATAACATTGTTTCACGATTTATAACAGAACTCCCAGAACATGTAATCATACAAAGAATTTCAGAGTCTTACTAAATATTCTTAGCAATCTCTTACATGATTATCTCGTGGTTCTTGCTTGTTGTTGGTAGACTCATGTAGATGATAAGGCGTACAGTCATTTTTGAGGACAAAGCGAAAGAAAAAAATAATGGAGATCATCTTCCGCGTGAGAATCTTGTAACCATATCCCGTGACGAATATAGAGAACTCCTACAAACAGCATATCAGGAAGGACAAAAAGATGCCCTCAAGGAAAAAAGAAAAAAAGGTTCCTCAAAAAAATCACATGCTGATATACAACAAGAAGGAAAAGAAGAGGCGATAAAAGCCAACGCGAAGGAAAAAGAAACGAATAGACAGCGATTCGAAACTATCGTTGCAAGACAAGATATTGAACTTCTCCGCGCTGATTCTGTTTTTCCTTTTACTATTTTCACCGATACAATTATTATCGATACGACAAAAATAAGCATCTCAAAAAAGCAATTATTTGCCACGGAATATATTACAACTATTCCTTTTAAAGATTTATCAGATGTTAATCTGCAAACCTATCTTTTCCTTGGAACTGTTACATTAAAATATATGCCCCAATCCGCAAGTCCCGGTATGAATAACCCTGTCATTGTCAAAATACCCAATCTTAAACGGAAAGATGCTGTTAAAGCAAAAAATATTCTCAAAGGCGCTCTTGTTGCCAAAGCTGAAGAAATTGACATAGCCAAGCTTTCACCAAAGGAGATTGAAGAAGTTCTCCATAAATTCGGACAAAGTGAAGGGGTAATCTAAACGCGCATCTCAAATTGATTGAGAAAAAGAAAATATCTCCGTTCCAAGACTTTTTATATCAGGCTCTTGATTTAGAAGATGTGGTTCTCCTACTACAGAAAAATTGCTTAAACCTCCTTCCCAATTAGGCTTATATACTTTATGAAATGAATAATGGTTTCGAAATCCATCAACCTCCCTTGCAGCTTGACGAACAATACTTTCGCCCGGTTCTGGCTGTCGTGGCATGTCACCGATAAACGTTTCGCTCCGCAAAAATTTTACATCATCTAGCGTCCTAACACTAAAAGGTCGGCGATACAGAGTGTAAAAATTTTCCAAAGAAGTACCAACTGAGAAATCGGCATCTGTAAAACGCTTATCCTTGCTAAGGCTTTGTTTTATACCGGATAATCTTTCCCCCAAATATCTCCGAACAGCAGGATCTTCAACAATACCAGCTCTATGCATCTGTGGACCAAATCGCATAGTATAGTGAAGTGGAATTACCCACATTGGATATTTGTTTGCGAGGTAGGTAGCTTCTACATAATCTTCTGGTTGCTAAGGAATTACACCTCGTGGCTCTATTGTATCTACATGAATCCCCTCTTCCGTTGCCAAGGCTGCTACCATTTCCATCTCTTAACCTTTCTTTAGTTCTGCATCGGGATCAATAGATGTAGTAGATATCTCTGGAACTTTTTGCCTCTCAATGGTAACAATTAGTTTTTCTTTTGGGAGAAGAGAAGTTCTATCAAGATACTCCCACCATTGATCAGCTATTACTACAATACCGCGATCACGAGGATCATTTGTATGATTTGCTAATCCAGCCCAAACTCCATATTGACCATTATCTCCTCCCTGCGCAAAAACAGTAACGTGTTGACTGCCCTTATCACTTTTCGGTTGCCAATTTCTAGCTTCTTCTCTTGGGTTGCCCATAATAAAGGTTTATATTATATTCTTCCTCATTTTGTCAAAAGACAAACTACTGCTAAAATATACCTTATGACTACACGTTCTATCACTTTAGACGAAAAAGAGAGATACAATGCTCTTGTCTCCCACCCACTGCAAAGTTATGAATGGGGACAGTTTCGTGAAAAAGAAGGAATAAAAATTATTCGCCGTGGCTTTTTTAAGGGGAATAAACTTGTAAACGGCTTTCAATTAACAATTCATAAAATACCACGAACCAATTTCACCATCGGCTATTTGCCAAAAGGAGACATGCCAACACAAGAACTTATTGACGAATTGAAACAAATCGGCAAAAAAGAAAACTGTATTTTCATCCAGCTGGAGCCAAATATAAAAACTGACATTTCAGACAATACTCTCAATTCTTCCCAGGGGATCTCTTTGGGACAACTCTCAACTCTCAATTTACAACCCGCTGCTCACCCATTATTCACAAAATATACATTTATCTTGGATCTAACAAAATCCGAAGATGAATTACTTACCGCGATGCATCCAAAGACTCGATACAATATAAAAGTTGCAAAGAAACATAATGTCCAAGTGAAAGAAGATACTTCTCAAAAGGCGTTTGACGCTTATTGGAAACTTACAGAAGAGACAACCGAACGGCAAAAATTCTATGCGCACACCAAACACTATCATGAGCTTCAATGGCAAACTTTCTCTCATGGCACAGATACAAACCAACTAACCTCTCACCTTTTTACCACGGAATATGACGGAAAAATCCTGACAACCCTTCTTTTCTTTGTCTTTCACGACACACTCTATTATCCTTATGGCGCATCAAGCAATGAACATCGCAATGTTATGCATTCAAGTCTTGCCATGTGGGAAGGAATTCTTTTTGGCAAAAAATTGGGACTTAAAAAATTTGATATGTGGGGCGCCATGGGTGAGAACCCAGATCCGAATGATCCATGGTTTGGCTTCCATGATTTTAAAAGAAAATTCGGACCAGAACATGTTGAATTCATCGGCAGCTATGATCTCATCATTAATCCTCTTGCCTATCAAGGCTACAAAGTTGCAGATAAATTGAGATGGTTGTATTTGAGGATGAAAAAATAAACTCTTTAATCTTAAATCCTTAATCTTTAATCTTATTTCTCTTTGGTATCTCGTACACATATAGTTCCGCTTTTGCATCCTGTGCAATCAATGGCAAATCCATGCGATAAACAAATGACACCACTCGTGTACCCGGTTTTAACTCTTTCAAAAACTTGGGACGCAGATTAATAAGCGTTTTGGGAATTAAATACATAAAAATAACTGTTGCATCTGAAATATTCTGATTCCAAAAACTATCTCTTCGTATTTCTACTGTATCTGAAACACGTGAAAATCTTACTCTCAATTTTGCAATCCAAAACCGAAACGGATCAATTTCAATCCCAACACCTCTCGCACCAAATTCTTTAGCAGCAATAATAAGTGCAATTCCATCGCCGCATCCCAAATCATAAATCACATCGCCTTTTTTTACCTTTGCAAGTTTGCATTCAATCCGTGCAATACGAGGAGTCGTCCGCCACCAAGGTGACCAAGGGGCATCTGGCGGCCAAAGCATAGACAAAAGAAATAAAAGGATAATGATAACGAGCAAACAGAAAGCTATAGCAATCATAGAACAATTTTCAATTCTCAATTTTTAATTTTCAATGAATCAATGTTGAAAATTGGAACATTGGAATTTGATTGAAAATTATAGAGTGATTACTTTCCCAATAATTTCACTCCGTCTTATCATACCAAAAACTCGACTGTCAGTGCTTGAATTTTTATTGTCTCCTTGGACAAAATACCCCTTCTCTTCAATTTTTATAATTCGTTTAATTAATATCTTCCCATCCCGTGGATCACGAAAGGCGATGATATCATTTCTTTTTGGTAAAGATAACCAATACGCGGTTTTATTTACCAGCACCGTATCGCCTGCCTTCAATGTCGGTCTCATGCTCTCACCAAAGATTTGATATTTGAGAATAGGGGAGAGTCGGAAAAAAAACTTGCGGAGCATTATTTTGCAGCTTTTGTTTTCTTAAATATTTCTGCGATCTCATCAATCATATCCAAAAGTTTCTGTCCTTCTGCCGGATCAACAGTCTTTTTTGTCTGCCCTGCTTGTTTTGTCGCTTTCCAAAAGAGATCATGAAGATTTGGGAACTTTTCGAGGTGTTCCGGCTTAAAGTAATCCGTCCAGAGAACCCACAGATGATGCTTCACCAATTCTGCCCGTTCTTCTTTAATAAAAACAGCACGCCATTTCTGTTCTTCTTCATGAAGATCTTTATATTTTTCCATGATCTTTAAAATACTTTCTGCTTCAATCCTAGCCTGTGCGGGATCATATACTCCGCACGGAAGATCACAATGTGCATATGCAATCTGTGTTGGAAACAATTTTGCTAAAAGAGAAACAAACGATGTCATACAAAAAATAATAACGCTTTTCACTATAGATTGCAAGTTATAATTCGGTAAGAGGTTTTTAAAAAAGTATGGTACGATAGACTTATGGACCTTCATATCAAACGCCTCGGAGCAGTGACAATTATCATAGTTGCGCTTATTGTGTTTCTCATCGCACAAAGCAACACATCTTTTCTTTTTATTTTCCCGATATTGATTCTTTTATTGGGTGTGAGTTGGTATTTGGCTAAAGAAATACAAAAGGATAATGAAGCAAACCTCAAACAAGCTATCCATTATATGCAGGAAGAGAAAGAGGCACAGGTTTGGATGAAGAAATCCTTCGTCCCCAAAATGAGAAATCTTGCAAAAAAAGAAATGCGGACAATTATTCTTGCAAGTGGCATACTATTGATGAGTTTCATCTTTCTCTGGAGTTTTTTTATCGAAGGTTTTCTTATCGCAATCATCAATACAGCGATTGGATTATTCTTTTTTATCGCGTTTGTTATCTATTCTCTCTATACACCCAAAGAATTCACCCATCTTTTTAAACATGTCCCCAGACAGTATCGTCATCATAGTAAAAATGATTGGGTACATGGATATCTCCTCTTACTCCCCCTGGCCATCCTTTGCTTTTTTTTCTATTCTCTTATCATAACAGGTGAGGGTATCATTCCTGGTATCATAGCAACCTTCATTTTCTTCTTCTCGTACACAATTCTTTTCATCAGCATTTATTGTGTCTGGTTTCTTTATCGTGAATACCAAAGAGAAATAGATGAAGCCATGAAAAAAGAAACAAAGAAAATTTTGAAAGAATCATAACCAATATAAAGTGGGTGGCACGAGCGGAGGGATCCCGACAGCGCGCAGTTCGTTGAAGCAAACCTAAATTAAAATTTTATAATGGCTTCACTAGAACGAGCACTGACGGAGCGGACAGAGCCTGAGTTTACGAAGGCGAAGGAGCTCGCTTGCTTGACAAGCGTGGAACGGAGCCTGGGACAGGACCCACTAAAAACCATGCACCAGTGCTAGAATGATGCCAACTTATTTGCCAATCCATCTGCCCTTTCATTATTCAGATCCCCCGAATGCCCCAAAACTTTTTTGTACGCAACATCCAACCCATTTTCTGCAATCACCTTTTCAATCTCCTCAAAAATTTCCCTATTCATCTTCACTTTATATGCAGGTTTTTGCAAATTAAAAAGCGATATCTGACTATCCGTATGGAGGAGAACTTTTTTATACTTTCTTTCAGCAGCCCATTGAAACGCTTTGAGGATTGCAGTCCCTTCAGCAACATTATTGGTCTGTTTCCCTTCAACCAATCCTGCCCGTTCGGTTTTACCGGACACAAACGCCCAAGCAGCTTTTGCACGCGGAGTACCATTAAAGACACATGCCCCATCAGTCCAAATCTCAACATCGAATTCATCTTTAATTTCCTCTCCTCTTAGGACACCTTGCCTGCCGGCAGGCAGAGGGTCAATGTGAGGTCTTTCCAAATTCTCAAACAGGGAAGCATGCAATTTATTCTCTACTTTAAACTTCACGTCATGATACAAACGATGACAATTAGGACAAAGATAATACGCAGAATAATAATATGGTTTTTTAAGTTGTTGAGCTGTTCGCTTGGTTTCCCGCTTCTCCAGCTTATTCCCACAATTTTTGCAAATTTCCATCTATTGCAAATGATATACTTTTCTTACTGCATTTTGCAATCATCATATATTTTATTGCAAAATCAGTTTAGAAAAAGTAACGACGCTTTGAAAAAGCTAGTGCCTTTATGGTATACCCTCTCAAAATACAACCAGTTGGGTATACAATACATTTATGAAAAAGCAAACAACTGGTGTGTACCTTATTAGAGATAACAAAATACTTTTTCTTGTCCGCAATAAAAAAAATGACAAAATGCATAAAAGTGGCATGTACCTTTCAATTGGCGGACACGTAGAGGTAGGCGAGGGGATAGAGGAAGCAGCAATTCGGGAAGTCAAAGAAGAATCAGGAATAACTGTTCATTCTCTTGATCTGCGTGGAATTCTTTATTTCCGAGGACAAAACACCGGAGCCTATGATGTGATTATGTTTTTATTTACCTCGTCAGATTTTACTGGTGAACCAGTAGCAGGAAGTGAAGGGACCTTTGAATGGGTCGACATCGACAAAATACAAAGTGTAAACTTGTATGAGGGAGACAAAATTTTCCATGAGCTTTTAAAAAAACATGAATTTTTCGTGATTGAATTCTTGTATAAAGGCTTTGAGATGGTAAGCTACAAAATCCTAAAATTGATCTCATGATAACAATTAAAATAACTGACAAAGAAACTCCACAATTTAATGCATTCAGCGATGAAGAATGGGAAACTACAGATTTACAGTACCATCGAAGAAAAGTTGATTGGACAAAAGAAAGGCGATTTATTCTCGCATATGAAAAAAAACAAATTGTAGGACTTCTGGAGCTCAGTATGGAAGCCGGAGTAATGCATATCATTGATTTGATAATCGAACACACACATCAAAAAAAAGGGATAGGCACAAGCTTGATGGAGCACGCTGAGGAAATGGCAAAACAGAATAAAATCCACAAAATTTTTCTGGAAACAGGAGGGAATTGGACCGTAAGAGCTTTTTATGAAAAGTTAGGTTACGAAAAAACAGGAGATCTCCCAAAACATTTTGCCAAACAGGATTACGTTGAATATAGCAAATTTATCTAATTCCCGAAAACAGCATTTGAGGCTAAAAATCATCAGATAATACTATATCTATATACTAACTATATCAGGTACACTATCGGCTTTATCTTAATTAAGTTTTAAACTATTGATGCAAAGGGAATAATTCGAGTTAAAAAATTTATAACAGATCTTCGTCAATGAGGGGGATAATTCGCTATCCTTTTAATAAAACGATAGGTACTCGTATATCAATATAATTGCCTTTTATTTCACCTTCACCATTCATCCACACTTCCTCAATGATTGCTTTATATAAACGGATTGGGACATCGCCTTGCACTTGTTCTATTTTCCAATAAGGTACGGGATATCGTCTCGTTTGAATAAGATTGTGAGCATATACAATCTCTTGAGGATCAGTAATTTCAACTGCTTTTGCGTTTATATACACGCCTTCGCCTGTACCTGCTTTTACTGTAGAATCATAGATTATTAATGAAATAATTCCTGTGTCATGGATATTTTTTGAATGATGACTATCCTTATATGAACCCCAGTAGAAATTAAAATATTTATCATAAGCGCTAAACACAGGTGTATTGAGCGGTCTTCCATCTTTTGAAACACTAGCAATCGTGATATATTGAATTTTTTCTATTATTTCTTTTGCTCTTTTATTGTAATCTTTCATTCAAATTATAAAACTATCTTCCCATCCTTAACTTTCGGCTCGATGGTGTCGCCGGATTTTACTGTTCCTTCAATAATCCGCATCGCAATCTCATCCACCAATTTCTCCTCAATTGCTCTTCTCAGAGGTCGTGCACCAAAAATTGGGTCATACCCAACTTCTGCAAAATACATGCTCAGATCGTCTGTAATCGTCAATGAGACACCATTCTCCGCCATCCTGTCTTTGACTAGCTCCAACTGCTGCTCGGCAATTTTGACAAGATCTTTAGGGGAGAGGGGATTGTAAATGACAACTGAATCAAGACGGTTAAGAAATTCCGGTTTGAAATGTGTATGCAGAACTTCCCACGCTTCTTTTTCAGCAGTCTTTTTATCTTTGGCATCACGAATCGCTTCACCAGCCAAATTGCTTGTCATAATAATAATGGTATTGCGGAAATCCACTGTTACACCTTTACTATCTGTTAATCGTCCCTCATCGAGAATTTGCAAGAATACATTGAACACTTGCGGATGAGCTTTTTCAATCTCATCAAAAAGGATAACAGAGTAGGGTCGACGTTTAACAGCCTCAGTGAGTTGACCACCTTCATCATAACCAACATAGCCCGGAGGTGCACCAATAAGTCTAGCTACAGCGTGAGACTCCGTATATTCACTCATATCTATGCGTGTCATTGCATGATCATCATTGAAAAGAATTCTGGCAATTGCTTTTGCAGTCTCTGTCTTACCAACACCTGTTGGCCCAAGAAAGATAAATGAACCAATTGGCTTATCTTTACCTCCCAAACCAGATCTGGAACGTCTGATTGCCCGCGCGACAACTCTTGTCGCTTCGTCTTGTCCGACAACATACTCTTTGAGTTCATCTTCAAGGCAGAGAAGTCGTTCAGATTCTGTCGAGAGGATACGGGTCGAGGGAATGCCGGTCCAGCGGGAGACTACGCGAGCAATATCATCTTCATCAACTTCCTCTCGAAGAACTCGTTCTTCAGCAGGAATTTTTTTCAATATATTGTCTTGCTCCTGTAATTTCTTCTCAAGTTCAGGAATTTTGCCGTATTTGATCTCAGCTGCCTTTTGCAGATTTACATCTCGCTCTGCTTTTTCAAGTTCAATTCGATTTGCATCAATCTTCGCGCGGATCTCTTGAATTTTTTGAATAAGATCTTTTTGCTCATTCCAGCGCTTTTCAATAACCGCCGCTTTTTCTTTTAATTTTTTAAGTTGCACTTCCTGTTGTTGCTTACGAGACTTTGCGATTTCTGTTTTTTCGCGTTTTAATGCCGCTAGTTCAATTTCTAATTGCATGATGTGCCGTCTCAGTTCATCGAGTTCTGCCGGCATGCTTTCGGTTTCAATTTTTATCGCTGCTGCCGCCTCATCAATGAGATCAATCGCTTTGTCAGGAAGAAAACGTTGGGGGATATACTGCGCAGATAATTTGGCTGCGGCAATTAATGCATTATCAGTAATTCGAATTCCATGATGCAATTCATACTTTTCTTTAATGCCACGAAGAATTGAGATACTGTCTTCAATCGTTGGCTCATCAATAAGAACTTGCTGAAATCGGCGGGCGAGTGCTGGATCTTTTTCAATATATTTGCGATATTCTGTAACCGTCGTTGCCCCAATCATACGAAGTGAACCACGGGCGAGTGCTGGCTTGAGGATATTGGCAGCATCATTTGAACCCTCTGCTGCTCCCCCGCCTACCAATGTATGAAGCTCGTCAATAAACATAATATATTTACTATCGGCTTCTTCAACAGCTTTGATAACGCCTTTAAGCCGTTCCTCAAATTCACCGCGGAATTTCGCACCAGCCAGTAATAACGCGAAATCTAACACGATAACTTCTTTATCACGAAGAGGCGTTGGAACGGATTTTTCAACGATTTTTTGCGCCAAACCTTCTACAATTGCCGTTTTACCAACACCAGGGTCACCAATGAGGACCGGATTATTTTTTGTCCGGCGGGAGAGTATCTCCATTACTCGACGAATTTCAACTTCACGACCAACAACCGGATCAATTTTACCTAACCGCGCGTTATCTGTTAAATTGATGGTGAATTTCTTGAGCGCTTCAGCAGGTGTTACGGGCTTAAGAAAGTCAGGGACTTGATTGTTATCCATACTACCCTATTTTAAAATTAGCAGAACAACTTGTCAAGTGCTAAATTAGCAGTTTTAATGAACAGGTGCGAAAAAAATAGTAAGGAATGACGAGACTACACTTCGCATGTGTTTTTCAATAAGTTTTTCAAAAAAATTTATCATTTTTATTAGTCCCCTCCTCTCATTAAATGCAGCATAAACTATTACGCTAAGAAAATTGCAAAAAATACGTAAGGATTACGCAAGAAAGTAAACTTTTAGTCTTCCCTTAACTTTACTTACCTACTGTTTTCTTTTATGCTTAAAGGGCCTATGAAAATTGACATTCTCTCAGATCCAATGCTCAAAACATTCCTCTATGCCGGACTTACGCTTCTTATTGCAGTCCTTATTGATAATGTCCTCAGATCGCTTATCAAAGTTCCCAAACACTTTACAAATAAAAGGACTCGCACCGCTGCAGCAATAATACGCAATATTATTACAACATTTGTTTATATTTTCGCTGCGTATATTATCATTACATTATTTGGCATTGATCTTACACCACTTCTTGCATCAGCAAGTGTCATCGGTATCGTTATAGGCATTGGGGCACGATCTATCATTGAAGATTTTGTTAACGGACTTTTTTTATTGTCTTTGGATTCAATTGGTATAGGCGATTATATCAAAGTTAATGATTCAGAAGGAATTGTTGAGCTTATCGGCGCACGAACGCTAACGATACGGGCATCAGACGGTTCTGTTACTATTATTCCAAATGGTAAAGTGAATGACATTGTTAATTTTTCACGTCACAAATATAATCTGTTTATTGACCTGCCAGTAAAACAAAATCAGGAAATTGATAAAATAATAGACGCCGCAAAAAGTGCTCTTGATCAATTACAAAAAGATGCGGACTTTGCTGAAGCATTATTCCCCGGATCGCAAGTCAATGGAATTGAAAATTTTTCTAATCCTGAAATCATGACAATCCGTGTGACCCTAACCACCTCCCCTATCCGCAGATGGGATATTGGAAGAAGATATCGCCTGTTAGTTAAAAAAGAATTTGAAAAACAGAAGTTACTCTTTGCATAGAAAATAAAACTTATCTTATGGCAATCGATTTGTTAAAAGAAAAAACATATTGGGCACAATCCCCTGATGAAATTCTCACAAAACTGCAAACTGAAACAGCAGGATTACCGGAGAGGGAGGTATTAGAGCGACAAAAAAAATATGGGTTTAATATTATTCACCAACGCAAAGTGAATTTTCTCACTATTTTTTTACGCCAATTTACCGGCAACCCACTTATTATCATTCTTGCAGCTGCTACGTTTATCTCCTATCTGTTAGGACAGCACATAAGCTCTTATTATATCTTCGTTCTTATTATTGCCAGTGTTTTTTTAGGCTTATGGAATGAATATAGCGCAGTTAGAACCGTTGATACCCTTCTAAAAAAAATCTCCCCCACCGCGCTTGTTGAAAGACATGGAGAAAAACTGGAAATACCTGTGACGCAACTCACCATAGGAGATATCGTTCTGTTATCACAAGGGAGCATTATTCCAGCAGATTTACGATTAATTCAGACAAAAGATTTGGCGGCTAATCAATCATCACTCACAGGTGAAGCAAAAACCGTTTTCAAAACCTACGAAGCACTCAAAACTGAACCGAAAAGCTCCACCAATATTGACAACATCGGCTACATGGGAACAACTGTTGAAAGTGGCTCAGGACAAGGTGTTGTTATAAGAATAGGAAAAGATACTGAATTTGGAAAGATTGCGCAGACAACATCATTTGTTCGTCCTTTAACAGATTTTCAAAAGGGATTAAGCAGATTTGGCGATCTTATCATAAAAGTTATCCTCATCATGACGATTGCAATTTTTGCTATTAACTGGCTTTTGGGTCATGCATTGATTGACTCAATGCTTTTTTCTCTTGCTATTGCCGTCGGTCTCACACCTGAACTTCTGCCCGTTATTGTAACAGTAAGTCTTGCTCATGGAGCAGGGAAACTGGCAAAGAAACATATCGTTGTTAAGCAGCTTATCTCAATTGAAAACCTTGGAAACATGGATGTTTTGTGTACCGATAAAACAGGAACGATCACGGAAGGAAAAATTGATGTGATAGATTTTTTTGATATTCATGAGAAAAAAAATCCTGAGATACTCGATCTTGCACTATTATGTAATAGCGCGATTGTCCATCACAAAGTTCTTGGTAATGCAATTGATGTATCACTATGGGAATACGCATTAAAAAATAATATAACAGTAAAACATGACATAAAGAAACTGGATGGAGAAGAATTCGACTATAACAGAAAAGCGATGTATACAATCATCGAAGAAGATAATGAGATAACTCTTATTGCCAAAGGTGCACCAGACAATATCATCGTACTTTGCAAAGATATTCCAAATAAAAAAGCGCTTCATCAACGACTCATAAATCTTAATAACAGCGGCCTCAGAATGGTTGCGCTTGCAACAAAAAAACTGAAAAAGAAAGCAGAATACACTTGGGACGATGTTACTGATTTGACATTTCAAGGATACGTGACCTTTCTGGATATCCCCAAAAAAAGTGCAAAAGAAGCACTCGAAAAACTTCACAATCTGAGTGTACAAACAAAAATTATAACTGGCGATAATGAGATTATCACACAAAGAATTTGCCGCGAAGTTGGCATCCCATTCAAACAAGTGCTTTTGGGATCAGAACTTGCAAATCTCAGCGACGAAGCATTTATGGCAAAAGTGAATGATATTGATATTTTCGCACGTGTTTCTCCTGATCAGAAATTACGAATTATCGAAACCCTTCAAAAACATGGACACACCGTCGGATATATGGGAGACGGGATTAATGACTTACCATCGCTTCATAGCGCAGATGTTGGCATCTCGGTGAATACAGCCGTTGACGTTGCAAAAGATGCTGCAGCAGTGGTTCTTCTTCGAAAAGGTCTCGATGTTATTGCCGACGGCATCATTGAAGGAAGAAAAACATTCAGCAACACTATCAAATATATCCTCATGGCAACGAGTTCTAATTTTGGAAATATGTTTTCCGCAGCAGGTGCATCTTTTTTCCTGCCATTTTTACCAATGACACCGCTTCAAATATTACTGACCAATGGTATTTACGATGTCTCGCAATTGAGTATCCCATCAGATAATGTCGATGCAGAATCACTCGTAAAGCCCAGACACTGGAATATAGATTTTATTAAGAACTATATGATCTTTTTTGGTCCACTCTCCTCTATTTTCGATTTTGCGACCTTTGGCATTATGCTTTTTGTCTTCCATGCAAAAGGTTCACTTTTCCAAACGGGCTGGTTTATCGAATCGATTGCAACGGAGATTCTGGTCGTATTTGTTATTCGCACATCCCGAACTCCTTTTTTCTTTAGTCGGCCTGGTAAATGGTTAGTGATCACCTGTCTGTCATTAGCGCTTATAGGTGTTCTCCTTCCTTTTACACCAATTGCTTCAACCTTGGGCCTAGTGATTCCACCAATGCGTTATTTTGGAATCCTCATTTTTCTGATCGGTGCGTATTTGTTCCTTGTTGAGACAGTAAAAAATGTTTTTCTAAAAAGATTTAACTTATAAACAAATTATATTATGCTATAATGAATCAACCGAAAGGAACGGCGCGTGAATACTAGTCAAACAAATCGCAGCTCCCGACCAAAGGATTTCTTTGAAATCTTTTCTTCTGCTTCTCTGAAAAAAAGTTCTGAAACCAGCACCCCAACCCAAACTAAGCAGACTGTTTCCTCAAATGGAAATACTAAGAAAGAAATAGTCGCTGATCTAGCCTACCAGGAAATTTACGAAGAACTACACGAAACAGACCCAAATGAAACAATTATTTGGATAGGTCGATCTTCTCAGGCAATTCATTTTGTAGCATATATCATTTGTTTCTTATTTTTCTGGCTGATTTTCCCTCTCATAATTGCATATTACTTATATTTGAGTACAAAAAGAACTATCTATGTCCTTACCAATCAACGCTTGCGTGTTTACTCAGGTATTTTTATTAGAAGAATTGATGATCTTGAACTATATCGAGTTAAAGACACTGTTTTTTTACAATCATTTCTTCTTGGATTATTTAACTGCTCAAATATTCAACTATTCACTTCAGATGCAACATGGGGCGATTCATCTATCCCAGGCATTGAAAATGGAAGAGCGCTTCGCGAAAAAATTAGAAAAGTTGTAGAAATAAATAGAGAACATAAAGGAGTTAGTGAAGTAGATTATTACGCAACTGCTGCGCCAATGCCTCTAAGATAATAAATTTGGACTTGACAAAGTATATACTTTTTTGTTCTACTAAATATAGTCATGAAAAAGAAAACTGCTCCAAAAAAAGCATCAACAACAAAAACAGTAAAACGTACTGTTCCCCGATCCTCATCTCGTTCAACGGCAGGATCTCAAACCTTCATCTTTCGAAGAATAGTTGTTATTAGTGCATGTGTCGTATTAGCTATCGGAGTAATGGGAACATTTGACAGACCTGCTGTCAGAGGAATGGTAGAAGGTGCGAGCACAGTGGCAGGACTCTACAGCAAGGCAACTGTTCTATTGCCTAATGTTTCCCCAAATGATTTCACTTCTTTTAATATCTATTATGGAACAGGTGGAAAATTTACTAAT
Organism: uncultured Gammaproteobacteria bacterium; assembly: GCA_964549385.1. Lineage (GTDB taxonomy): Bacteria > Patescibacteriota > Microgenomatia > Levybacterales > UBA12049 > JACDET01. The sequence goes on from CAZJVI010000007.1 coordinate 25,833, forward strand.
GCAGTACGAGGAATCCCTATCCCTACCGATTATACAAAAAATCACTACCAAACTATTTACTATTTAAAAAATAATGTTTCCTATCAATATGAAATCCTTGGCTTAGGTAAAGATCACAAAGAACATTCTCTCCCAGCTGCAGGATTAGGAGTTATTAAAAATATCACCCAACTTACATCAATGCAGTAGATTGATTACTATAATTCATCCTCCAAATAATAAATGGCTAATTGTTGATTCTCAAATTTCAATTCTCGAGAATAACGTTGCGCCAATTGAGAGAATAATTGCCACGAGAACTACCAATACTGTCATATCTACAGTTAATCCAAAATGGCTCATGCCCGTTAATGTCCCACGGATCCCATCAACCCCATAGGTCAGTGGATCAAACGCGGTAATAATACTGATAATTTTGGGTAAATCTTGCAACGGGAACAAAGCTCCTGAAAGGAAAAAAACAGGCTGCACCAAAAAATTCATAATAATCTGGAAGCCATTGATATCTCCGAGAACCGAAGCAATACTAATCCCAAGACCCGTAAAAAATAATGCCACCAATAACATATAAATAAACGTTATAAACAAGAGATTAATCTCCGGACGGAACCCAAAAATCGTTGCCAAAAAAAGAACAATAATGCCTTGCAACACCGCAATTGTTGCGCCGCCAATGGTTTTCCCCAGCATAATCTGCCACCGAGGGACAGGTGCGACCAACGTTTCCTTAAGGACCCCAAACTGTTTATCCCAAATAACCTGAATACCGGCAAAAATTGCCGTAAAGAGAATACTCATGGAGATAATGCCAGGTCCTAAAAATTGGAAATAATTCCCCTGCCCTGCTTTTTGAAATACCGGTCCCAAACCAAATCCCAGGGCAAACAAAAATAATATCGGTTGACCAAGAGAGCCAATCATTCGAGAACGCGAACGACTATATCGCTTAAGCTCTCGTAACCATAAAATATAAATAGCATTCATATTATCTTCCTCTCATTTGACGATGCATTCGCAGTTGATCAGCCTTGCCCGCACTTTCTTCTCGTATATCACTGCCAGTCAATTTAAGAAAGGCATCCTCCAAAGTTTTTTCTCCGGTCTTTTTGAGTAAATCCTCAAGATTGCCTTCAGTAATAATCTTACCATGATCCATTATCGCGATCCGTTCTGCATACTCTTGTGCTTCCTCTAGATAATGCGTAGTAAAAAAGATAGTAATCCCCTCTTTCTCACTCAAATTTTTTATATACTGCCACATGTGATTGCGGGTTTGGGGATCAAGCCCCTGGGTCGGTTCATCGAGAAAAAAAATCTTGGGGTGATGCAATAGTCCCCGGGCGATTTCTAAACGCCTCTTCATACCGCCTGAAAACGTCTTTACCATGCTATTTTTACGATCCCATAACTCAACAAGTGTTAGCAATTCTTTGATTCCCTTTTTCCGTGCTTCCGATGAAATTCCGTATAATACTGCATGAAATTCCATATTCTCATAAGCTGTCAGTTCATCATCAAGACTCTGATCTTGAAAAACAATGCCAAATGATTTTCGAACGTCATCTTTATCGTGTAATGCATCAAAACCGTTAAGTTTGATCTCCCCTGATGAAGGAGAAAGAAGTGTCGTCAACATTTTGATCGTGGTACTTTTCCCTGCACCGTTTGGACCTAAGAAGGCAAAAATTTGTCCACGTTCTACGGTAAATGAAACATCATTGACTGCCGTAAAATTGCCGAAGCGTTTAGTGAGATGAGATACTTCAATAATAGAATCTGCCATACAACTAGTATACTCTTTCTTTAAAAACTGCAAAACGCAAAAGTTGTATAATATCCTTATGACCGAAGCTAAAAAAATTGAAGCCGCAACCTTTGCCAACGGATGCTTCTGGTGCACAGAGGCGATTTTTAAACGCGTAAAAGGCGTTGTGTCTGTTATGTCGGGCTATACTGGTGGAACGACAGAGAATCCGACATATTGGGATGTTGCAATGAAAAAAACTGGACATGCTGAGTCACTGCAAGTTGAGTATGATCCCAAAGTTATATCCTATGAAACACTGTTGGATATTTTTTGGGCAACTCATGATCCGACAAGTCTTAATCAACAAGGGTATGACGCTGGACCAGAATATAGATCAGCAATCTTCTATCATACTGATGAACAGAAAAAAACAGCTGAAGAGTCAAAGAAGAAATTAGATGAATCTGGAAAATATGACAAACCGATTGTTACAGAAATAGTACCATTTACAAAATTTTATAAGGCAGAAGAAGAAAACCAAAATTTTTATGAAAGCGGCAAAAGACCAGATTATTGCCGTGTTATCATCGATCCGAAAATCAAAAAACTTTTGAAAGAATTTAATGACGAGGTGAAGGAAGAATATAAAGAAGACTAAACCAACTTTTATGGATTCACAGCTTACAAAAAAAGCAAAAGCAATTATTGAAAAGATTATTTATATTACGCTTGCTACTTCTTCAAAAGATGGTGATCCATGGAATACCCCCCTTGTTGCTGCATACGACAACAATTACAATTTTTATTGGAGATCTGGAAAAGATTCAATGCATTCTCGAAACATTAACGCAAACGGCAAGGCCTTCATAGTAATTTACAATACTGAACCTCTGCAATGGGGGGAAAGAGATGCAGTCTATATTAAAGCTACAGTAACAGAACTGTCAGATGAGAATGAAATAAATAACGTGCTTCCTTTAATTGATAAAAGATCAGGAAAAACTTTTGGGAAAGCTGAAAATTTTTTAAATGATGCTCCTCGAAGAGTTTACAAAGCCGTTATTAAAAAAGTCTGGATGAATGTAGATAGAGAGGTGGATGGACATTTTGTTGATAAACGCGTCGAGATAAAGCTCTCATTAAGATAAGAATACATTTCCCTCATTAATAGTAATAAACCCTTCATCAACTAATTCATTCAAAAGTTTCTTGAGCCACTCCCCTTCTGTTTCTGTATAATTTTTTTTAATTAAAAATCCTAAATCCTTTATTGCAATTTTTTTCTTCTGTAAAAGTTGTTTTAAAACTTGTCCACGGTAGTACCGATGTGATCCATGAAATTTCGATTGCTTTGGAATCGGTATTTTTTCGTTTTTTAGAACCGCCGAAGCATAATCCATCAATGCCTGATTCCACTCATAAGCCAGACCATTGGGTAATAAATTTTTGGCAATATCCTCAATCTCTTTTTCTGTTATCTTATTCTCTACCATCGAATCATGAATCATGGATTTAGAATCATGACTACTATTTTTTTCTTTTATTCCAAATTCATAATTCCTACTTCCTGATTCATTTAAAATCTGAGTTAATATCACTTTGCGTATGTTGGTATCAACAACTGCTACCTGCTGATCAAATGCAAAACACAAAACTGCATTTGCTGTATACTTCCCTATTCCCGGCAAACTCATGAGTTCTTTTTCTGTCTTTGGAAACTCACCACTGAAATTTAGAACAATACTTTCAGCTGCTTTTTTCAAATGCAGTGCGCGTCTGTTGTAGCCAAGTCCTGACCAGTACTCCAAAACTTCCGCAACTGATGCTTTTGCCAAAGTCTCTACCGTTGGAAATCTCTCCATCCATGCTTCATACTTGAGAACAACGCGGCTCAATTGTGTTTGTTGTGACATCACTTCCGAAATCAAAATGCTATATGGATCGCGCGTCTTGCGCCACGGCAAATCTCGCTTATTTAATTTATACCAAGAGAGAATATCTTTTTGAAAAGAGTTAATTTTTTGCTTTGGAATCATCTACGAGTATTTTAGCAAAAAATTAAATTTTTGCGCAGGAAGGATCTGAAGTTTTTTTCATGCTATACTAAAATGATGCAACTATCTCTCTTGCAACTTAATATCAACTCTGATAATTATTGGGATAAACTTACTTCATATCTAACCTCACACGATTTTGATGTGTTACATCTACAAGAATTAACAGGAAACCACACTATCGCTGGCAACATCAATTCTCACCGTAATACGTATGCAGAACTACAAAAATTTCTGGAAGAAAAGTATTACGGAGTGCTCTCCATCAACCAACGGTATACTTCAAGCCCTGATGCATATTTGGGCAATGGAACGTTTTACAAAAAACATTTTGTACTTAAAAAGAAAAAAGATATTGTTCTTTCGCAATTTGACGTATTCCATTCTGAATCAACTGATTATACAAAGGTTGGAAGAACACTTCTGCATCTTACTTTTGAAATTGACGGGAAAGAAATTTCTTTTCTTAATACCCATTTTGCCTGGGGAAAAACTAATATTCAGAAACCCCACCAAACAAAACAAGGAGAAATCTTAATTGAGTATTTAAAAACAGTAGAGCCTCCTTTTGTTCTTAGTGGAGATTTTAATCTCACACCAGATCAACCGCTTATCAAAAAAATCTCTTCACTTACCCGCAATCTCACTAAAGAAAATAATGTTAGCAATACTCTTGATCCAAAAAATCATCGGGTAAAAAATCTATTTCCTCCAGGGCTTGCTGTTGATTATATTTTTACAAGCCTTGATATAACAATCAAAAATTTTGCGGTTATTGATGAAAATCTATCCGACCATTTTGGGCTTGAAGCAAACATCACAGTATAAAAACAAGTCCAAGGTTTCCTTCTCAATTGTGCATCAAACTGATTGCAAAAACATCCTATAAGTGTTATAATTAAGCCTATGGCACCAGAAAGATTACATCCTGTTGAACATACTGAAGTAAATCCTGCTACCAATGCATTAGAGGGAGCTTACGCTCATCAA
>CAZJVI010000008.1:0-29429 GCA_964549385.1 uncultured Gammaproteobacteria bacterium
TCCCGATCGAGTCTTGAAACACTAGTAAATAATGCTGCTACCTCAATTGATGCAGAAACAGAAGATATCAATGACAATCAATTAATTCAAGACTTGTCAGAAAAAGCAAAAACAATTCCAGTAGAACTTATTGTGCCGACACTTCTTCAGCTTGCATCAAACGAAAAAGCACTGAGTGAACTCGCTGCTGCAGGTGTTCATGTTAGAACAATCTCTTCACCATACATGCATGCAAAAATGATTTTGACCGATGATGACAAAGCATATATTGGCTCAATTAATTTTTCTACGCAAAGTATGGATGACAACCGTGAATTAGGAATAATCTTGACACAGCTTGACGATATACAAACATTGGAAAATACTTTTCAAACTGATTGGAACCGTGCCTCACCTTTTCAGTGACCCATGAATTGTCTAAACACGGTAATATCAAAATAAATGATAAGTGAATTTAATTTTCCTTCTTTCACCTGCCATATCTCCGCAACATCTTGAGAGAGCTTATCTCTCTCTGCATTTATATAATCATAGTGGACAATCGCGCAGACATTGTCATTTTCAGTTATTATCTGTCTCACCCGAATATCTTCAACGGATCTAAGAAATTGCTTGAAAGAATTTACCACGTTTTCTTTCCCTGCTTGATTGATATTCATTCCCGCATCTGCAAATGTTATATTTTCAGAAAACAATGTAGACCATGCCTCATTTTTCTGGACAAGATAGTCATAAAACTGCTCAACAAGTTCTTTCGGTGTCATAGATAAACCCGCCTGCTTTTATTATAGAGACAGATGAGTTTATTATGCAATTAGCAATTTCGAATTGTAAAAACATACTATTGAACTATCACTGTTGCCTTCATGTTAGGATGTACACTGCAATGATATGTGTACGTTCCTGCTTTTGCAAAGGTAATTGCTTTTGATTGTCCTTGAGAAAGAACTCCGGTATCCCAACTATTGTCATCGGCAGTCGCACTATGTCCGACACTATCTTCATTGGTCCATGTTACACTCTGGCCAGCCTTTACTGTTATTGTTGCCGGCGAAAAGGCAAAATTTTGGATAGTAACTGCATCCGTAGTCTTAGGTTGAGAAGTACTTCCTGCGCTACTTTTTTGACTTTGGCTTTGCGTTGGCATGTTCATATTTTGAGTAGCAGTGCTTGATTGCGTTTCACTATGCTTATGCCATGCGTAATATCCTCCTCCAAGGATAACTAAAACTACAATAATGCCAATTATTACTTTACTATTCATAGCTTATATCACCTCCCCTCCCTTGATTATTTTTTAAATTATAATTCTCCTATCAAATCATACCTGCGAATTTTATAAATTAAGAAAGAAATCATCCATGAAACGATAAAAATAAAAATAGTTATATAACCAAGTTTGGCAAGATCAATCGCATTTATCAACTGGAAAAATTTGTTGTTAAACTTGAATGCTGAAGATAATAATTGCATTGCCTCTACCCCACCAATAAATAATGCAATAATAACTGAAACCAAGGTAATATTCAGATTGTAATATAACTTTCTAACAGGCTCTACATATGCCCATCCATATGCACCAAGCATCAATACACCATCAAGCGTATCAATCAACGCCATGCCGGCAGTAAAGGCCAAGGGTAGAAGAAGTATCTCTCCAAATGAAATTCCTGTTGTACTACTTGCAGCAGAAATACTCAGTAGTCCTACTTCACTTGCTGTATCAAAACCTAAACCGAATAAAAATCCCACAAAATACATATGCCAACTCGTAGTCACCATCCGAAGAAATGGTTTAAAAATTCGAGTGAGTAAACCTCCCACCTGAAAATAATCAACGGTAAAATTTTTCTTGTATTTGCCATTCTTCGTTACTGTTTTGAAAATTCGCAGAATATCAAGAAACGCTATTAAATTAATAAAACCGATAAGCAAAAGAAAAAAACTCGACACAGATGTTCCAATAACAAAACCTGTTGACTGCAACGAAGGCAAGAGATGCTTAATAAATAAACTCAAAGATGCAACCAAAATAGATAAGATAAAAACAATTGTCGAATGTCCAAGCGAGAAAAATAAGCCAACGGCAACTGGCTTTTTGCCATCTGTCATAAGTTTTCTTGTCGTATTATCAATTGCAGCAATATGATCGGCATCGACAGCATGGCGAAGCCCCAATCCATAAGCAATTGCTATTAAACCGAATAGCAATGGATGTTTTTGAGAAAAGAAAATACCACCAACCCAAACCGAAATAGTAACCAAAAGCACTATGGTAAACAAAACGACAATTCTTTGCCGAACTTTTCCGGATGATTTATTCCAAAGAGAATGGATATGTTTAAGTAATTTCATACATTCTTCTTGTGTTTGTAGTGACGCTAAATAACAATTCTGGTATTATCATAAAAGCTTTTTTCATAAATAAATGTAAGAAACGGAGCTTTTTTTAACATTATGCGTCAATCACAATCATATACGATTCGATATCTTAAAAAAAACAAACTTACAAAAGATACATATGTATTTTATTTTGAGAAACCAAAGGAGTTTGATTTTATTGCCGGACAATATAATAGATGGACGTTGCCAATAACAGCCACTGATGGACGTGGATCTTCACGATTTTTTACGATTTCTTCTCCTCCATCAGAAAAAGACTTTCTTGTCGTTACAACGAAAATCATCCAAAGTGATTTTAAAAAAGAATTGTTAAAACTTCATGAAAATCAAAAAATAAAAATATTTGGTCCGATGGGGCAATTTATTCTTGATGAAAATTCTAAAAAAGAACATATCTTTCTCGCCGATGGGATGGGAATAACTCCGTTTCATAGCATGATTGCACATGAAGCTGCAAAAAATAGCAATAAAAAACTTACCTTATTTGTCTCATTTTCAGTTCCCGAAGAAATCATTTTTTTAAACGAGTTAACAGAAATTACAAAAAATCATCCAAATATCCATGTTATTTATACTGTTACCAAACCGCAAGAATCACAAATGCCATGGGATGGCGAAACAGGAAAGATATCAGAAGAAATGATAAAAAAATATCATGTGGATAGTGCTCAATCCATTTTTTATATTGTTGGCCCTCCACCAATGGTTGAAGGTACACAAAAGCTGCTTGAAGACATGCATGTGCCAAATGAGCAAATCAAGACAGAACAATTTACGGGTTATTGAGGCTTGACTCATATGTTATTTTACATATAAAGTAGAATAGCATGGAAAATGGAAAAATCGTAAATCTACTCCTTCGTATCGGCATTGCAAGTGTTTTTTTGTATGCGGCTGTTGAGACAACACTGCATCCTGACGACTGGATTTGGTTTTTTCCACAATTTTTGAGAGATCTTGTGCCTCACCAACTTCTTCTTACTGGATTTTCGCTTTACGAAACGCTACTCAGCGCCTGGCTTCTTATCGGTTGGAGAACTGCGTATGCCGCATCACTTGCAGCACTAACGCTTCTAGGAATAATTGTTGGAAACCTTTCTGATTTTGATATTGTATTTCGTGACGTGGCAATATTTTTCATGGCAACTGCTTTGGCCATAGGATCATTTGGAAAAACGAAAAAGAAAAAATAAAAATTTATTGCAGGCCTTGTTGAGCAGCTAGTTCACGCAAGAAAAGATTATAATCATCTTCATTGACTACACCATCATCATTCAAATCCGTTGCAACTTGTTGTTCTGGAGTACATGAGGTAGCAGCAAGAAAATCAGTATAACAGCCAATAAAAATATTATAATCTAAAATACTGAGAGTATTATCATTATTGATATCTCCAGCTACCAATGTTGCGGGTGCGATACTATTTTCTTGCCCTGCAGTAATTGTTTGTGTCGCACTCGTAGATGCGCTCAAATGATAGTTTGTTCTCACTTCTACTCGATACGTTCCTGTGGGAAAAGCTGTAGAAATCGGAACAGAGGTCGCCGTAAAAGCACCAACAGATGAATCAAAATTTAATACTGCACTGCCGCTTGCAATTAATTGATTTTTTAGTGTAAAAATTTGAACTTCTGTGTTAATTTGCGGATGAGCAGGATTTTGATTACTCAAACTAAAAGAAGTAGAATTGATACTATCACCGCTTTGACCAATGCCGTGTTCAAAAATTGTGAGATCAATTGAGGTATGTGTTTGATTGGGATTAGCAGTAGGACTAAGTGTTGCAAAAGAAGTAGGGATAATCGTAGGTGCAAGTGTTGGGTTCAATATGAAAGTTTGTGTTGGCTTGATGGTGGGTATTGCTGTCGGATTTTGTTGTGTTGGACTAATAACTGTAGTGCTCCCAAGAGAAAGATAATGAGCTTTAATCGCAGAGCCAACAGGAGATGCAGGAGTACCAGTATAATCTGTAATTATGGCGTTAGACCCGCATCCTCCTCCCCATGTATCCCATGTCCATGCAACATAGCTTGTTTGATTTTTGTCAAGAAAACTCATAAATGTATTCACAATATTTGATCCACATACACTTCCATCGGCACTCTCATTAAATTCTCCCACAACTACAGGCACTTGAGCCATAATACTGGTCGCAACTGATGCATCCCAGCATGTACCTGATCCTTCACAGTTAGAATTTCCATACATATGCCATGATGCCGCCATGTTGTTTAACGGATCTGTCGGTCTGTTTGCAAGCCAACCTGATAAATCACTTGCCCACCCCAATCCTCCAAGCATAAGTACATTGGTCGCTCCTGTCCCTCTGACGGCATTAACTAGTTGCTGCATTCCAGCTCCTGTTCCACAGTTGCCACTTGAACTGTCTTTCCAACAACTCCATGAGATATCGTGTGGTTCGTTATATAAATCAAATATAACCGTATTATTCCCCTTAAACGCATTTGCAACACTTGTCCAAAACGCTGGACTATGATCGCTATCTGCCATGTTGGTCTGTCCGGTTGCCTTTGTTCCGCCTGCAGCATTCCAATGTAAATCCAAGATAACATACATACCATTTTGATTAAGTACTTGAACATAACTTTTTACTGCTTGTTGATAGGTTGTTCCTCCAGTCACAACATTATTAATGCCAAGCCAACAATCTTCATTGAGAGGCACTCGAACAACATCAATATCCCACGTCTTCATTGCTTGTATCGATGCCGCGTCATTTGGACCATCAAATATCTGATTTCCGGTGACACATTGATATTCTGTACCTGAGCGGTCAACTCCATGCAAAATTACTTGCTGACCCTGTTCATTAACCAATTTATTCCCAGAAACTTTTAAACCTGAAAATGTTATTTGTGTCCCTGCGGCATGTTGTTCAATAGCTGTTCTTTTTTGTGAAATATGTACTATAAAAGCCAATGAAATAACCAAAAGAAGACAAGCCGTCAAAGAAATGATTGGCAATTTTTTCATAACTTAACCTTAATTATGACAAATATTACATCCAACGCAAATAAGAGAAATATGAAAACTTCCTTGCAATTCCCTCTCCAAAAAACGTACAATAGTAATCTGATGAAATCAATATTAGCAAATAAACCATTCCTTTTTATTCTCTTTACCGGTTTTTTATCAATTCTTGGAATTGGTGTTATCATTCCTGTTATCCCTTTTATTATTGGGAAATATGTTGACTCGCATCATACCAATCAAATTGCATTATATGTCGGACTTCTTGTATCGTTGTATTCATTCTGCCAATTTTTTGCCGCACCTGTTCTTGGAGCATTAAGCGATAAATATGGCAGACGTCCGGTTCTGTTATTCTGCTTGTTGGGATCTGCGATTGGATATATTTTGTTCGGAATTGGAGGAAGCCTTGCGATACTTTTTATCGCACGCGCAATCGATGGCATTACTGGCGGAGATATCAGTACTGTTATTGCCTATATTGCAGATGTAACCAAACCTCAAGAACGTGGAAAATATTTTGGAATTGTAGGAGCTACGATAGGATTTGGTTTTATCATTGGACCGACCGTTGGTGGCTTAGTCTCAGGTATTTCTCTTTCAGCGCCAGTTTTTTTGGCAGCTGGACTGACTATTCTTAATATGCTCTATGGATATTTTGTCTTGCCGGAAAGTTTGGTTAAAGAACATCGAATGATTGATTTCACACTGCATCATTTGAACCCGTTTCTTCAATTACAGTATATTATGAAAAATAATATTTTGCGATCTCTTATGATTATTGGATTTTTTTACTTCTTTGCATTTTCAGAATTGACGACTATTATTACTGTCTTTTTTAAAGATATTCTCCATTGGAATCCTGGAAACATAGGATTATATTTCTTTGTTTTGGGAATCGGAGATATGTTTACACAAGGATTTTTAACGGGCAAACTTACGCCTAAATTTGGCCCAATCAAACTCGTTCTTGGAGGATTTATCCTTACTACAATTTCTTATGCAATTAATGCATTCATTCCCATTTTCCCTTTGGTTCTTTTGGCTTATGTATACATAATTATTTATGCGGTTGGCAGCGGATTGTTTGAGCCGTCATATGGTAGCTTGATTTCTGGAGTTGCGAGTCCTCAAGAACAAGGACGTGTTCAAGGCGCGAGTCAATCAATGCAGTCTGTTGCGCGTATGATTGCTCCACTTCTGGCAGCATTCCTTTATCAATTCCACCCGAGTCTTCCATGGATTAGCTGTATATTATTCTCAATTATTGGCGTTGTACTTCTTTCAAAATATAAGAAATTAATTGCAAGTCATCTACGCACTAATACTTAGTTTTTCTTAACTCGTCCCCAAGGAACATATGACCATACTCTTTCATGAGTATAATAAAGAAGCATACTTGCTAGATTTGTTAATACAACAAACCCAATTGCCAAATCATAACGATGAGTTAACGTTAGAACAATAATTGTGTCAGAAATAATAGTAAGAATTCGAAAAACCGTTGCTTTCACGATTGAACGTTTTACTGTATCAAAAGGATATCTTTTTTTTGCCATATACTCACCTATTCCATCTTAGTCCTAAATGCGAAATAATTACAAGGATATATTACAATAACTTTATGAAAGGTATTCCAAAAATTCCTTATTTCAAAACTTCACGCTACAGAGTTGAAACCATGGTGGAATTGGCGGATGCGAAACCTGGCCAAAAAGCCGCAGATCTGGGGAGTGGCGACGGAAGAATTGTTATCGCTTTTACGAAAACAGGAATAGAAACCCATGGATATGAAATTGATGATGAATTGAGAAAACTATCCGAACAAAATATAAAAGAAGCACACTTAACGAATGCTTTCATTCATAACAAAGACTTTTGGGAAGAAGATCTTTCTCAATATGACATTATCTGCATATATCCTATGCCGACAATCATGGGAAGACTTGAGAGAAAACTCCAGGAAGAATTGAAACCAGGCGCGCGAGTACTTCTAAACTACTTCCCTTTCAAACATTGGAAATTAGAAAAAACAAAAGATAATATCTTTTTGTATATAAAGTAATCTCTGATAGAATATTCTAAGTATGGCTAAAAAAGATATCGCAAAGAAACATATTCACAAACGATTACGGATTCAATTGATTATATTTGCAATGGTCGCAATTGTTATGTTCGGTATTGTTGTTTTTGACATCTTCACGAACGCACTTTCATTCTCTCTCGCATTTCTGGGCATCATAATTGGTTTGATTATCGGTTTTATTGTCGGGAGAATGTATATCATAAAATGGCATGAAGAAACAGAAAAAGTGATTGTTAGCATGGATAGAACAAGTGTCTTCATCATTATTCTGTATATTGCTTTTCGTGTCTTTGAGAAATCGCTATTGAGTCCTTATATCAATCCAACAATGATTGGTGCTTTTACTTTTGCAATCCTTGCAGGGATAATGTTTGGAAGATTTCTCAGTATGAGGATTAAAACGAAAAAGGTACTTAAAGAACAAAAAAAGATTTAAAAAACTTGTTAAAAAATAATTCTCACATTTCCCAAATTCTCATAATCAAAAGGATGCGTTCCATGAATAGAACCAATAAGAATTCTATTCTTTCTCACTTTTAATTCTTTTGCTACTTTATCAACAATTTCTGGGCCGAACGGTTCATCTCGATAAAGTAAATGAAGATTAAAATGATCAAAGACACCTGCACGTTGTAAATGAGGCATTGTTTCCTTAAAATTTTTAAAACTTTTTTGATAATATTTCTTATCGTTATTGTTACAATGCACAATATAAATATCTCTCCCTATTTCATTGCGATTGATATACTCTAAAACATCATACAGTCTATCAATATGATGAACAAAAACGATATATTTTCCAGAAATAATATCATCAAAATGTTTTTGAAGCCATTGATGAATTATACTTGCATTTTTTGTAACATGGAGAAGCGAAATATAAATATCATCAAGTTTGAGAGAAAAGAAAACAATTCCCAACGTTGGCACGAAATAATAAAGGAAATAATCAAAATTTGTAGGATCCAAGCGGATATTACCTATAACCCCACTCGCTGTTGCAATAAAGGCTAATAAAACAAAAATGAAAGGCGCATGGTATGTTCTTTTTAAAGTGGGTCTTGTCTCTCTCATTAATAGATTACCAAAAGCAAAAAGGCTCATAACACTTAAGAAGGCAATTGTATAAACTCCTGCAAGTGAAAGAAGATTACCTTTTGTAATAAGAAGAATTGATGAACATAATAAAAAGAATGCAATAACAATATACGGTGCTGTTCCTTTTTTATTAAGCTTGCCAAGAGCATTTGGGAAACATCCATCAGTTGTCATTCGGTAAATAAGACCGGACACACCCACATATCCGGTAAGGACTGCTCCTGCTAACACCAAAAATGCATCAATAACAACAACATATTCAAAAATTGTTCCGCCCATAATTCTCCCCGCATCGGAAAGAAGAAAGTCTGCAGCATGGACAATTGCAGGATATGGCATCACATTGAGCACAACAAGTGCAACAAGCGGATTAAAAATTGCAACACCGATAAGCATATTGCGTAGTGTTTTCCTGAATACTCCATGATCTTGTTCTTCAACGAAATTTGCTGAAGATTCAAATCCCGACACTCCTAAAAGCGACGCAGAAAAACCAAAAAACAGAGCGGTCAGTAACCCACCGCTTTTAAGAGCAATTCCTTTTGTGCTTTGAAGGTTTGAGAGAAGATATGAATGTCCTCCATGAAATACATAAAGCAGTCCAAAAATGAGAAATACCGTTAACACCAAAATATGTGCGGCAAAAATAGCAAAAGCAACACGTGCACTATCTTTAATTCCTGAAATTACCAATACAGCAAAAAATAACATCAATACAATAGTAAGCGGAATCACAGGTAAAGGAATAACTGAATTTGAATACTCAATTGCAGTATTGGCTGATAGAACAGCAGTTGCAATATAAGAAAGAATAGTCATTGTTCCTGCAAAAGCAGCAATGGTTTTTGATGAAGCGTTTAATAAACAATTGTATGCTCCCCCATTCACTGGAAGTGCTTCAACAACTTCTGTATAAACACTTTTATAAAAGAACAATACAAGAACAATAATTGCTAGAATAACTGGAGCATAAATCCCTACATAAAGAATAGAAATTCCGGAGACATAAAACGTAGAACTCAAAATATCGTTCCCGCAAATTGCAGTCGCAAAGAATTGATTAAGTTTTTTTATCGGCTTTTTATTGCTTGCCATAAAAAATAAAATAAATAAACCCACTAGAGTAACCTTTACTGCTAACGGGTTTTAATTATTATCTCTTAAATAAATATTACTTGGAAAATTTTTGAAAAGTCAGTGTTATCTAATACGACTCTTCAAGAGACATTCTTAGTAGCTCAATAATGTAAGAAACGCCTATACTCTATATTTTACAATCAAATTATATGTTGTCAAGTGGCAACAACGTACATAGTATGACAAATGAAACTTATATTGTTGACATTTTTATGAAATAGTATTATATATAAATAAAGATATGAGTATAAGAAGCAACAAACCATTTTCTCGAACTTTTCTTGTTGACCCAGGAGTGATACATGCTGGTTTTGTTGCTAATGTATTGTATTGTAAGTGATAAAAAAGAAATTAAAAGTTAGCAACAACCAGCCAGATGGCTGGTTTTTTTTTGAGAAAGTGAGGATCAATAATGCATAGACATACAACGCTACTTTTTTTACTATTATTAATGCTATTAATTATTCTTTGTGGCGGCATCAACTCGAAAGATATTAATTCTTTTATCCCTTGGGGGGAATTCCAACCCTCATATGATGCACAAATTAAACATCTATCCAACGACACATCGCCTCAAAATCAACCTCACTATTTTAACGAATACAAATGGATTGTTGAAAAATAATATGGACATATTTTTTCTCTTGACGGGAGGATAAGTTGCTGATATGATGAATTTGTTCTATGAAACGTAATTTATTAAATCTTCTTACTCTTGCACTTCTTACCGTTTAAAACGGCGGATTTGTGTGATTAAGAAATCAACCAAGTAACCGCCGAAAGAGGCGGTTTTTTCGTATTCCTTGATTATTTTTAATATAAATAATATACGACGCACCGAGCGAATGCGAAGGGGTGGATACATTTTAAAACCGTATGAAAAACAAAATTTATATTTTTGATACAACACTTCGAGATGGTGAACAAGTTCCTGGATGCCAACTCAATACCGTTGAAAAAATTGAAGTTGCACAGGCTTTGGAAGAATTGGGTGTCGATATAATCGAAGCAGGCTTTCCTATTTCAAGCCCTGGCGATTTGCAATCTGTTCAGGAAATTTCAAAAGTTGTCCGAAAACCTATCATTACAGCACTGTCACGTGCTGTTTTCAAAGATATCGATGCAGCAAACGAATCTCTTAAATTTGCAAAAAACAAACGCATCCACACATTTATCAGTAGCTCTGATATTCACATCATTCATCAATTTAAATCAACACGAGAAAAAATTTTGGAACAAGCAGTTGAATCAGTAAAGTATGCTAAAAAATTTACAGAAGATGTTGAATTTTCTGCAATGGATGCCGGAAGAACAGAAAATGAATTCTTGGCAACCTTTATCGAAGCGACGATAAAAGCAGGCGCAACGACAGTTAATATTCCTGACACCACTGGATACTGTCTTCCAAATGAATTTGGCGAAAAAATAAAATATCTTTTTGATAATGTCAAAGGAATTGAAGATGTTATTGTTTCAGTACATTGTCACAATGATCTTGGCATGGCAACTGCCAACACTATTGCTGCTGTTCAAAATGGAGTCAGACAAATTGAAGTAACTATTAATGGTGTCGGTGAACGAGCGGGCAATACATCACTTGAAGAAGCAGTCATGATTTTGAAAACTCGCAAAGATCTCAACGCTCAGACAAATATTAACACTCGAAAAATTTATCCAACGAGTCGATTAGTTTCACGATTGATGCGAATGCCTGTTCAAGCAAATAAAGCAATCGTTGGACGCAACGCATTTGCACACTCCTCTGGCATTCATCAAAATGGCATTTTGAAAAACCGATTTACCTATGAAATTATGAGCCCCAAAGATGTCGGCATCAAAGAATCCTCGCTTGCATTAACTGCCAGAAGCGGAAGATCTGCATTAGGACATCATTTAGAGAGATTAGGATACAAACTAAAGCCTGATGAAATGAATGCAGTCTATGAAAAATTTCTCAATTTAGCTGATAAGAAAAAAGATATCAATGATGACGATCTGCGTTTTGTCATGGGAGACAAAGGCAGCGGAGAAGGAATCACATTGCAACTTCTTGAAGTTGTTTGCGGAACACCATTGAAACCCATGGCAACAGTAAAACTTTTGGTAAATGGCAAAGAAGAAATTGCAACAGCCGGAGGTAACGGACCAATTGACGCAAGCCTCCAGGCAATCAATAAAATTCTAAAAAAGAAAATACGGCTTGAGGAATATTTGGTACAAGCGATTACTGGTGGTACCGATGATTTGGGGAAAGTGCATATTCAAATCAGTCATAAAGGAGTTAGTTATTACGGATTTGCGGCAGACACTGATATAATAACTGCATCGGTTAAAGCATATATCGATGGCATGAATAAGATAGTTTAAATTATGAGAAAGAAACCTCAAACTTTATTTGAAAAAATTTGGGATGCACATGTGGTTACACAAAAACCAAACTATCCCGCCGTTCTTTATATCGATGCGCATCTTATTCATGAAGTAACAAGTCCCCAAGCATTTTCGGGACTGAAAAAACGAGGGATAAAACTTTTCCGCACCGATCGTACGTGGGCAACAATGGATCACAACGTGCCTACCAAAGATCAAGACAAACCAATTCAGGAAGAAATGTCTCGTAAACAAGTCGAGATGTTAAGAAAAAATTGTGAAGAATTTGACGTAAGGCTCTATGGACTTGGACATCCCAATCAAGGCATCGTTCATATCATTGGACCAGAACTTGGAATTACCAAACCCGGCATGACAATTGTCTGTGGTGATAGTCATACATCAACACATGGAGCATTTGGTGCAGTTGCGTTTGGCATTGGAACGAGTGAAGTTGAACAAGTTTTTGCGAGTCAATCAATCTTGCAATATAAACCAAAAACGATGAATATCAGAATCGACGGCAAATTAGGGAAAGGTGTTACATCAAAAGATATTATTCTCTATATTATTTCAAAAATTTCAACTGCAGGTGGCACAGGACATTTTGTTGAGTACTCAGGAACCGCAATTAAAAATCTCTCAATGGAAGCAAGGATGACCATCTGCAATATGAGTATTGAAATGGGAGCCCGCGGTGGAATGATTGCGCCTGATGAAACAACTTTTGCATACATGAAAGGTCGTTCCTTTGTGCCAAAAGGGAAAGAATGGGACAAGGCACTCGCCTATTGGAAAACTTTAAAAACAGATGACGGTGCAATATACGACAAAGAACTTTTTATCGACGCCAATGATATTGAACCAATGATAACATACGGAACAAATCCCGGAATGGGAATGAAAATTACAGAAAAAATTCCAACAGAAGATGACATGGGCAATGAAAATCAACGGAACAATTTCCGCAGTGCAATGGAATATATGGGATTACAAGGCGGCAAACAATTACTTGGGCAAAAAGTGGATTATGTTTTTTTGGGAAGTTGTACCAATTCTCGAATTGAAGATTATCGCAACATCGCAAAAATTGTCAAAGGTAAAAAGAAACCAAAATGGCTAACTGTCTTTGTTGTCCCTGGCTCTCTCAATGTTGTCAAACAAATTGAAAAAGAAGGACTTGATAAAATTTTTACTAAAGCAGGATTTGAGATGCGAGGAGCTGGATGTTCTGCATGTCTAGGGATGAATGAAGACAAAATTCCTACTGGGAAATATTGTGTATCGACATCAAATAGAAATTTTCAAGGTCGCCAAGGACCCGGAGCAAGAACTTTTTTAGCAAGTCCGATTACCGCAGCTGCAGCAGCAATAACAGGAAAAGTGACTGACGTGAGAGAGTTTATTTAAAAAGACTCAAACCGTCCTTCCTGCGAAGGCAGGAATCCATAAACTAGTTTTAGTATACAGATTCCCATTTTCATGGGAATGACGAAAATTATGAAAAAACAAAAAGTAACTAAAATAATTTCAACTGCCATTCCACTCGACATGGAAAACGTTGATACCGATCAAATAATTCCAGCAAGATTTTTGAAAGCAACTACTAGAGAAGGCTTTGGGTTAAATGTTTTCAGAGATTGGAGATTTGATCCCGAAGGAAATCCAAAGCCTCATTTTATTCTCAATCATCCGAATTATAAAGGAGAAATTCTAATTGCAGGACATAATTTCGGATGTGGATCAAGCAGAGAGCATGCCGCCTGGGCGCTTTCAGATTATGGTTTTAAGGCAGTTGTTTCAAGTTTTTTTGCTGATATTTTTAAAAATAACGCATTAAATAACAGTCTTTTACCAGTTCAAGTTTCTCCTGATTTTTTGAAATTATTATTTGCAGCGGTAAACGCAAATCACAAAACAAAAATTATCATTGATGTTGAAAAGCAAACAATCAGTGTCCCGAGTAAAAAAATCTCAGAGACCTTTGAAATAAATCCCTATAAAAAAATTTGCATTATGAATGGATATGATGATATAGATTATTTATTAAGTCTCAAACCAGAAATTGAAAAATTTGAAAAAGAAAGAAAAAATGACTTTTCTTTATCCTTTGAATAATTTTCTATTATGCTTGTCAAAATTCCTAAACTAAAAAATTTTATTAAACAAATCATTCTTACCGAATATTCCGAAAATGAAGCCGATATCATAACTGATGTCATTCTTTTTGGCGAACTTGCTGGAAGACAAAGTCATGGACTACTACGCTTATTAAAAAATAATTATGGTGTTTTTGACTGTATACCAAAAGGTAAACCAGAATATGTACATAAAACAAAAGTCTCTACAATTATTGATGCAAAAGAGAATCCTGGTATGTTGATTGCTCCTCTTGCTATGCAAGAAGTAATACGACTAGCAAAAAAAAGTGGTATAGGAATTGTAGGAGTAAAAGGATATTTCAATACTACTGGGGCAATCTCGTATTATTGTGAAAAAATTGCAAAAGAAAATCTTATTTGTATGATTTTCCCTCAAGCTGTACCTATTATTTCTCCTTTTAACGCGAAGAAAGCATTGTTTGGGACAAATCCAATAGCATTTGGTATTCCATCAGATCCACATCCAATAATTTTTGATATGTCGACATCCGCAATTGCTTGGGGGAAAGTACTAAAACATAAATTAGAACACACTGCATTACCTGAAGATGTCGCAATCGATGAAGAAGGAAATCTCACAACTGATGCACAAAAGGCAGTCGCGACACGAGCATTTGATGCATCGTATAAAGGATCCGGACTTGCGATGATAGTAGAAATATTTGGTGGGCTGTTGACTGGAGCAGCTTATGAAGGGTTGCATAAAGATAAAGGCGACGGAAGTCTTTTCTTAGCTTTTTCTCCAGAGTTATTACAAAACATAGATGAATTTAAACAAAAAACAAAAGAATTTATTGAAACACTACGAAATGCACCAACAACAGATGGTAAGAAAATAAGAATTCCTGGTGAGAATGCGATAACAATACGTGATAATCATGTAGTGAAAGGTGTTATAGAAATTAACGATGCTGTAATAGAAGAACTTAAAAAAAGATATCACATAACTCTATGAAAAAAACAATTGCAATTCTTTCCGGCGATGGAGTCGGTCCTGAAATAATTGAACAATCAAAAAAAATCTTAGAAACAATTGCTGAAAAATTTGGTCATACATTTATTTTTGAAACAGGTCTCATTGGCGCTGTGGCAATTGATGAAACGGGAAATCCTTATCCTGATAAAACTCATAAACTTTGTATTTCATCAGATGCAATTTTATTTGGCGCAATCGGTGATCCGAAATATGACAATGATCCAAGTGCAAAAGTCCGTCCTGAACAAGGACTTCTCAAAATGAGAAAAGAACTTGGACTCTACGCAAATGTCCGACCAATTTTTACTTTTAAAAAACTCCTCCCCTCTTCTCCATTGAAAGAAGAAATAATTAAAAACACTGATTTTGTTGTTATTCGTGAATTAATTGGCGGCATTTATTTTGGCAAAAGAGGAAGAAATAAAAATAGAACTTCAGCATTTGATACCAGTGAATATTCTAAGACTGAAATTCAACGAATCGCAAAGTATGCTTTTCAATTGGCACAAAAAAGAAAAAATAAACTCACCGTTGTTGATAAAGCAAATGTACTCGAAACTTCTAGACTTTGGAGAGAAACCATTCAAAAAATGGAAAAAGATTTCCCTAATGTAATAGTCAACTATATGTTTGTTGATAATGCGTCAATGCAAATTATCAAACGTCCGAGTGAATTTGATGTCATTGTCACAGAAAATATGTTTGGAGATATTTTGACAGATGAAGCATCAGTTATCACGGGCTCACTCGGCATGCTGCCCTCTGCCTCAATTGGTAAAAAAACAGCAGTGTATGAACCGATTCATGGATCCTATCCAAAAGCAGCTGGACAGAATATTGCCAATCCTATTGGCTCAATCCTTTCTGCTGCAATGATGCTTGAGTATAGTTTTGGTTTAAAACGCGAGAGCGAAACGATCTATAAAGCAGTTGAAAAAGTAATAGACCAAGGTCTTGGAACAAAGGATTTAAATTTAAACAAAACAGTCGGAACAAAAGAATTAGGAGCTAAAATCGCTAGTTTAATAAGAAAATAAATTCTTCCAAACTAAAAATATTTCTTTTGAATTTCTGGGATTTCTTTATATGCTCGTATTAAGGCAACATTCGGAGGTAAAAAAGAAAAAATTTCTGACATATGTGCAAAATTAATATCCCCTATTGCCACATACGGAATATGTATTTGTTCCTTTGCTTTTTTCAAATAATCAAAACCTATCGCTTTATATTCTGGTTTGGAAATAGTTGACCAAATTGGGCCAATGCCGATATAATCTGCGCCTTGTCGCTCTGCCTGAATTCCTTCTTTTAATATATGCGTGCTTCGTCCAATAATTTTGTGCGGACCCAAAATATCACGAACTTGCTTGATTGAGATATCATCTTGCCCCGAATGAAAACCATCAGCATCACATGCGAGCGCAATATCGATATAATCATTGATTATTAACGGGATCCCTTTCCTTTTCGCTTTTTCTTGAATACGAAATGCTTTTTGTAATATAACTTTCTTCGAATTTTTTTTATCTCTAAGTTGTATTGCAGAAACTTCCCATTTCAAACCCTGTTCAAGATTTTTTTCATCATCAGAGATAAGATAAATTCCTGGTTTAATATTTTTTTTCTGGAGACTTAATAAAATTTCTTTTTCTAACGCATATATTTCAAATCTCTTTTTTGTATAGAAAGGATTTCCAGTATATTCTTCCAAAACGCGCAATCCTTGTTCAATACGCTTAAAATTGGCCCGCAATAATGTTTCTAAATCCTTTCTTTGTGGTGGAGGTTCAGCAGCCCGAACATCGCTACCTCTACTTAAAAGATCCTGCAAATATTCTTTTTCTGTTTGACTAATTTCTCTACGCAATTTTGCAAGTTCATCAGTCTGTTTCTTTTGTAAAGTTAAAAAACGTGTATATTCTTCAATTACTCGCAACCCTTCAGTCACACGATTGATATTTGCGTCAATAATTTGATAATAATTATTTTTCATAATTCTCCTGTGCTCTTTTAAATGAATTATAAACTAACAATGCGCATTTTGTTCGTGCAGGTGTTAATTCTATTTCTAATAAATTTAAAACGTCTTGCTCTTTTACTTTTTTAATTGACTCCAAACTCTCTCCTTTTATTTCTTCACTAAACAACGATGCAGATGCTTTTGAGATAGCGCATCCTTCGCCAATGAATGCAATTTCTGTTAATTTCCCATTCTTTATTTTCCCCGTCAACCGAATCATATCGCCACAAAGAGGATTAAATTCTTCTACGTCAAAATCTGAATTTTCTACAATTCCATAATTTTGTGGATGTTGCCAATGTTCTAAAATAATTTCACGATAGAGTGGATCTTGCATAGGCTACATTCTAAAAGTTTTCTTCACTTCTTCAATTCCTTCCATCAATTTATTAATATCTTCCTTTGTGTTGTATAGATAGATAGACGCCCGTGCTGTCCCAACCACTCCTAATGTTTGCATTAACGGTTGTGCACAATGGTGCCCTGTCCGTACAGCGATATGTGATCTATTCAAAATTTCTGCGATATCATGAGGATGTACTCCATCAACAAGAAATGAAAATACACCGAGTCTATTATTTGAATCTTTTGGGCCATATAATGTGACCTTTTTTTGTTTTGCAAATTGCTCAAGTGCATAGTTTGTCAATTCTTGTTCATGTTTTTGAATATTCTCTAAACCAATTTTTTGCAAATAATCAAGTGCAGTGGCAAATCCGATTACACCTGCAATGTTTGGAGTTCCCGCTTCAAATTTCTCAGGAATATCTGCCCAGGTTGCTTCTTCTTTTGTTACTTTTTTTATCATCCCTCCCCCAAAAATAAACGGATCCATAGATTCAAGTAATTCCTTCTTGGCATATAAAACTCCTACGCCCGAGGGTCCCAACATCTTATGTGCAGAAAAAGAAAGAAAATCGCAATCTAACTCTGAAACATTTGTTGGTAAATGCGGCATCGATTGTGCCCCATCAACGCAAACTTTTATATCAAGATTTAATTTTCTGAAATATGGAATAATCTCATCAAGTGGATTTACAGTCCCCAATACATTTGATGCATTTGTAAGTGTTACTAGTTTAATTCGTTTCTTCTTTGCGAGTGGAAGCAAAGCAATCTCTTTATAATTCAAACGATAATCTTTCGTTAGTGGCAAATAAAATAATTTGATCCCTAACTCTTTTTTTAATTGTATCCAAGGAATGATATTCGCATGATGTTCCATTACAGATAAGACAACAATATCCCCTTTTTTCAAAAATTTCCTTCCCCATCCAAAGGCAACAACATTGAGTGATTCTGTTGCTCCTGCGGTGAAAATAATTTCTGAAGCATCTTTTGCATTGATGAACGATGCAACTTTTTTTCTAACTTCTTCAAACTTATCTGTGGCCTTTTGACTCAAATCATAAATACCTCGATGAATATTGGAATTAGAGTTTGTATAAAAATTTGAAACTGCGTCGATAACAACTTGTGGTTTTTGACTCGTCGCCGAAGAATCTAAATATACTAAATCAGGATTATTTTTAAATAGTGGGAAGTCTTGTTTCATAATTCTCCTTAACTTTTTCCTGTAATTCTTTCGGGAACTGTTGAAGGATATTTTGCAAAAAACCTTCAACTATTAATTGTTTTGCTTTTTCTTCTGAAATTCCTCGTGACATAAGATAGAATAATTCAAGATCATTAATTCTTCCAACAGTTGTTGCATGTCCTGCTTTAATAGCATTTTCCAGAATTTCTAAATTAGGAATGGCAATGCCACGCGCTTTTTGTGAAAGTAACAATATATGCGCAGCTAGCCATGCATTAGTTCCTTTTGCGCCTTTTTCGATTTTAATAAGTCCATCAAAAAAAATCTGTGATGTATCGCACACAGCACTTTTTATAATTACTTCACTTTTGGTATTTTCTGCTTGATGTGTGACAGTAATTTTTAATTTTAATCCGTTATTTCCATTACCTAATAATAATCCAAGAAATTTTATTGAAGCACCTTTTTCTGCAAGAGTAATATCATAAACTAATTCTGTTTCATCCCCTGTCCACAAAACCGGCAAAACTAACTCTTCATTTTCTTTAACAATAATTTTTCCCATATACTGATCCCTATTCCCTAAACTTACCCCACCGCTCCTTCCATTGAGAGATTAATTAATCTATTCAATTCTACTGCATATTCGAGTGGCAACTCTTTAACAATTGGCTCAATAAAACCATTAACTATCAATGATGTCGCTTGCGCCTCAGATAATCCGCGCGACATTAAATAGAATAATTGCTGTTCACCCACTTTACTGACTGATGCTTCATGTCCAAGCGTCACATCTTCTTCATTAACAATATTCACAGGATACGTATCAGAACGGGATAACTCATCAAGAAGTAATGCATCACATCTCACAAATGATTTACTCCCTTTTGCGCCATTTATGATCTTTACCATACCACGGTAACTACACCTTCCACCATTAAGACTTACGGATTTTGATGTAATCGTACTTGTCGTATATGGTGCAAAATGAAAAGCTTTCCCTCCAGCATCTTGATGTTGTCCATTCCCCGCAAGCGCCAGTGATAACACTTCACCTTTTGCTCCTTTACCATTTAAATAAACTGATGGATACTTCATTGTTTTTTTTGATCCTAAATTCCCATCAATCCATTCTCCTATCCCTTCTTCTTCAACAAACATTCTTTTGGTGACTAAGTTGTAAACATTGTTAGACCAATTTTGAATTGTTGTATATCGAACGCGTGCTCCTTTTTTAACAATAATTTCAACAACTGCGGCATGCAATGAATCAGTTGTATAAATTGGCGCTGTGCACCCTTCAACATAATGGACATAACTCCCCTCTTCTGCAATAATTAGTGTTCGCTCAAATTGTCCCATATTGGCGGCATTAATTCGGAAATATGCCTGCAATGGAATTTCAACATGCACTCCCGCTGGAACATAGACAAAACTTCCACCAGACCAAACCGCGGAATTAAGTGCGGCAAATTTATTATCCGCCGCCGGAATAACTGTCCCAAAATATTGTCGGAAAAGATCGGGATATTTTTTAAGAGCGGTATCCGTGTCAACAAAAATAACGCCTTTTTCTTCCCATTGTTTTTTTAGATTATGATAGATAACTTCTGAATCATATTGCGCACCAACTCCAGCAAGAAATTTTTTCTCAGCTTCTGGAATTCCAATCTTATCATACGTATCTTTTATATCTTTTGGAACATCTTTCCAATCACGAAACTTCCGATCTGTTGGACTTATGTAATAATACATATTATCAAAATCGATTCCTGAGAGATCTGCTCCCCAAGGTGGCATCATTTTTTGTTCAAATGTCATGAATGCTTGCAAACGAAAATTTCTCATCCAATCCGGTTCATTTTTATAATGGGAAATCGCTTCGATCACCTCACGACTCAAGCCACGTGGAGTTTTGAATACTGAAGATTCAGGTTTATGAAAACCAAATTGATATGCTGTATTGATATCTTGTGCTGTAACTTTCATAGATAAAATATCTAGGGTTAAGGGGCATGGGTAAGTCATAAATACTTTCCCCTTAACGCTTTACCCTTCACCCTAGTAATCTTGTTTAGATATTAGGATTTAGACATTTTCAAATACTGTTCATACCCTTTCTCTTCAGTTTCTTTTGCAAGTTGTGAATCACCTGATTTTACAATTTTTCCAGCAACAACAATGTGCACAAAATCTGGTTTTATATAATGCAAAATTCGCTGGTAGTGAGTTATAAGAAGTAGTCCGAATGAATAATCTAAATCTCCAATTGCATTTCCGATATACCGAAGGGCATCAACATCAAGTCCAGAATCCGGTTCATCAAGAATTGCAAAATCTGGCCGCAGCATTGCGAGTTGCAAAATCTCCGCTTTCTTTTTTTCGCCACCAGAAAATCCTTGATTGAGAAAACGTTTTACGATATCTTCTGAAAAACCCAACGTTTTAGCAATCGGTGCAACTGTATTGCGAAATGCAATTGGTGACAATTTTTTAATTTCTCTGTTCCCTGTCCCCAATTCCCTATTCTCATTGACGGCCATTCTCAAAAAATTTCCATAATTAACACCAGTTATCTCGACGGGATATTGAAAACCTAAAAATAAACCGAGATGAGCTCGTCGATCAGGAGTCAAATTGGTAATATCAACTCCGTTCAACGTTATTTTCCCTTTCGTTATGACATAATCAGGATGTCCCATCAGAACCTGCGCAAGCGTTGATTTTCCCCCACCATTTGGCCCCATGACAGCATGAATCTCACCTTTTTTTATAGTCAAACTAACACCGCGCAAAATTTCTTTCCCTTCTTTTGTCCCAGCATGTATATCTTTTATCTCTAAAACATTTTTCATAAATTAAACTGATCCCTGTTCCCTGATCCCTGTTCCCTCCTTTTGAACTGCTCTCCATTCTTTATCCAACTGCTCATTAATTTCATCAATCATTTCATTAACTTCTTCATCTGACATATTGTGCATCTGTGCACCTGTCTCAATAGTATCGTATTCATTAGCAAAACAATTAACACAGTGGAGTCCGTATTCCGACAACAATTCACCAGCTCGCGGACATTCATCAACGACGGTTTTTAGTGGATCAAATTTGGTAATAACATATGCATTTTGCTCCATAACATATTTCTCAATTCTCAATTTCTAATTTTGTGCACCATTTACTGTACTGCTCATCCTCTCCATTAACAATTTTGAAGAATTTCTTCCGTAATTGTGACGTGATAGGTCCAATTTTGCCGTTTCCAATTGTGCGTCTATCTATTTTTTCAATCCATGCAACTTGACAAGCAGTTCCGGTTAGAAATGCCTCATCCGCGATATATAGCTCACTCCGTTCAATAGGACGTTCCACTGTTTCAATTCCCATATCTTCAGCAACTTTAAGAACAGACTTTCTTGTTACCCCTTCCAAAACTCCTTCGGAAAATCCAGGAGTAATCAATTTGTTGTCTCGAATTATGAAAATATTTTCCGCAGAACCTTCCGCAACATTGCCAAATTTATTAAGAAGAATCGCTTCATCATATCCATTTTCATTTGCTTCTTTACGGGCAAGTGCCGAATTGATATATCCTCCGGTCGCTTTTGCTAAGGTTGATATAGAATTATCATTAATTCGTTGCCAACTTGAGACAAGAAGCGACAAGCCCTTTCCCATTGGCATATATTCTTCCAACGGGATTATGTAAGAACTAAAATCAAAATGCGCATCAGTAAAATTTGGGCTAAGATTGGTATGTCCAATATAACCAAAAAGACGAATATATAAATTAGTTTTAGGTTGGTTTTTTTTAACAAGTTCAATTATATTTTTTTTAAATTCTTGACTTGTATACGGAAGATCACCGCCAAGAATTTTTGTCGCGTCAATAAATCTTTTTATATGATCCTCAATTCTAAAAAGAGAAACAAAATTTTGCTCATTATTATAATAACCTCGAATTCCACCAAAGAAACCCGTACCATACTGCAACGCATTGGTCATAACGGAAACTTTTGCATCCTCAATCGGAACAATTTTCCCTTGAAAAAATGCATATGGGAATGATCCAGTTTTCATACTTATGCTACTACCTCCGCTACAACTTCTATTTCAATTAGTGCACCTTTTGGTAAACTACTTACTCCGACTGTTGATCTTGCCGGTAGACTTACAGAAAAGTATCTTCCATATATATTGTTTACCACTTCAAACTGCGAAATATCAGTAAGATACAGTGTTGTTTTTACAACATGCACCAAATCACTTCCTTCAGCACGAAGTACTGCTTTAATATTATTCATAATTTGCTGTAGTTGCATTTCCAAACCTTCTGCAAGATTTCCATTGGCATCAATGCCAATTTGTCCTGAACAATAAATCATGCCATTTGAGACAACGGCTTGCGAATATGGACCAACTGCTGCAGGAGCTTCATTTGTTTTAATGTATTTCATATTATGTAATTCATCAACCCCTCTCCTTGTTTATTTTGCAAAACTGGGTCCCACTTTGCATGGAATCACTTCAATCTTCTCCCAAACTTTTCCAATAACATAGGGTTCATTTTTAAGATATTCATCAAGTCCTTCTCGTGTTGGAAAATCCAGGATATAAACTGAACCTTTCATATCTCCTTTACGATCTAAAAGTGCAACTCCATAAAGAGCTTTTCTTTCTGCTACTAGTTTATCACCTAACTCTATATGTTTCTCCCGAACTGCAAATCTTCGTTCCAAACTATTTTTATAATCATATGCAATAACAATAAACTGCATTTAATTCATTCCTCCGCCTTTCAATGCAGGTTTGGCTGTTTCGCGCATTCTTTTGAGCAAACGATTATTTACTGATTGAATCAAAGGATGAACACTATCATTTTCTTTAGCCACTTCTTGCCATGTCTTCAAACGCGCAAGCAAAACTTTTTTGTCCTTCAATTCTTCGGCATCCATTGTATCATGATTTAAATCGATGACAATGGTATCCCCATCTTCAACTAGCGCAATCGGTCCACCTAAATATGCCTCCGGCCCGACATGACCTATCACCAAACCAACCGATCCACCTGAAAATCTTGCATCGGTCATGAGCGCAATGGTAATATTTTTTTGTCGACAAAGAACAGTAATTCTTGACGTCGGATCAAGCATTTCTGGCATTCCTGGTGCACCTCTTGGTCCAACATATCGGATAACAACCATATCTTTATCTTTAAAAATATTTGGCGTATGAGTTAGTGCATCAAGAAGTTCTCTTTCGCTATTAAAAACTCTCGCTTTACCAATAAATTTTCCGTCCTTAATTCCACCTTCAACTCCTGCAACTTTAATAACTGCCCCACCATTTGGTGCAAGGTTTCCATGCAGCATCCGAAGTCCACCTGTTGGTTTGAATGGTTTTTTGACTGAATGAATAACATCACCATCAGGTTTCGGTGGATTCAAACGTTTTATTTGTTCTGCAAGTGTTTCACCTGTACAAGTAATACAATCTCCATCAAGAAACCCAGCATCCAAAAGTTCTTTAACAATAACAGGAACACCACCTTTGTCATCAATATCAACCATTGAATAAATTCCAAACGGACGGGCATTTACAAGAACAGGTAGACTCCGTGATAAATTATTAAATTCATCTTGTGTGATAACCTCTTTCCAAAAATCAAAACCTGCTGCTCGCGCAATTTCCGGAGCATGCAAAACGACATTGGTCGATCCACCCATTGCAACCGCAACGGTAATTGCATTTTTCAAAGATTTTTTTGTCACGATATCCCGCGGTTTGATTCCTTTTTCAATCAACGTTAATAGAAAGGAAACTAATTCTTCAGGAAATTTCTCAACTCGTCGCACGTCTTGTGATGCTGGTGAAACCATATGCAAAGGCTCCATCCCAACAACACCAAAAAATGTCTGCATTGTATTGTAGGTAAACATACCTCCGCAACTTCCACATCCTGGACAGGCGTTCAATGCAATGCGATTCTTTTTTTCTTGATCCTCATCTCCTGCAACTTGAAAACCTGTTACCAAATCAATCCGTTCATTTGTTTCAGGATCATTTCCTGGACGGATTGATCCGTCAGACATCACAATTGCAGGTTCATTATGCTCCAAAAGTGCCGCAACTGTCCCAACAGGAGGTTTGTCACAGGCAACTACTGAAATAGATCCTTTCACCTGGCTTCCACTCAAATGCAAACAGACTGCGTCGTGTGAAACTTCACGTCCAATCAATGAAAACCGCATTTCATCCGTTCCGTTCAATTGTCCATCGGAAATACCGCCAGCATAATATGGAGGGATGAGCCGAACACCCAATTTTTCTTCTTTAATTTTTTTTGATACAGCTACCTGAATCGCCTCAACTTTTTCCGTAATTCCCAAATAACATTGACTATCTCCTTCATTCCCGATAACGGCCCAAACATCTCCATGAATCTTGTAGGGATCTTCTCCAAGAAATCGTGCAGTTCCAACTCTTTGCACATCACGTCCGGGATTCTCTGAAACAAAATCTTTTTCTCCACAATTACAATTACCACAATCGCACTCTACATTTTTATTTTTCTTCACATTCTTTTTCATAATCTTTTTAAAATCTTAAATCAAGAAATAAGCAAAACTTTTCTTTAATCTTTAATCTTTTTATTATACTCAGCTAATTCTAGCACAATTCCTTCAGGTCCTTTTAGATAACATAACTTTTTATTTGTTTCTTTATATTCCTGTACTGGTGAAAGAAACTCAATTCCTTGTTCTTTCAAATCATCAACAACTTTTTCAATGTTTCTAACTTCAAAAGCCATATGACGAAAACCAGTTTTATTAATAACATCATTATCACATGTTGAAAGATTTTCCGGATTGATGAATTTTAATAATTCTAAATTTGTTTCACCATCAGGTAAACGTAACGCGACATATTCTGCTTTCACATTTTTTAAACGAGTTAGTGTATCAATCCATTTGCCTTCAAGTAATCCGTCTTTTTGAACAACAAAACCGAATTTTATAAAAAATTTTTTTGCCTCTTCAAGATTTTTTACGACAATATTGATATGATCAATTTTTTTAAATGATATATTCATATAACATCTCCTTCTCTGATAATTTATGATAGTTTATTCCGAGCTTTTCAAGTCTTTTAAGAAATGCCTCAAGATCTTTTTTATTTTTTAATTCAATTCCGACAAGAGCAGCTCCTTTTTCTTTGTTGGTTTTTTTCATATATTCAAAACGTACGATATCATCAGTGGGCCCTAACGCTTTATCAAGAAACACTTTCAGCTGTCCTGGTTTTTGCGCAAATTCAATAATAAAATAATGTTTGAGCTCTTGATAGACAAGACTTTTTTCAAGAATTTCTGGATAACGTAAGATGTCATTGTTGCCTCCACTCAACACACACACAACTGTTTTCCCTTTAATTTCGTGGCGCAAACTACTCAATGCTGCCATTGAAAGCGCGCCTGCTGGTTCCGCGATAATACCTTCATTTTGGTATAAATCGATCATTGTTTTACAAATCCTGCCAACCGGAACAACGATAATTTTTTTCAGGTTTCTTTTACAAATTTCAAAAGTAAGTTCTCCGACACTCTGGACTGCAGCCCCATCAACAAAGGTATCAATTTTTTCAAGTGTTACTACTTTCCCTTTTTTAAAAGCCGCTTCCATTGAGGCAGCATTTTCTGGTTCGGCACCATAGATAGTTACTCCTGGATTTATAGATTTGATGTATTCGGAAACACCCGATATAAATCCGCCACCACCTATGGGTGCGACAACAATATCTATGCCCTCTGGCAGCTGCTCCATAATTTCTTTTCCGACTGTTCCCTGTCCAGCAATAGTGAGTGGATCATTAAAAGCATGAATATAGACTTCATTCTTTTCATCACAATAATCATGAGCCGCTTTTGCCGATTCATCATACGTCTGACCGATAAGTTTTACCGTGACATACTTACCGTCAAAATGTTTGACGCGCTCAATTTTCTGCAATGGTGTCGTAACCGGCATAAAGATCGTACCGTGAATTTTTAGATGGGAACAACTATATGCAACACCTTGTGCATGATTGCCAGCACTCGCGGTGACAACACCCCTCTTTCGTTCTGCAGCTGAAAGAGAAGCCATTTTATTATAAGCACCACGAATTTTGTAAGACCGAACTTCCTGAAGATCTTCTCGTTTAATATAGATAGAAGCATCAAACTTTTCTGACATGCGTTTGGAAAATTGTAATGGTGTTCTCATCACAACACCTTGCAATCGTTTCTCCGCTTCTTCAATTTGTTGTATAGTTATTTTCATAAATTAAAAGTATCAAATGTATCAGGTGTATCATGGGTATCAAGGGCTTTCTTGAGTATTTACTTTTGATACTCTTGATACCTTTGATACCCGTGATACTTTTACTTTTGGTTCTCGGGTCGTAACTCTCGAACCTTTTTCCCAGCCTGCCACATTTCACTATTCTGCATTGTGTCAAGCTCTTTTTGTAATTTTTTACGATAATCCTTTTTGCTGTTTACTTTGATCACGACTTCTGCCTCATGACCAGAAGAAACACTTTTGTAGAGCTTTTTAAAAACTGGCTCTACTGCTTTTTTGAACTCACCTTTCCAATCCAACGCGCCACGTTGAGCTGTTGTTGAACAATTTGCGTACATCCAATCCATTCCTTTTTCACCAATTAATGGGATAAGACTTTGTGTCGCTTCTTCAACTGTTTCATTAAATGCTTCTGATGGAGAATGTCCCATCTTTCGCAGGATTGCATACTGTGCTTCCATAAGACCAGCAATTGCGCCCATGAGAACTCCACGCTCTCCGGTCAGGTCACTGTAGACTTCTTTTTCAAAAGTAGTCTTGAATAAAAATCCTGATCCGACACCAACTCCCATTGCCTTCACTGTATCTTCAGCATGTTTGCTAACATTTTGATACACCGCATAACTTGCATTAATTCCCCGTCCTTCCAAAAAGATTTTACGAACTGTTCTTCCTGAACCTTTCGGTGCAACAAGAATCACATCAACATCTTTTGGAGGAACAATGCTTGTTTGTTTGGCAAATGTTACTGCAAATCCATGAGAAAAATAAAGTGTTTTACCCTTGGTAAGATGTGGTTTTATAACAGGCCACAATTGTATTTGTGCTGCATCAGATAAAAGATACGCGATAATTGTTCCTCTCTTTACTGCTTCTTCAATATCGAACAGAGTTTTACCTTCCTTCCATCCGTCTTCAACTGCTTTATCCCACGACGGAGAATTTTTTCTCTGTCCTACAATAACAGTGAAACCATTATCACGCAAATTCATTGCTTGTGCTGGCCCTTGGACGCCATATCCAATGACCGCAATTGTTTCATTTTTCAAAACTTGTTTTGCTTTTTTCATCGGGAATTCTTCCCGAGTGACAACATCTTCTTTTACGCCGCCAAAATTAATTTTTGCCATATTTCACCTCCTTCCATATCAGGTATTAGATGCTAGGGACTAGGTACTAGAGATTTTTAAACTAATCTCTTTTCTATTACCTATCACCTAAAACCTAGTACCTATTTCAATACTGCTATTCTTCCTGATCTCACATATTCTTTTATACCAAATGGTTTAAGAAGCAAATACAACGAATCGATTTCTTCCTCTGTCCCTGATTTTTCAATGACGAGAAAATCTCTTTCTATTGCTATTACTTCTGCTTTTGCCAAACGGACAATATCTTCGACACTTCTTCTCTTCTGTGGATCCTTTGTTGAGACTTTAATTAAAGCGATTTCTTTATAAATTAATTCTTCATCTGCTTTTTCCAAAACTTTGATAACTTCAATTATTTTGTATAACTGTTTTGAAATTTTTTCGATGGCGAGTGCAGTTCCTTTTACTCTGATAGTAAAACGTGACATCTCCTGTACTTCGATTTCTGAAACTGTTAAGCTCTCAATATTTATTTTTCTTTTAAGAAATGCATCAGCAATCCGGTATAAAACCCCCGGCTTGTTTTCTGTAAAAATAATAATTGTATACAACTTTTCTTCTTCCATAGTATTTTAGATATTTTGATGTGAGAAATGAGATTATTCTTGATAATGATTTTTCGACGTTTTGATATCTGATATTCTAGAAATCAAAACTTCAAAATTTCAAATTCAAAAATGTCTCGCTTCCAATTTCAAAAATTCTGACTTTTACTCTAACCGTATCTCCTCAACCGATGCTCCTGTTGGAACCATAGGGAAAATATTTCCTTCTTTTTTTACCACTACCTCAAGAACGTATGGGTTTTTTGCATCCAAAAGTTCATCCAGCGCTTTACTCAAATCTTTTCGCTGATCAACTTTTTTCGCATCAACAAAAAATCCCTTTGCCACTGCTACAAAATCAGGATTTTTTAG
The DNA here is from genome assembly GCA_964549385.1 of uncultured Gammaproteobacteria bacterium. Classification (GTDB taxonomy): domain Bacteria; phylum Patescibacteriota; class Microgenomatia; order Levybacterales; family UBA12049; genus JACDET01. The sequence continues at coordinate 29,188 of CAZJVI010000008.1, forward strand.
TTCTACAAAAGAGTAACGTTTATCAAAAAATAATTCCTGCCATTGTCTCACCATTCCTAAATAATTATTGTTTAAAATAATCGCTTTCACAGGAATATTATCCTGAGCAAGTGTTGCTAACTCTTGAATATTCATTTGAAAAGATCCGTCTCCGATAATAGCAATCACTTGTCTTTCAGGCTTTGCAACTTTTGCACCAATCGCCGCAGGAAGCGCAAATCCCATCGTCCCCAAACCGCCCG